>JAUWNP010000301.1 GCA_030612585.1 Anaerolineae bacterium
AGCGAGACCTCGCCGAGGTGGTTGCGCGCTGCAATGCCCAACAGTTCACCGCGCCAGATGGCCGCTTCCTCAAGTTCGCCATCTGCTCATCGCCTGGGCATATTTGAATATGGAATTTCTGATTTCAAGACCAAGTCCCTGGTAGTACAATGCAGTTTGTACTTTCCTATACCATAAAGGAAATGCACGATACGCCTGTTCATCGTGTATTTCTCCATCCGTGGTTATCTCCCCGCCGATAGGCAAGGAGTGAACGTTGGCTGAGAGCGAGACGCAGGGCGAGTGGGCGCTGCCCGATGGGTGGGCGTGGACGACGCTTGGTGAGTGTGCTCAAGTGATCACAGGCACGACACCATCAAAGAAGGACCCCAGCAATTACGGTGACTATCTCCCGCTTGTGAAGCCGCCCCAGCTAAATGACGATGTGATTTACGATGCGGAAGACAAGTTGTCTGTGAAGGGTGCAGAACTGGCTAGAGTTCTTCCACCCCAATCTGTGCTTGTCTCGTGCATAGGTATTCTAGGAAAAACAGGTATCAGTGGGGTGCCTGTTGCATTCAATCAGCAGATTAACGCTGTCGTGTTTCCGCCCGGAATCTTGCCCAGATATGGCCTCTACTACCTACAGAGCGCTGAAGTCAAGAGGTGGCTAAACAGCGTTGCGTCTGCAACTACTGTTACCATCGTCAACAAGTCGAAATTTCAGAGAACTCGTTTCCCTCTCGCCCCCCTCCCCGAACAACACCGCATCGTGGCCGAGATCGAGACGCAGTTCACGCGGCTGGATGCTGGCGTCGCGGCGCTGGAGCGGGCGCAGGCCAACCTGCGGCGCTATAAGGCATCTGTCCTCAAGGCCGCCTGCGAGGGGCGGCTCGTCCCTACGGAGGCGTCCCTGGCCCGCGCGGAAGGCCGCGACTACGAGCCCGCCGGCCAACTGCTGGCCCGCATCCTGGCCGAGCGTCGTGTCCGCTGGGAGGCGACACAATGGGAGCGGGAGATTGAGAAATCTAAGCAGAAGGCAGCCAAATCTGCGCGCAAGGCTGCCGGACATCTCCTCAAGCGCGGCGAGAAACTCGCGTCAGAGGAGTGGCAAGGCCTCCCCAGAGACGTCTATGGCAAGTATCTGCCAAAGGACGATCATTGGAAGCAGAAGTACAAGGAACCTGAGCCGCTAAATATTCCAGACCTGTACAAACTGCCAGAGGGCTGGATATGGACAAACATAGGTAGTCTGTTCACTGTTTCTATCGGCGGAACGCCTTCGCGGAAAGAGCTCAAGTACTGGGGCGGTGACGTTCACTGGCTAAGTTCAGGTGAAGTTGCATTCTGTCGAATAAAAGACACTCGAGAAAAGATAACGGCTCTTGGGCTAGCCAACAGCAATGCTAAGCTGAATCCACCAGGCACGGTTCTTTTGGCGATGATTGGAGAAGGTAAAACGAGGGGACAAGCTGCGGTTCTAGATGTCCCAGCATCAAATAACCAGAATGTTGCTTCAATCGTATGCTCGGAGACGCCGATCTTATCAGAGTTGGTTTTCTATTGGTTCATGGCTAGGTACGAACAAACGCGAAGGGGTGGCGTAGCGTCAGGCGGAATGCAACCCGCTTTGAACTCCAGAAAGGTGCGAGCACTACCAATCGCCGTCTCTCCTCTCCCCGAACAACACCGCATCGTCGCCGAGGTCGAGCGGCGGCTGTCGGTGGTCGTGGCGCTGGGGACATCGGTGGAGGCGGCGCTGGCGCGCGCTCGCAGGCTGCGGCAGGCGGTGCTCAAGCAGGCGTTCGAGGGCCGGTTGGTGAAGCAGGACCCGGACGATGAGCCAGCGGCGGTGCTGTTGGGGCGCATCAAGGCCGAGAAGGCCCAGCGTGAGGCGGAGGGGAAGGCCAGCAGGAAGAAGCAGCGAAAAGCGGAGAAAGCGCAACAGTTGAGGATGCTCTGATGGCGAAGAAAACTACGAAAACCGGCAAGGAACTGGAGCGGCAGGTGGCGGATGCCTACCGCGCCATGGGCGCGCGGAAGGTGGAGCACGACGTGGAACTAGCGGGCCATCAGATCGACGTCTACATCGAGATGGAGACCGCCGACCGCGCACTGCACCGTATCGCGGTCGAGGCCAAGGACTACAGCAAGCCCGTCGGCATTAGGATCGTCCGTGACTTCAGTGAAGTGGTGAACAGCCTTCGTCGCCTGGGGGAAGTGGACGAGGGCGTGATCGTCTCGACGAGTGGTTTCAGCAGACAGGCCCGCAACCGTGCCAAGGAAGAGGAGCTGCGGCTACTTGAACCAGCCGACCTGGCGGCGATGGCCGGATTGCCCGACCTCGTGCAGATGCGCGCCGACTACCTGGCATCCTTGCGCCAGCGCTTCGAGTACCTCGACCTGGGCGGGATTGCGCCGAGGGTGCAGAACCGCACGGTCAAACTGCGCATGGACGACGTGTTCGTCCCTGTGCAGGCGCGCCCCGAACTGGAACCCCGCGACAAGTGGCCCGATTGGATGGAGGAACCGGAGAGTGAGCCGGAGAGTGGGCCGGAGAGTGCAGATATCGCCCTGCGCATGCTGGCCCGGAGCCGCCGGGAGGTGCCAGCACAACCGGTGGAGATCCCCGACCTGCTGCGCCACCCGCGCGTGGTGGTATTGGGCGATCCTGGCTGTGGTAAGAGCACGCTCCTACGCCACGTCGCCTACGCCGTAGCCTGCGGAAAGGTTGAGAATGTCGGTGAAGCGGCACTGGAGCGTCTGCCCGTCTTCGTGCGCATTGTGGACTTCTCCCAAGCGCAGATTCAGGACAGCACGCTCACGCTAGACACCTACATCCGCGAGATTCTCGAGCCCAGGTGGGCGCTGCTCTTCCAGCACGCGCTGGACGCCGGTGAAGCGCTGCTGCTTCTGGACGGCCTGGACGAGGTGGTTGACGCCCACCAGCGCAAATCGGTCGCCGAGGCCATCCAGCGGTTGGTGGCCGACTATCCCGGCAACGGTTTCCTGGTGACCAGCCGCATCGTGGGCTACCAGGCCGCGCGGCTGAGCGGCGACTTTGCCCACTACACCATCCAACCGCTGCCCCCGGAGCGCATCGCCGAGTTCGTCGAGAAATGGTATACGGCCATCGAGCGCGAGGCTGGCGAGGCAGAGTTGAGTGAGGAGGTGCGGGAGCGCGCCGAGGAGTTAGGCCGCGTCATTCAGGGGCGGCCGGGCATCCGCCGGCTGGCCGAGAACCCGCTCCTGCTGACCATCATCGCGCTGGTGAACTGGCGCGGGCGCAAGTTGCCCAACCGGAGGGTGGAACTCTACGCCCACGCCGCCGAGACGCTCATCGAAAGTTGGCCCTACCGGCGGCAGGGGGTGGGGCTGGACACCGAGCGGGTGATCCGCTTGCTTAGCCCCGTGGCCTACCGCATCTTTGCCACCCGCTCCGGCGGCGACATCGCCGAGGACGATCTCCGGCCCATCCTCAGCGAGGCCATCTGCCGCGTGGATGGCGTGGACGAGCGCACGGCGAGGGACTACACCCGCGGGTTCCTGGCACAGATCAGCGAGCAGAGCGGCATCTTCCGCGAGCGGGGGTACGACGAGCGCGGGCGGCGGGTGTTCGGCTTCCTGCACCTCACCTTCGCCGAGTATTTCACCGCTCGCTACCTGGCCGGGTTGTGGGAGGGGCTGGAGGACAGCGAGACGCGGCGGGCGTTCCTGCGCCAGTACGCCCACGTGCCCCGCTGGCGCGAGGTAGTACTGCTGCTGGCGGGTGACGTGGGGTTGCGCGATAACGACCGCGCCGAGCGCGCCACGCGGTTGCTGGGCGACATTCTGGAGTTGGGCAGTGACTACGAGGAGCAGTTGCACCGCGATCTACTGCTGGCGGGCGAGTGGGGGGCCGACGATCTGCGCGTGCAGCCCCCGGCCGCGTCTTACGTGCTGGATAACCTGCTGAAACTGGCGCTGGAACCGGGTGTGGGAGAACCGGTTGGCGCCATCTTCCGCGGGATGCGCGGGACAGCCCACGGCCAGCACGTGTTGGAAAGGTTGCTGGCGCGGCTGGAGGATGAGGACGGGAGCGTGCGGGGGAGTGCGATGGCGGCCCTGGGTCGTATTGACGACGC
>JAUWNP010000170.1 GCA_030612585.1 Anaerolineae bacterium
GGCTATTAGTTGGTTTCGCCGGTGGTTAGCAAGAAACCAGGTTTTTCGGAAAAAACCTGGTTTCTAAATAGACAAGGAGAAAAGACGTGTCTTCTAAAGTGAACGTTGGACTTATTGGAGCGGGGCGCATCGGGCGGCTCCACGCCGAGCACCTGGCCTTTCGCATTCCCGACGCCAACCTGCTGGCCGTATCCGATATCATCCTGGAGGCAGCCCAGAAGTGCGCTGCCAACCTTGGCATCCCTACTGCCACCCAGGATCACAGGATCATTATGAAAAACCCCGACATCAAGGCCGTCGTCGTATGTTCCAGCACCGACACCCACGCCCAGATGATCGAGGAAGCGGCCGCCGCCGGCAAGCACATCTTCTGCGAAAAACCCATCGCCCACGATTTGGGCGAGATTGACCGGGCGCTGGCGGCGGTGGAGGAGGCTGGCGTCAAGTTACAGATTGGCTTCAACCGCCGCTTCGACCCCAACTTCCGGCGCGTTCGGGAACTGGTGGCGACCGGCAAGATCGGAGAGCCCCACATCCTGCGCATCACCAGCCGCGATCCAGCACCGCCCCCCATCGAGTACGTCAAGGTCTCCGGTGGCATCTTCCTGGATATGACCATCCACGACTTCGACATGGCCCGCTACCTCATCGGCAGCGAAGTGGAGGAGATCTACGCCGCCGCTGGCGTGATGGTGGACCCGGCTATCGGCGAGGCCGGCGACGTGGACACGGCAATCATCACCCTGCGCTTCGAAAACGGTGTCATCGGCACGATAGACAACAGCCGCCAGGCAGTCTACGGCTACGATCAGCGGGTCGAGGTCTTTGGCTCCGGCGGCATGGTGGCTGTCTCCAACAACACCCCCGACAGGGCGGTGCTCAGCAATGAACAGGGCGTCCACGGACCGCTGCCGCTCTACTTCTTCATCGAACGGTACGTGGATTCCTACATCGCCGAGATGGAAGCGTTCATCGAATGTGTCCAGGAGGACAAGGCACCGCCAGTAACCGGCATTGACGGGCGCGTGCCGGTCGTCATGGGCTACGCGGCCCGCAAGTCCTACGAGGAAAATCGCCCGGTCAGGCTCGACGAAATCTCTCCGGGCTTGTAACGTCGCGCAAAATCTGCTTGACAAAGGTCACTAACTATGTTATAATCCTTTTGCACACGTTTGCAAGCCCATCATAAGCGATCCATCACACCACATTGGGATCGCTTTTTCCTGGGCAGGCAGTGCACACGCGTGTACGCAGGAGCATCCCCTATGCGCGTTTCGATCAAGGACATCGCCAAAGCGGCCGGCGTTTCCCATTCGACAGTTTCGCGCGCCCTGAGCGACAGCCCGCTCATAAAGGCCGAGACCAAAGCCCGCATCCAACGGTTGGCCCAAGAAATGGGCTATTCCCCCGACGCCATCGCTCGCAGCCTGGTGACACAGAGGACACACACCGTGGGAGTCGTCGTGACCACCATCACCGATCCCTTTGTGGCTGAGGTAGTGCAAGGCATCGAGGACACGGCCCAGGAAAACGACTACTCCGTCATCCTGGCCAGTTCCGCCTCCGAGCCAGAACGGGAACTGGCCGCCGTGGAGATGCTCCGCGCCAAGCGGGTGGATAGTCTCATCGTCACCTCCTCGCGCGTCGGCGCGCTCTACCTGGAGCACCTGGAGCGTTTCGGCGTGCCTGTGGTGCTCGTCAATAACCACAACAGGCAAAGTGGTCGCTACACGTTCTCGGTGAGTGTGGACAACCAGCACGGCGGCCACCTGGCCACCGCCCACTTGATCCAACGGGGCCATCGTCATATCGGCTACGTCTCCGGCCCGGCAGATCACAGCGACGATGCAGAGCGGTTGGCCGGCTACCGCCAGGCGTTGGACGAAAGCGGCATCACCTTCGATCCGGCCCTGGTCGTACATGGCAATGGCCGTCTCGACGGCGGCGAGCGGGCGCTGCGCACGCTGGCCAGGCTAGTCGAACTGCCCACGGCCGTCTTTTGCTACAACGATATAACAGCCATCGGCCTGATCTCTGCGGCCCGGCAGGCGGGCCTTGCGGTGCCGGATGACCTGGCGGTGGTCGGTTTCGACGATATCCCTCTGGCCGCTCACGTCTATCCCTCCCTGACGACCGTGGCCCAACCTCAGCGTGACATGGGGCGACAGGCTATGAACATGGCTTTGGCGTTAATGACCGCTGACGACTCGGCTATGCCTCTCTCCGACATTGTGGTCAAGGGAAGACTGATCGTGCGCGCATCGTCGTGAGTCTGATGATTTCAGATTGGGTGATGTTAGATTTGGAGAAGGGGGTTTTGACGTGAAAGGCTTAGTACTCGACGCTGTGTGGGAACCCAAGCCGGGCTACGAGGTCTCCGAATGGGAGAAAAGAACCGGCAAGGCGATCACCGGCAATAGCATCTGGCACCATCCGCAGTTGGAGGTGCGCGACTGGCCCGACCCCGAGATCGGTCCGCAAGACGTATTGCTAGAGATACGGGCTTGCGGCGTCTGCGGTTCCGACATGCATTTCTACGAGACCGACGAGGATGACTACATCCTATATCCCGGCCTGACCAAATTCCCCACCATCCTGGGCCACGAGTTCTCCGGCAAGGTGGTGGAGATGGGCCAGGAAGTCGAACTCCTCGAGATCGGCGATATGGTGACGGTGGAGGAGATGATCTGGTGCGGCCGCTGCATTCCCTGCCGCAACGGCTACCCCAACCACTGCACCAACCTGGAGGAGATCGGCTTCACCATCCCCGGAGCCTTCGCCAACTACATCGCCGTGGACGAGAAGTTCTGCTGGAAGATTGACGCTATCGCCGAGCGGTTCGGCGACGAGGAGAGGGCCTACGAAGTGGGCGCTCTCAGCGAACCAACCAGTGTCGCTTATAACGCCATGTTCGAGCGGGCGGGCGGCTTCCGGCCAGGCCACTACGTCAGCGTCTTTGGCGCGGGGCCGATTGGTCTGGCGGCCATTGGCCTGGCAAAAGCGGCCGGCGCCGGTATCATCGCCGCCTTCGAACTATCTCCACAGCGGCGCGAATTAGCCAGGAAGGTTGGCGCCGATTACGTGTATGATCCCCGCGAAGCCAATGCGGGCGAGGTCTTGATGGAACTGAGCAAGGGTGCGGGGTTCGACTTCCACGTCGAGGCCGCCGGCGCTCCCCAACTGACGATTCCGGAGATGGAGCAGGCGCTGGCCATCAATGGCAAGATGGTCCAGATCGGGCGGGCCGCCCAGCGGGTGCCGATGTACCTGGAAGCCTTCCAGGTGCGTCGCTTCCAATTCTTTGGCGCGCAGGGACACTCCGGCCACGAGACCTTCCCCAACGTCATCCGTTTGGTCGCCGCCGGCCGGCTCGACCTGAGCCCCATCATCACCGCTCGCTACGGGCTGGCGGACACGGTGGATGCTATCGCCAAGTCCACCGAGCGGGCGGATGGGAAAATTATGGTGAAGCCGAATTAGAAATTAGAAAGTAGAAAGTAGAAATTAGAAAGTAGAAATTAGAGATGAGAATGAGATACGAGGAGTGGCTGGTGCGGGTACCGGAGAGTTTGAAGAAGGACCCTATCTGGAAGTTTGAGGCGTATCCAAAGGCGTTGCTCTTGTTTGATCTGGTGTGGGAGGATAGCGAGAAACTGATACGGGATACACGAGGCCGGGAGATTGCCAAGCAGCTCGTTCGTAGTGCAGGGTCGGTCAGCGCCAACATTGACGAGGGCTTTGGACGCGGCATTGACCGAGGAGAGTACATGCAATTTCTGCGCTATGCATTGGGTTCTGCCCGGGAAACCCGCAGTTGGTACTACAAATCGCGCCATCTCCTGACCGAAGAAGTTGTCCAGCACCGAATGGACCTGTGCAGCGAAATCATCGCCTTGCTCGTCACCACCATCAACCGCCGCAAGCAGGCCCGCCGCTAGCCACTTCTAATTTCTAATCTCTAATTTTTGCAAAGGAGGTGATGGTATTCCCGAATGAGTTCCTAAACACGTTGGCAGTCGAGAGTTAGAAACATTCAAATCAAAAAACAGGAGGAAGAAAGAAATGTCACGCTTCACAAAAGTCATCTCGTTGTTGCTGGTGCTCGTTAGTCTGGTCTCGCTCGCAGCCTGCGCTCCGGCAGAGACACCTGCGCCGGCCGAGGAAGTCGAGGAGCCCCAGGTCACCCAGGCGGGGCTGGTCTTTGGTATGTCGGTGCACTCCAATCCTGCGGAGGATGCCTTCTGGGGTGTCGTAGAGAAAGGCGCCCAGGATGCTGCGGCGACTTTTGGCGTCACGCTAAAGTCCGGCGGCAGCGGCGATCCGGTCGAGCAGTCGCAACTGGTGGAGAACTTTATCGCCG
Source organism: Anaerolineae bacterium (assembly GCA_030612585.1). The sequence continues at coordinate 4,361 of JAUWNP010000170.1, forward strand.
ACAAGGTGGACGGCATCTTTGTGTCGTTGGCTAACCCGGACGCCCTCAAGGATGCGGTCGAGAAGGCCGCGGCCGCCGGCATCCCGGTCATCACCATCAACTCCGGCGTGGACGTCTACAAGGAACTGGGGGCCCTCACCCACATCGGCCAGACCGAGTTTGTGGCCGGTCAGGGAGCCGGGGAAAAGTTCAACGCTGCGGGCGCTAAGAAGGTACTGTGCGTCGTCCACGAGGAGGGCAACATCGGCCTCGAGGAGCGGTGCGATGGTCTCGCCGACACCTTCAATGGTGACGTCGAGCGCTTCAATGTGGCCACGACCAGCGTCCGGGATGTCGCGGGCACGGTGGCGGCCGTTCAGAACAAGCTCATTGCGGACGCCGACATTGACGGCATCTTGACGCTCAACCCGATTATCGCCATCGCGGCCCGAGATGCGATCCAGGCAGAGAGCGGTAGCCAGAAACTGGGTACCTTCGACCTGAGCCCCGACGTCCTGGCGGCGATTGAAGGCGGCGAGATGCTGTTCGCCGTGGATCAGCAGCAGTACCTACAGGGCTATCTACCGGTCGTCCTCTTGTACCTCTACAACACCAACTTGAACACCGTCGGTGGTGGTTTGCCGGTGCTCACCGGCCCCGGCTTTGTGGATCAGAGCAACGCCGCTGCCGTGAAGGATCTCTCCGCCCAAGGAACCCGGTAAACCAGTAAGCGGAATGACAGACGGGTGCGGGATGGGGAGTTCCATCCCGCACCATTTATCCAAGTAGGGCAGATTGCCAATCCGCCCTACGGCAAGGAGGTTTCTAATGGCAACAAAAGCCGTGGACGCCGCAGCGCGCGACGAGCGGCTGGCAAAAGTGGGTCTCGCCAGGAGACTTTTCCAGCAGCCTGAAGTCGGGGCCGTCATTGGCGCGGCCGTCGTGTGGCTGTTTTTTGCATTCTTCGCGCCGGAGAACTGGATTACGCTTAAAGGCCTGGCGCGCATCCTGGACCCGGCCTCCACGTTGGGCATCATGGCGATTGCGGTGGCCCTACTCATGATCGGCGGTGAATTCGATCTCTCCACCGGTGTCATGACGGGTACGGCGGGACTGGTCGCGGGTCTGCTGTCCACCCGGCTGGGCTGGAACCTGTGGCCCGCCATGTTCGTGGCCCTTCTCTTTGCGCTGGGCGTGGGGTACCTCAATGGCCTGATGCAGGTCAAGACGAGACTGCCCAGTTTTATCGTCACTCTGGCGACCTTCTTTGTTTTGAGAGGGGCCAATGTGGGCGTCACCCGTCTGGTGACCGAGCAAGTTTACGTGGGTGGCATTGATAAAACGGCGGGCTTTGCATCGGCGCGTGCCTTTTTCAACACCGGCATCACGCTGTTCGGCGTCGAGTGGAGAAGTTCAATTATCTGGTGGATTGTGCTCATGATCATTGCCAGTTGGATTTTGCTGCGGACCAAGTACGGGAGTTGGGTCTTTGCCACTGGCGGCGATGATGAAGCGGCCCGCAAAGTGGGTGTGCCATCCGCGCAGGTCAAGATCGCCCTGTTTATGACAACGGCAGCCGCGGCCTGGCTGGTGGGCATGATGAATATCGTGCGGCTGCGCTCGGCTGTCGCCAGCCAGGGCATCGGCCAGGAGTTCATCTACATCATCGCGGCGAGCATCGGCGGCTGCTTGATGACCGGTGGCTATGGCTCGGTGATCGGCGCCTCGATCGGTGCGGCTATCTTTGGCATGGCGCAGGTCGGGATCGTGTTCGCCGGCTGGGATACCGACTGGTTCTACAGTTTCCTGGGCATCATGCTCCTGGCTGCCGTGCTCGTCAACAACTATACCCGCAAGCGAGCGACAGAGATGAGCGTTGCTGCGGCCAAGTCCCGGACGGAAGGAGAGTGAAACGATGGCGGAACCAATTCTGGAAGTCCGAAATGTGACCAAGATGTTCGGTAGCGTCATTGCGCTGAGCGACGTGGCGGCCCGCGGCTACCCGGGCGAGGTCACCTGCCTCCTGGGGGACAACGGCGCCGGGAAGTCCACCCTGATCAAGATTCTGTGCGGCTTTCACCAGCCCACTGAGGGTGACTACTACTTTGAAGGCCAGAAGGTGGTTTTCAACTCCCCGCGTGAGGCCCTGGCGCTGGGGATCGCGACGGTGTACCAGGACCTGTCCCTGATCCCGCTGATGCCCATCTGGCGCAACTTTTTCCTCGGATCTGAACCGGAGAAGCGCTTCGGCCCGTTCAAAGCCTACGACGTTGACTTTGCCAAGCGCACGGTGCGCGAGGAACTGGGCAAGATGGGTATTGACGTCCGTGATTCCAACCAGCAGGTAGGAACCATGTCTGGCGGCGAACGGCAGTCCATCGCCATCAGCCGGGCCGTCTATTTTGGGGCCAAGGTACTGATCCTCGACGAGCCGACGGCCGCCCTCGGTGTCAAACAGGCCGGCATCGTGCTCCACTACATCGTGAAAGCCAAACGGCGGGGACTGGGCGTCATCTTTATCACCCACAACCCGAACCACGCCTATCCGGTGGGGGAGCGCTTTATCATCCTGCGACGGGGTCAGGTGCTGGGCGATTACCGGAAAGATGAGATCAGCCAGGACCAGCTCGTGAATCTCATGGCAGGCGGAGAGGACCTCACAAAGCTCCAGCAGGAGCTGGCGCGACTCTTGGAGGAGCCGGTCGAGGCCGCGTGAGCGCAGATGGCCGCCACTTTTGATCGCTCGAACGCGGTGTGAATGGGTTTGAGTATCCTTGCGCGGGTTGAGCACTATCTCAGCCTTCGTAAGGATGCCACCCCAACGGACAACTACGACCGTACAGGGTTGTGGAGAAACAATGAGCCAGCGCACAGGCAGATCTGATGCCCCTTATCACGCAGGACACTGCCGGAGCGTGGACGGCGGTGCTTTGATCATGATCGCCATCGTAGTCCTAGTGAGTGGAACAGCGTCGAGCGGCTGCACCTCCGACGTCTCAGTCTCCAAACAACGTCCCCGTCTCATCGTGGATGACTCGGTGGCCGCTGATTTCCAGGCCCTGGCGGTGGAGACCTGGGACGGGTTTCTCACCGTGTTCCAGGCCAGAACCAACTGTTTCAGCGACGTGCGCCTGCATGCCACACGCACCCTCGACAGCCGGGCAGCCTACGATCCGGACAGCGGTACGGTCACCATCCGGGTTCCGGGAACCCCGGCCATGCTCAAGAGCGCGCTGGTCCACGAGTGGGCCCATCACATTGAATTTCAGTGCGAGGCGCACAAGGATCTCAGGCCAGCGTTCCTCGCGGCCCAGGGTCTGCATCCAGACACGGTGTGGCGGCCGGACGTTGCGCCTGCGAACATACCGGCCAGCATCTGGACAGACAGCCCTTCCGAACAATACGCGGAAGCGACCATCGTTCTTGTACTTGGCAGGCGGCAGATACCCACCAAGGTACGTATCAAGGAAGAGGCGGTTCGCGCCATCGCAGAATGGGCCACCGGCGATTGACGCTTGGAAATTAGAGATTAGAGATTAGAAATTGGTTGGAATAGTCAGTTCAACCAGTAGGAGAATGATGTTATGTTCAAGAGAATACTTGTCGCGGTTGATGGTTCACGACATTCGAAGCGTGCTGTTGAAACCGCAATAGACTTGACGAAGCGATACCAGGCTTCCGTCACCCTGTTGCACGTGATTCGCGATATGCCGCTTCCCAAAGAGATTTTGAAAATGATTGCCGCAGGAGAGGTGACAGAATCGCGAAGGGAAATCCTGGAAAATTCTGCCGAGATCATTTTGGGTAATGCCCAGAAGAAATTCCAGGAGGCGGGCCTTTCAGATGTGAAAAGTCATTACATCATTGGAGACCCCGCTTTCCAGATCGCCGATTATGCCGAAAAGAACGGCGTTGACCTGATCGTGATCGGACATCGGGGTTTGGGTACTCATGGTGAGATGTTGGGGAGTATGGCAAGAAAACTCCTCAATATGACCGGAATATCGTGTCTTGTCATTAGATGATCTATGCAGATGGCTGGTGGCAACATTTTACCGTCAGTCACTGTGCTTCTGAAGGCAGATAGAATACGTGAATTCGCGTGATAGAACCTGGAAGGCGCTGAGCCATCAGGAAGCGGACCGAGTCCCGTTCGATCTGGGGGGCACGGGACTGAGCACTATCCACATCACCGCCTATCAGAGTTTGCGCCGACATTTGGAGTTGCCTACAACCGAAGCGCGTATCGCGTATATGGCCGAGCAACTGGCCGTGGTTGATGAGGACGTAGCCGAGCAGTTGCAGACCGATGTCAGACCGGTGGTACCAGGTGCTTCGTCCGAGTTCCGATATACCTTTCGAGATGAAGGTGCTTACGAGGCGTACACCGATGAATGGGGCATCGGTTGGCGCAAGCCCAGGGATGGTGGCTTCTACTACGACATGTACCAGCACCCACTGGCAGCCGCCGACTCGTTGGATGGACTGAAGGCACATCCTTTCCCTGACCCATTGGACGAGCAGCGCTTTGCCACGCTGCGATTTCAGGCAGAGGCGGTAGTTGCACAAGGAAAAGCAGCCGTCCTGGCGGGGCCTTCGGCCGGAATCGCAGAGGTCTATTCCTGGTTGCGGGGCTATGAGCAGTATTACATAGACCTGGCTATCAACAAAGGCTACGTGGCCTATATGCTGGACAGGTTGGTGGACTTCAAGTGCGCCTTCTGGGAACGCGCTCTTCAGGAAGTGGGAGACCTGGTGGACGTCGTGATCGAAGCTGATGACCTGGCCGGCCAACACTCGCTGCTCATGGCCCCAAACACTTATCGCAGCCTGATCAAGCCGCGCCATCGCCGCCTCTTCTCATTCATCAAGGAGCAAGCCCCGGTCAAGTTGTTCTTCCACTCCTGCGGTGCGGTGCGCCCCCTGATACCAGATTTCATTGACGCCGGGATTGACATTCTCAACCCGGTGCAGGTCAGCGCTGCGGGGATGGACCTGCAAGAGTTAAAGCAGGAATTCGGGCAGGATCTGGGCTTTTGGGGCGGCGGTGTTGATACACAGGGCGTTCTGGGTAGGGGCAGCCCAGAGGAAGTCAAGCAGGACGTAAGGCGAAACGTCGAAGCGCTGGCACCCGGCGGTGGTTTTGTCTTTGCCGCAGTACACGACATCCAGGC
>JAUWNP010000303.1 GCA_030612585.1 Anaerolineae bacterium
TTGCGGCAGAGACTGGCTCGATTTGTGCGGAAAACGCTATCGTTCTCCAAGTCCGACGTCTATCACGAAGCGGTGCTGAAGATGTATCTCCACTACTACAACACAATGTGGTGTCCTATCAGTTAATATGTAACCACTACCCGAATTCATTCGTGGTCTGGCAGCTCGAATGAATTCGACGGCTGCTACGGGAAACGTGTTGAAAACACGTTGCGTCAACGCCATAACACGTTTTAACGTGTTTCTGATATCAGACCGCGAATTCATTCGTGGTCTGTAACCAAACCGTAACGATTCCTCAACCCATAGGAATGCTGGTTGATGGTATGATTGGGTTATGCTGGACCTAGAGCAACTCAGTCCATCGGTAAGCAGGCGATATGGCAGAGAATCCTGGCCCTCCGGAGGCTGATCCAAGAGCGAGACTGCTGGTCGTGGACGACGATCCCACCACGCGTGCCGGCCTGCGGGATCTCCTCAGCCTGATGGGGTATCACGTCGAACAGGCAGGTTCCGGTCGCGAGGCGCTGAAGTTGTTGGAGAGTGAGCCCTACGACCTCATGGTGCTGGACATGCGCATGCCGGGGATGGATGGGGTCGAGGTAATGAAACACGCTCGACAAATGCGCCCTGACCTGTTGATCGTCGTGTTGACGGCTCACGCCACACTGGAGAGTGCCATCGCCGCTGTGAAGTCAGACGCCGTAGACTATCTGCTCAAGCCGATCAATGTGGAAGGCCTCTCCACCACCATCTCCCAGGCCCTGCAAGGACGTGCTGAGCAGTTGCAGCGCCAGCACTTGCTGAATATCGTAGGCCAGGCGCTGGATACGCTGCGTCAGACGGAAAAGCCAGTCGCTCCCTCGTCCTCCCCCCCCATATCCGAAGGCTCCGCGCCGGCGTCCCTGGCCCGTTTTCTGCGCGCCGGTCCTCTGACGCTGGATCGTCACAAGCGGCTGGCCATGACGAAAGGGGACCCGGTGCGTACGGTCGAACTGACGGAGGGCGAAGCGGCCATCCTGGTTGCTCTGATGGAACATCCCAACGAGGTGCTCTCCTGCGACCAATTGGCTCACGCCGCGATGGGCTATGATCTGGACAAATGGGCCGCCCAGAGCCTGGTACGTCCCTGCATCCATCGTCTGCGCCGCAAGGTTGAAGCCACCCCCGACAAACCCAGCCTGATCCGCACAGTGCGCGGGCGCGGTTACTTCTTATCCCTGGCCTGACGATCTACCACCCTTAACTAAGGCGATGCGAATATGAATTCAACCAAACTCAGCGCGTTCTGTGATCGGGTCATCGAGGTCGGCTGGCTGGTGGCGGTCATCGTCACCCCGCTCTTATTCAACGCCCACTCTAGCCGCATCTTCGATCCAGATAGGATAGCCGTCCTGCGCTCCATCGCGCTGGTGATGGCTGCCGTCTGGATGGTGAAATTCATCGAAGAGCGGGCCAGCGGCAACAGAGACGTGGGCTGTACCTGGCGCACACCGCTAGTACTTCCGACCCTGTTCATGGTGGTGGTCTATCTCGTCAGCACCGCTCTATCGGTCACGCCCTGGGTCAGCCTGTTCGGCTCCTACGGCCGGTTGCAGGGAACTTTCACCACCTTTTCCTACGTCGTCGTCTTCCTGATGATTCTGCAAGGAATGCGTACCCGTGCCCAACTGGACCGGCTGGTCACCGTCATCATTGTCAACAGCCTGCCCGTCGCGCTCTATGGGCTGATCCAGCGCTATGGTCTGGACCCCATCCCCTGGGCCGACTTTTCTGGAGTGCGCGTGGCCGGGAGTATGGGCAATCCCATCTTTCTCGCTGCTTACCTCGTTATGGTCTTTCCGCTCACGCTCGGCCGCGCAGCGGAGGGCTTCAGGGCCATCCTGGTGAGAGAGCGAAAAGGCAAAGCCAACAAGATCAGCATCCTGCGCACAGCGAGCTATGTTTTCATCGCCGCCGTACAACTGGTCACCATCTGGTACACTCAAAGCCGTGGTCCCTTGCTGGCACTGGTCGCCGGTTCTTTTTTCTTCCTCCTGCTGCTGGCCCTGACCTGGCGCAGCAGGTGGGGGGCGATCTTGATCGTGACCGCTATCACTCTTGCTGCCCTCGTGGTGGGCTCTGTCGTTCTCGTCAACGTCTCGGGTGGCCCTTTGCAAAGTGTGCCCTGGCTGGGCCGGCTGGGCCAGGTGTTTTCCTTCGCGCGTATTCTTTACTGGCAAGGTATGGTGGACCTGGTCCTGCCCCACGATCCGATCCAGTACCCCGACGGCCATAGCGATCCGTTCAATCCCATCCGACCGCTGGTGGGCTACGGTCCCGAATCCATCCGTGTGGCCTACAGCCGCTTTCGTCCTCCCATGCATTGGCGCTACGAAGCGGGCGCGGCGGTGGACCGTGCTCACAACGAAACCTTCGATGCACTCGCCACCACCGGCCTGTTGGGCCTGATCGTTTATCTGTTCCTGTTCCTCAGCGCCTTCTACTACGGGTTCATAAGGCTGGGGTTACTGGAGGAGAAAGGACAGCGGATGCAGTTGATGGGCCTGGTACTCGTATGCTGCCTCGCCAGTGTGGCCTTCTCCTGGTGGCAGGTGGGCCCCCACTTCTTCGGCGTGGCCCTCGCTATGGGCATCGTCGCCGGGCTGGCGATCTATCTGGGTACCATGGCCCTCATCTTTGCCATTCACATCCTCACCCTGGGGGAGTCCACGCTGCCGCCTCCGCATCCGCATCACTTCCTTATCCTCTCCCTCCTGTCGGCCATCGTGACTCACTTCGTCGAGATCAACTTTGGCATCGCCGTCGCCGCCACCCGCATGACCTTCTGGGCCTGCGCCGGGCTTCTCGTCGTGGCGGGGCTGAACTTGAGAGCGAGTCAGCGAATCGGCGAATCAGCGAGTCGACGAGTCGGCGAGTCGGCGAGTCAGCGAGTCAGTGAGTCGGCGAGTCAGCGAGTGGAGGGAACGGGCAGGCAGCGCAAGAAACGGCGGCAGAAGCAGAGTGCGCCATCATCTCCTACCTCTGAGAGAACACCCGCCGGCTGGCTGTGGCCCACGTTGGGCAACGCTATAGTGGGGGGCTTCATCCTGGGGACACTGGCCTTCGACTTCGTCGTCAGCCTAATGAAGTTGAGCGACACGGAGCGCATCTTATGGCGAGCGCTCACCGTCTTGCCAATGCAGGGAGAACGCACGTCGTATGGAATTCTGATGATCGTGCTCCTGACCTGGCTGGTGACGGGCCTGATTTTTCTCTCCGAGATGGCCAGGCGCGGGACGCTCAAAGCACAACCCTCCGATTGGCTGCCGGCCAGCCTGCTGTATCTAACCGTCTCTCTCGGTTTGGGTTTGGCCTTCGCTCTGCTGCTGGCCGGACATCTGGCGGCGCTGGTACCCCCCCCAGCCCCCCCTATGAGGGGGGGGGAAGCAGTCTCCGGGCTGCAGGTCGTCGAAGTCGCGCTGTTATTCGCCAACCACCTCGCGTCTCGGATGACCCTCTACTACGGCTTTGTCGCCTTCGTGCTCCTCGCCGGAGGGCTGGCCCTGATGAGGGAACGCACGTTGCCCTTCGACTACCCCTTCGGCTACGCTCAGGACATGGCTCAGGACAGGCCCCGGGTCAGTGGCACGATCTGGGGGCCGGTGGCGCTTATCCCACTGCTGGTATTGTCCGGTGTCCTCGCCGTGCAGTACAACCTGGCCCCCATCCAGGCCAACATGATCTACAGGCAGGCCGATCCCTACGACAGGGAGGGGGCATGGGATGTGGCACTCGCTCACTACGAGCGCGCGAGCGAACTCGCCCCCCACGCGGACGTGTACTACCTCGAGTTGGGCCGCGCTTACTCGCAGAAAGCGTCCAGCACCGGGGACCTCGCTGGTGATGCCGCGCAACAAGAGCGACTACTCCAACTTGCCGAGCAGAGTCTCATCCAGGC
>JAUWNP010000029.1 GCA_030612585.1 Anaerolineae bacterium
GTTCTTTCCTATGTTTATGCTGTTACATTTCGTGCAGCGATACGTGATAACACGCTGGATCATGATGGTGCTCCTCCTGGCCGGCTTTTCGACACAGAATACCATTTGGAGCGTTATCAGTCAACATGTAACCACTACCCATTATCCATCATAGTTCGAATACTCCAAGTTGGTACGACCAGCGCCTTCTATGTTGTCGCTTTTGTCAATCTCCTTGTGATAGGCGCTTGGCCAGAACCGGCACTCCCGGGTCATTTTTTCCTGACACTATGAGCATGCCAAATGCGGGAGTCCCTTCCCGACTCCAAGTCAGCCTATCACTCTCCAACTGCTGGCGGCTCCTCAGGCGTTGGGCGAAACGTGCCCCGAACTACCTTCTATCCGTGCTGGCTCGTGTGACCAGACACCTAATGCTGTGTTCGCCCAGGGGCAATACGAGAATTCCCTGGCGGGCGGCTCCATCTAACGGTCGGTTCCTCTCGGAAACCCGGCGGCGCAACGGAAAAGCTCACCCGCCAGGTGTGTTTGCAGTTGAGCCTTCCTCGCCAAAACCACCCTCGCTACCCTGCGAGCCGCGATTTGTTCCAGGTCAAGCCTGGTCGGGTGCAGCGGGAGTTAGCGCGCCCTCCTCGCTATGCGAGAACTACTGGAAAACGTAACGCGCAGCCGAATAACAATCTATATCACTCCGGGAGGCCATTATCAAAGCAATAGTACAGCTTCTGATAAGATTGCCTGAACTCGATTACCTCCTCTATCACTTTTGTAGGCGATTCCTTTTCAATCAGGACGTGCGCCATGAAGTCCGCGATAGTCTCCATTTCCTCCTCGCGCATTCCCAGGCGGGTGACTTCGATTGTGCCCATTCGCAATCCGCTCGGGCGATCCCACGCCTCCGGCCGATCAATCGGAAGCAGATTCTTGTTTGTGATTATGTTAGACCGAGCCAACAACTGGGCAACTGCAATGCCGCCTCCAAACTGCCGCACGTCGGCAATGACTTGTTGAGTACGTGTGTAACCTTTGTGCGCTCCTAATACGGGAATGCCCCGCTGGTGCAGTGCAGCACCGAGCGCCTGCGCATTGCGGACAATCTGCCCCATATAGGCTTTGCCAAATTCTAACATTTCGGCTGCCGACACAGCCAGCGCTGCAACCCGGTTGACCTGATGAGTCGCCACCAACACCGGGAAAATCGCGTTGGTGATGGGTACAGTCAGGTCGGGGTCGTTCCAGACGATAATACCACTCTGCGGCCCACTGAAGGTCTTGCCAGCCGACCCGGTCATCACGGCAGCCCCCTCCGCGAGGGCATCCTGGAAAAAGCCGGCAGCCACTAAACCAAGTTGATGCGCCCCGTCAAAATAGACATGGCCGCCCCACTCAGCGACGACCTCTCGCATAGCCTGGATTGGAAACGGAAAGAGTGTCATCGAGAGACCCAGCGAGACGACCTTGGGGCGAACCAGCGGCGCTACCTTGCGGAAGAGATCCAGATCAACTTCAAGTTCAACCGGGTCAAAGGGCACGTCAACGATCTTTAAGCCGCGCACCCCAGCAGGCCCATCGACCATGTTGCTGGAGTGGCCGCCAAAAGGTTGAGCAACGCTCATAATCACGTCGCCGGGTTGAGTCAGTGCTGTGTAGACCGCCATGTTGCCAATCATGCTCCCCATCAAGCGGTGATCAGCGTAGCGCGCACGGAAAACCCTCTTCAGTAATTCGATGCACAACGCCTCAAGTTCGTCAATGTGTTGTGTGCCGGCAAACCAACGGTTGACCGAACCGATATGCCCTTCGGCTGCGCGGATACCTACTTCAGCCGACAAGAGCGCCCGCACCGTCGGGCTGGTGGGTGCTTCTGGAGCCAGCAGGTTGATACAGCGCTTGCCGCGCCACTCCTCATTGCGCGCTACGGCGGCGAGCACCGCCTCTTCCATCTCTTTAGCCGAATCGCACGCATCCAGCACAGCCCGCGCTTGGGCCAGTACCTCGGGATCGTGAACTTCAAAGTTGGCCTTCTCGTTCTTTTCTGTCATCGCACGTAACCTCCATTAGTAATTCCACAAGTTTTCCAATAAGCCAAAGCACAGCCTCGGCCCCATATCCGCACCGTGCAACGGCTCTATTGACGAGGAACTCCATAGTACACCAGCGCGGACGGGGCAAATCAAAGAGCGCTCGAACCAGAGGCATTCACACTCACTCCCCCCGTACTCCCGCAGCTAAGGCGCGCTAACGGCCGCGGTTCGCCCGCCTATTAGTTACAATATTGACAAAGATAGTGTAAATTGAGTATAGTAGACATGATGATTCAGCCAGTTGTCCGTTCGCCGGTTTCCACCAGCGAGGGCCTGGGAAACAAGGACCTTCAGCCGCCTACACTGCGAGTGTCACGCGCGGACCGTCCCCCAGGCCCGACAGAGCCACCGTCCAAAGCGTGTCGCGCCGTGAGCGCCATAATAGGGACATGGTCACTCTGCGTCCGCCGGTGGGAAACTCCCTGCATACGCCAAGGAGGTTCAAATGCCAGTATACACTGGAATTGATTGGAGCGAAAATAGACACGACGTGCTCTTTATGAACGAGGCGGGTGCCGTAGTGACCTACTTCGTCATCCCTCACACTTCCGACGGCTTCCGCAAGTTCGACGATGCCCGCAAAAAGCTCGGAGTTACTGCCGCAGAATGTCTGGTGGGGCTGGAGACCGCCCACAACCTGGTGATAGATTTTCCACCGCGAGTACCACCGCGAGTACTCGTGGCGGGGCTCGTGGCGGGGCTCGTGGCGGGTTGTGGTCGCGGAACTATAGCCAGGTGTACGTCATTCCTCCCAACGTGACCAAGAGTTGTCAGGGGCGCTACCGTCAAAGCGGCGCTTACACTGACAAGTCTGCTGCCTTCTTGCTGGCGGATCTCCTCCGCACGGACAGGCATCGCTTGCAACCCTGGCATCCCGACCTGCCACTGACCCAGCAAATGCGCGCCAAGATCAGCTTCCTACTCTACCTGACGCACACTGCCGTCCTGCTCTCGAATCGGTTGCGCGCAGTGTTGTTGCGCTATTACCCAGCCGCGGTGAACGTCTTTTCGTCGCTCGACGGTGTCGTAACCCTCGAATTCGTCCGTGCCTACCCTACACCCCAGGCCGCTGCTGCGCTGGGTCGGGACGAGTTCGAGACGTTTGCGCGCCAACACGGCTACATCCAAGTGAAAAAACTCCCTGCCTGCTTCGCCCGTCTCCAAGCTCCCCAACCCCAGGCTGCGCCAGCGGTCATCGAGAGCTATCGAATGGAAGCGGCATCCCTCGCCACCTTGCTCCTGGACACGGTCCGAACCAAGAAAGCCACCTACAAAGAACTGGGAAAACTATTCGCCCAGCATCCCGATCACGAGATCTTTGCCTCGCTGCCAGGAACAGGCGCACTCTTGGCGCCGGGCCTGCTGGTCAAGTTTGGTGACGACCGAAACCGGTTTCCGTTGCCGGCAAGCGTACAGGCGTTGGCAGGAACCTGCCCCGTGACGAAGCAGAGTGGAAAACGAAAGTGCGTGCAATTCCGCAAAGCCTGTGACCGGGACTTTCGCTATCTCTCCCAGCAGTGGGCACTGCGCTCTCTGGATGTCTCGGTGTGGGCCAACACCTATCTCCAACGAGCACGCTCGCGGGGTCATTCGAAGAGCCACGCTCTCCGCTGCCTGGCGAACCGGTGGCTGGCCGTGGCCTGGAAATTGTGGCAATCCCGTCAGTTGTACGACGAGGAGTATCATCTTCGGCAACAAGCCGAGCGGAAAAAGCGATTGCCCCTGAGAGGAATCAACATCACCAACTTGGTGGGTGAAATGGGTCCCTTGGTCAATCTGGATTGCTTCCAACTTGCGCTTCCTTTCACCTGGGATGAGTGGCGAGTGATACGACTTTGTGAGACTCTGGGGGGTACGACTTAAATGGAATCGTCACTTCTCAATATCTTAGGGCCAAGGCCAGCAACCCGGTGGCGTGGGGGCCGTCTGCCAAAGGAACAGACAGTCACCGGCAGGATCTGCGTCGAGCGGGGAGGATGGTGGCAGCAGGGGAAGATGACCACAGACAAAGAAATACACGATGTATGTGCAACAGGAGCAGACCGTCTGGCACAAGTCCAAGTCGAGGGTTGCCTGCCCCCCTGCTTTACTACACAGAGGGGGCAGGCAACATCTCGAATCCACGGCCGCCCGCCACAAAGACACCTGCTGTAACGGACCGCCTTGCCTCAGAAATGGGCCTAATCCAATTCCTCGAAGCCCTTCAGCCCAATCTTGGAGACCACACCAGTCTTGTAGAGGGCCTGGACAATCAGCCAGCCCACGAGACCACCCAGAACGGCTCCGCTGATGAAGGCCGTGATGCCGCCCACAATAACCGTGTAGGTGGACTGCATGCCGAACAGGAAGATGTATATCTCGTCAACGATCAGGCTGCCCAGACCAGCGCCGATCATGACACCGGGTAGTTTCGCTTTCCACCGGAAGATGCCCATTCCGATGTCCACTCCCAGCCCCTCGGCACCGGAGTAGACCATAGCCATCGCCCCAAAGGCGTTGCCAAAAAGTATCTCCACAAATCCCTGGAGGACGGCGTATAGCGTGACCGCTCCTGGCTTGCAGATCAACAATCCGGCTATGACCGGCCATATCACGTAGATACCCGAGACCGCAATCCAGCCTACGGGGCCCAGGAAAGCGAATATAGGAGTCGCCACGTTCATCACAGCGGGCCATACAAAGGATGCAAAAACAGCGCCCACTACAGCGACTGCCGCCATGGTCAGGAGATCCATGGTGGAAAAGAGTCTTTTCTTGGTTGCCTCAGCCATTTACTCATCTCCTTTCGTTTAGTGCTTCTATTCCAGTATGCTTCCTTACATTTTGCCGATTCGATTACCTATTTGCTCTGCTATCACCTCCTTCGTATGACATTCTGCCAAACTTCGCTTGTACTACCCCAGGAATTGGATCCCATGACCCAGGATGATGTAGTAGTAGAAAGCCGCTGCTCCAATGGCGATGTGAGTAAGCACAAAGATTATCGTTGATTTAGACACTTTGGCCTCCTCCAGGATGGTCCTCTTGTCATAGGCCCCAAAAGCCCGGCTGTCCATAGCAATGGAAGCGGCCTGCGCTCGACGTATGCCACTCACCAGGAGCGGTACCAGCAGGCTCCGGTACAACCTGAATTTCGACCCGATGCTTTTCCCATCCTCCCCCACTCCCCGGATCTGGTGGGCATTGAGAATCACCTGGGCCTCATTTTCGTATATCGGTATAAATCTCAGGGCGGCGTAAGCAGTGTAGCCTAGCCGGTAGGGAATCCTGGCCACCTGGATCAGGCTTCCCACCATTCTGCCAGGATCGGTCGTCAAAGTGAAAACGATGGACAGGCTGACGATGACGAGCACCCTAAAGAACGAAGCAAAGCCCTCGAGGACCCCCTCCATCGTCATATTGATGGGCCCCCAGGCAAAAAGAACGCGCACTTGCTCCCCCACCTCCGGGTTATAATATACCGATTTCCAAAAGGCTATGAAAAGGGCCATCCCCACAAAGATCAGAATGGATCTCAGGTACTGTTTGATGGGTATTTGAGCAAAAACGATGGCCACAAGAAAGGCATAGACGTACCACAACGCGGTGTACAGGAGGTCAAAGTTGAGAATTACTATCAGCACCACCACAAAGTTCCACGCGAATTTCAAGGTGGGATCCATCTTGTGAAAAAAGGAGTTCCCTTTCAGATACTGAAATCGAGCCATTATCTCACCTCTACCGCATTGATGAAACCCTCAACTGTGGAGACCTCCGGTACTCGACAAATTCCCCTCTCCCGCAGAATCTGGGCTAACTCGTAGATATCAGGCAGAACCAGGGTGCTCGACTTGATAGTGGAAAAGTCGCGGAAGAAGTCGCTCTTTGAGCCATAGAAGACCATTTCTCCCTTCTCCATCACCATGATCTTGTTAGAATACCTGGCCACCAGGTTCATATCGTGGGTAATCAGGATGATCGTAGTACCGGCCGCGTTGGCTTCCCTCATGATATCCATGATATTGTCTATGTTCTTCCTGTCCTGGCCTGTGGTGGGTTCGTCCAGGATCAGTATATCGGTGTTCAGGATGAGCATGGTAGCCACGCTCAACCTTCTCTTTTGACCCATACTGAGACGCAATGGGTGCTTATCTTTCATCTGCTCCAATCCCATGAGCTCGAGGACCTGGTTTACCCTGGCGTCCACTTCCTCTGGAGATCGCTTCTGCGCCTTCAGGCTGAAAGCCACTTCCTTGTAAACTGTGTCTTCCACGAACTGGTGCTCGGGATATTGAAAAACATAACCCACCTTGCCCGCCAGTTCCCGAATGGTCGCCGTGGCAAGGTCAACTCCACACACCATCCCCTTCCCGGAAGTGGGCTTATTGAGCCCGACGAACAAGGAAGTGAGCGTGGTTTTCCCGGAGCCGTTCTTACCAATTATACTCACCACGTCTCCCCTGTCCACCTCAAGAGACACGTCCTTGACAGCGTGGGTTCCATCGGGATAGATAAAGTCAAGGTCATCTATTTGAATTACTGGCTGCGGCTCCTCCACTTTGGGAGCCTCGGCCCGCTCTGGCAAAAACTCTAGCCGGTCCTTTTCAAGACTGAGGGCTTCTACAGCCTCATTGACGGTCAGGGGGAAGGGGGTCAAGGAGACTCCCCTTTCCTCCATCATCAACCCTAACTCGCAAACCTGGGGGATGCGGAGCCCCAAATCGTCGAGGATAAAGCGACCTTTTTCCCTCATCAGTTCCCTGGGAGTACCGTCGTACCTGATGGCGCCATTTCCTCCCATCAATATCAGCCTGTCCGCGTGATGCATGACAGAATCCACGTTGTGTTCGACCACGACGATGGTAATCCCCTGCTCCTGATTGATCTTTTTCATCAGGTCAAAGACCTGCACCGCGCCCAGGGGGTCCAGATTCGCCGTAGGTTCATCGAATATGATTATCTTGGGCTCCATAGCCAGAATGGAGGCTATAGCCACCCTTTGCTTCTGGCCTCCCGAGATTTCGTAGATGAGTTTGTGCCTGATCTCACTCTCACCCACGTCCTGCAGGGCCTTATCAACCCTTTGCAGAATTACCTCTTTATCCATCATCAAGTTGGCAGGCCCAAAAGCCACCTCTTCATCCACGTGGAGGTTGCACAATTGGGAATCCGGGTCCTGGAAAACAATGCCAACCTTGGTCCCTAACCCGTAGACGGTGCTCTCGCGGGTGTCCACTCCCTCCACGTAGACTCTTCCCTTGATCCTGCCCCCAAGAACAGTAGGGATTATGCCGTTTAGACACAGGGCCAGGGTACTCTTCCCACAACCGCTGGGGCCAATCATGAGCACGAACTCTCCCGGATATACCTCCAGGTTTATGTCCTGGAGAACCGGTTTCTCCTCTCGCTGGTAATAGTAGGTCAGGCCAGATACTCTTACTATCGGCTCTGCCATAGCGCCTCCCGCTCGAAGTTTCTCTAATCAGCCAATGACTTCCTCAAACACCCTCAGAAAGTTCCCCCCCAGGATCTTCTCAATCTCATCATCCGTATAGCCCCGGGATACCAACCCCCTGGTAACACTAGGCCACTTGGTTATCGTTTCAATTCCCTCCGGCCAGTCGTAGATTCTCCCGTCAATCTCTATTAGCCTCTTCCTGTGAAACGGGCTGTCCGGCCATCCCTCGGCAAAGTCCAGCCCAATACCGACGTGATCTACCCCCACCAGTTGGACTACGTAATCTACATGGTCGAGAAGGATGTCCAAGGTAGGATTGGGCTCTAGAAGCCGGGGAAAGGCAGTGATTCCTATGACCCCACCCCTTTCAGCAAGGGCTTTGATCATATCATCCTTCTTGTTCTGGTGGGTGGGCATCCGCGAATATACATTGGAATGGGAGGCGATCACTGGATGCCTGGATACCTCTATGGCTTCCCGCTCTGTCCTCTCGCCCACGTGAGCAAGGTCTACCACCATACCCATGTCATTCATCCGCTTTATTAACTCTGCTCCGAAAAGGCTCAGTCCAGAATTGGTGGGTTCCTTGCACCCGTCCCCACAGACGGTCTTGAAATGGTAGGTCAACTGAATAATCCTGACCCCCAGCCTGTGGTATATGCTCAAAAGGCTAAGATCTACTTCCAGGGGCCCCACGTTCTGGAACCCCAGAATGATCCCCGTCTTGCCCTCCTTCTTGGCCTCTCTTATGTCCGCGGTACGCTCGATCAAGGTGGCGACTTTGCTGGCATCTATCATACGATACATCTGAGCAATACGCTTCACCGTCTCCGACAAATTCTGATTCATACCCACGGTGTAGTTTGTCGCAGTAACTCCGCCCTGCTGCATTTTCCCAAAATACTCTTCATCCATTATAGATGCGTTGAGGGCGTCAATGACTATGGCTCTCTGATGGGTCTCCAGAGCTCGCCTTTCTTCCTCGTCTGTCAGTCTTTTCATGGTGCTCCCTTCCGGCTCAGTTTGTCTGCACAGAAACCAGGTTTTTTCAGAAAAAACCTGGTTTCTATCTCCAACGACCAATGCGATTGACCAGAGAAACAAGATCCATCACCTGCATCTGGCTCTCCGACTTCCCGCGAATATACTGTAACTGCGTCACGCACTCCGGGCAGGCGGTCAACACGACCTGCGCGCCGGTTGACTCGGCCTCATGGAAGCGTTCAGCGCCTGTTTTGTCAGCCAAATCAGGATAGTCATAGCGCACGAAAGCCCCCGCGCCGCAGCAGTAGGCGTCCCGCCCATGACGATTCATCTCCGCCAGACGCATCCCCGGCATCGCTTCGATGATGGTCCGCGGTGCGTCGTAGATGCCCAACCCGCGCCCCAACGTGCAGGGGTCGTGGTAGGTGACAACGGTACCGGGCTGGTAGACGTCGAACCGGAGATGACCGGCCTCCACCTGGCGGGCGATCTCCTCCGTCACGTGTGTGACCTCGAAGGGAAGTGGCTCGCCCAGCACCTCCGGCACGTCCTCCCGGAAGGTCCGCATACAGCCCGGGCACTCAAAGACCAATCGCTCGACCCCCAACCCCTTCAGCGCCTCCACGTTGTGGCGCATCACCTCGGCGGCACGCTCGCGCTGACCGGCGGCCATGAAGGGATGTCCGCAGCACCACTCGTCGCTCAGCACCGTGAAGTCGAGCCCCGAAGCGTCCATCGCGATGTAGGTATCGCGGGCCAGCGTACGGCGCACGTAGGACGGCGTGCATCCGACGAAGAAGGCCACCGGCGCGGCCCGATCCACCCGCGAGCGATCCTTCAGCCAGGATAGGCGCTGCTCGTGGGGCTTGTCGTAGATGTTATGCTTCTCGACCAGGCCGTCGGCGGTGGCAGCCAGCCCCGGCGGGATCAACCCCCGGTCCGCCATGTCTTCGCGCATCCTGGCGTAGACCTCGACTGTGTCTATGTACTTGAAGCAGTGCTCGGCACAGGCACGGCACTCGGTGCAGGCAAAGATGCGCGGGATCAGGCTCTCATCGTACTCCAGTTCCCCCTCCAGGATGGCCCGGGCGATGGCGAAGCGACCACGGGCGCCGTAGGACTCGAAATTACCCCAGGCATAGGACGGGCACAGGTTGGCCTCCGGCCCCAGCCAACTCAGGTCGAAGCAGAAGGCACAGCGCAGACACTGGTAGGTTACGTCCCCGGTAGATTTCAGGCGTAGTTCTTGCTCATTCTGTTCAGTCATCTTTGTTCTCCTGATCAATGCCCAGCATTAGCACGCCGGGATTAAGAATGTTGTTGGGGTCCAGCGTCGCTTTCAGTGTCTTCAGCAGGTCAAACGTTGTACCCAGGCGGGGCATAATGTATGGCGCAATGCCAGCCACAATACCGCCCGGCGACATCCAGTGGCCGAAGAGCAGTTCCGCGATCTCGGCTCGCACCTGCAGTCCCACCTCTTTGGCTTCCGGGCTGAACTCCGGGTAGAGCGTGTCCACCCACAAGTAAGCCGCGTTAGGTGAAAAGTAGACGTCCATCCCCTTGACACGCATCCCCACACGGGCGAAATCCGCGTTGTCGCGGACATACTCGTGCAGCGCAGGGATGGCCTCCTTGAGTGCCTGAGTGGGCAGGAAACCCGCCACCTCGGGGCAGTAATAGGGACGGCTGCCGTAGTAAACGCCGGGGGGAGTGTTGCGCAGCCAGGAGAACATGTGATCCTGCCAGTAGCGGCGCGTCCCCTCCGCGTCTTGCGGCCGGCCAAAGAATGACTCGCAGACAGCCTGGCAGGTCTGCGCCCGCCTGGTGGCCTGGGTCTCTGTGTCACGAATGACTACGTGCAGAAACGCCTCGCCGCTGATGTCAGCTGGCTTTGGCCCTCCGAAGAGCCCAATCAGGAAAGTCGCTCCATTCTGACGCTGGATCGCTGCCACCGCGTCCACGCACTGATCCACCGTGTCGAAGGCGTAGAACAGGAAACGCTCGCACTCCGGAATGCGGCGGATGCGCATGGTCACCTCGGTGATGACCCCCAGCGTGCCGCAGGAGCCGATGAACAGCCCGGCCAGGTCAATGCCATTGGCTCCCCGCTCAATGTTGAGAGGGGCGTCGGTGTTGGCCGCCGAGCCGGTGCGGATCACCGTCCCGTTCGACAACACTACCTCCAGCGAGACGACGTGCCCGCCCACGAGTCCGTACTCGGTGATGCCATGAGGGACAGCGTTGTAGGCCGCCGTGCCGCCGACGGTGCAGGAGAACATTCCCCCGCCACCGGGCACTGTCATCTCCCAGCCCAGTTTGTTCAACTCGCTGTCCACCGCGTGCCAGATGGCGCCGGTCTCGGCAGTGACCACCTGGTTCTCCAGGTCAATCTTGATGACGCGGTTCATCAGGTCGAGCGCCATCACGATACAGCCCTCTTTGATGCCAAAATCCACGAAGGTCGTGGCGCGCCCCCAGATGAAGATGGGCTTCCTGGCATCGTTGGCAACTTTGACAATTTCGACCACCTCGGCGGTGCTTTCCGGCCGCACGATGATGTCGGGCACCCCGCCGGGGGTGGGGCCGCAGTCACGGCGATAACACAGACGGTCGGCCAGCGTGTCGCTGACGTGTTCAGGCCCGCAGATGGCCTGCAGCCGTTTCAACAAATCCATAGTTGTTCTCCTTTCATAGACGTGATATAATTAAACCGCTTCACGGAGGTGATGAAATGACACTGCAAGAGATTATCGCCTCATCGTGCTCTGCTGCGCACGATCGAACAACTCCCGCCCCATCGCGTCCGCCTCCTCCACCAGCGCCGCATCGTCCACGGTGAGGATGCGCCGTTGGCGCATCACCACCCGTCCGTCAATGATAGTATCGCGCACGTCAGCGGCGCGAGCGCAATAGACCAGTGTCTGCAAAATGTCGTGGGTGGGGCGCAGGTGTGTGCCGCTCAGGTCCACAATGGTGACGTCGGCCAGCCGGCCGGGATCAAGCATGCCGGCGTCTACCCGGCAGGCCCGTGCGCCGCCCTCGGTGGCAGCGCGGAAGACGTCGGCCGGGGTGATTGCTGCTGGATCGTCAGCCACGACTGCCGCCAGCATCACTGCCGCTCGCATCTCCTCCCACATGTCAAGCAGATCGTTTGAGGCGCAGCCATCATTGCCCAACGCCACCTCCACCCCTGCCGTCTTCAGCGCGGGCCAGGGCATAACACCATCGGCCAGTTTCATGTTCGACTTGGGACAATGGACGACGATCACGCCGTGGCGGGCCAGGAGTTCGATCTCGACCTGGTCCACGTGGATGCAGTGGGCGGCGCTGAGCCGTTCGCCCAGCAGCCCTAACGATCCCAGCCGCTCCACCGGGCGTTTCCCCCACTCCCGCAGCGCGTCCTCGACCTCGCCGGCTGTCTCGCCCACGTGGGTGTGGATGCCCAGGTCGCGCGCCTCGGCGGTATCGCGCACCCACTTGAGCAATCCCTCGTCGCACACGAAGGGCGTGGACGGTCCCAGCGCAACCTGCACCCGCCCATCCGGCTCGTGCTCCTGCTCGATAAGGCGCACTGCAGATCGCCGAATCTCCGCTTCATCGAGGAGCAGATGGGGAGGAACCCAGCGGTTCGCCAGGGTGATGGCCCCAACTCCTCGCAGCCCCACGTCCTGCCACGCCTCCAGAACCCCTGTCAGCGAGAGATACGGTGTCACGTCCAGGTCCTGGCAGCAGGTCGTGCCCGCCCGGATCATCTCCAGTGCGCCCAGTACCGACCACAGGTAGGCCAGGCGCAGGTTGCCTGCATGCTGCTCCTGCAGGATGACGTCCACCATTGGGAAAATCACTGCGTTGCACCAGGGGACGAGACGCAGCCCTGCCCCTGCGCCTTTGAGGAAATTCTGGTAGAGATGCGTGTGAGCATTGACCAGGCCGGGGATGACAGCACAACCCTGGGCATCTATCGTCTCGGCATCAGGCGGAACAGGGAGGTCGGCGCCAATAGCCACGATGCGATTCCCCTGAACGAGCAGGTCCACATCGCGCCCGATGCGCCGGGCATCACGGAGGAGATAAGTCGCTCGCCGAACGAGTAAAGCCACACCGCCCTCCCATCTGCATGGGGACAAATGATACTGACACCTGTTCACGTTGTACTGCACTACACACCCTAGATTTCTTGTCAATCTCTGCAATAAACCGGAGGTGTAGTTCAGAACTTCGGGCGAGTTGTACCCCGCTCCTGTGGAATCGCCAGACCCCACGCGCCCACCCACAGGAACTGGGGATTCAGCGGGAGAAGAGCAGTATCCTTGTCAGGCCTTTACCTTTGGACCAGTATAACACACGGCAAGTGATTTGTCAAGCATTAGTTAATATCGTGAAGCCATAGTTGACAACTGGTCGCGACTTGTGGTATAATCCTCATAGAGCGAAACACCCCTGAACTCTAAGAATATCCTGGCACAGTGGCACAGGAGGCGCTACACATGCAATTGGGACATCGCATCAAGAAGCGACGGCAGGAATTGAACCTGAGTCTGCGCGAATTGGCAGAGCAGATTGGTCTCACCGCCAGTTTCCTGAGTCAAGTGGAGCGCGATCTGGTCAGCCCCTCTATCAAATCGCTGCGGAAGATCAGCGCGGCGTTGGATGCGCCCATTTTCCACTTCTTGGCCGAGCACGATGCCAAGAGCCCAGTCGTGCGCCGTAACGAACGACTGAAGTTGACGTTGCCGGACTCCAACCTGGCCTACGAGTTACTGACACCCGATTTGAATCGCCAGATGGAAGCCCTCATGGCCCAATTGGAGCCAGGGGATGACAATATTGCAATGCCATTGCGCCAATACACCGAAGAGTTTATCCATGTATTGCAGGGTCAACTCGAGATACAGTTAGGCGAAGACGTCTACACACTTGACCCCGGCGACAGCGTCTATTTTGAAGGCCCCCTGCTTCGTCGTCTTGCTGCCAAAGGAGATGAACCTCTGCGCTTCATCTCCGTAATTACGCCTTTCGTCTTCTGAGGTGACCAATGGGAACTATTGCTTGGATTGATCTCTCCGCCGGCACTGCCCGTCTCCAGAGCCCGGATGCTGATCTAACAGCCCGCTTCATAGGCGGGCGAGGGCTGGGGGCCGCACTGCTCTTCCGCCACCTGGCCGACCCCACCACCCCCCTCGCACCCGAAAACCCTCTCATCCTTGCCGTCGGGCCGCTGACCGGCACCCCCTGGCCAACTGGCGCTCGCATCCACGTCACCTTCCACTCCCCCCTCACGTCCATCTACGGCTACGCCAACGCTGGCGGCTTCTTTGGAGCAGCCCTGCGCCGCGCCGGGTACGGCGCACTCGTCGTCACCGGCCGCGCCGAACAGCCCGTCTACCTGGAAGTGACACCGGCTGGTGTCGTCATCCGGTCCGCCGACCACCTCTGGGGACTGGGAACCCACGCCACCCACGAGGCCCTGGCGACCGGCGGTGCCCGCGTGGCCTGCATCGGGCCGGCGGGGGAGCACTCCGTTCGCTTTGCCGCCATCATCAGCGACGGAGGGCGGGCGGCGGCCCGCTGCGGCGGCGGCGCGGTGATGGGAAGCAAGAATCTCAAGGCCATCGTCGTGCGCGGACACAGGCCCCTCAATCTCCCGGCGGAGTTCCGCGCACTGGCCCGCCGCACATTCAAACAGGTGCGCGACCATCCCAATGTCATCGGCCTGCGCGACTGGGGCACCGTCAGCCTGGTCGCCGTCAAGAACATCTCCGGAGACCTGCCAGCCCGCAACCACCAACTGGGCCAGGTGCCCTGGGCAGATCAGGTGGACGCCCAAGCCATCGCCCGCCACACGCGCAAGACTAAGGGTTGCTTCGCCTGCCCCATCGCTTGCGGCCGTGTCACCCGCGTCGAAAGCGGTCCCCACGCTGGCGATTTAGAAGGCCCAGAGTACGAGTCGCTCGACGCCCTGGGGCCAATGTGCTGGATTAACGACCCCGAGGTTATCATCCACGCCAACCGGTTGTGCAATGACCTGGGGCTGGATACCATATCCACCGGCGTCGCTATCGCCTTTGCGATGGAATGTCACCAACGTGGCCTTCTCAACGACCCGGATTTCTCGCTGGCGTGGGGTGACGCAGACACGCTCCTGGGTCTCATCGAGCACATCGCCCAGCGGCGTGGCCTCGGCGACCTGCTGGCGGAGGGGGTCCGCCGTGCAGCGGAGGCCATCGGTGGGGACGCGCCGCGCTACGCGATGCACGTCAAGGGAATGGAACTCCCCCGCCAGGAGCCGCGCATCGCCAAGGGGTTCGGTCTGGGCCACGCCACCTCCAACCGGGGAGCCGACCACCTCTACGCCCTCCCGACGATAGACCTGGCGGGGAATCTGGACGCCGCCAGACGTTTCTTCCCGTCGGAGATCATCCCCGCGCTTATGGAGACGGACGACGAGACCTACAAGCCTGACCTGGTGGTCTTCAGCGAGCACTACTGCGCTCTCTCCGACGCACTGGGCGTGTGCAAGTTCACCACCGCCGAGACCTACGCCGTCTACCCGGAGGATCTGGCCAGGGGCTTGAGCGCGCTATGGGGATGGGAGGTGAGCGGCGAGGAATTGTTGACGGCAGGTGAGCGCATCGTCAACCTGGAACGGCTGTACAACGTGCGCTTGGGGCTCTCCCGCGCCGACGACCACCTGCCCTCCCGCTTCACCACCGAACCGCTGGAGGTGCACGCCTTCGACCGCGACGAGGCGACGGGGGAGATACATTCCTCGCCGGAACCAGTGCACGTTGGCCGTCTGCGCGACCTAGAGGCAATGCTGGACCGGTACTACCACCTGCGGGGCTGGGACAAAAACGGCGTCCCTACACCGGAGACATTGGAGCGCTTGGGGTTGGACAAATGGACGTAGTGATCCGCAATGGCACGCTCATCACCCCTGCCAGCGTCTTCCCCGCCGACGTGGGCATCGTCGGGGAGCGCATCGTCGCGCTCCTTCGACAGTCTCAGGACACCATGGGCGAGGAACTAGAGCATGGCGCGGTCGAGATCGACGCCACGGGCTGCTACGTCCTCCCCGGCGGGATAGACCCCCACGTCCACCTGCAAATGCCGGTGGGGGACTACACCAGCGCCGACGATTTCACCAGCGGTACCATCGCGGCCGCCTTGGGCGGTACGACGACGGTGATTGACTTCGTCGAACCGGAACCGGGGGAACCGCTGCTGGAGGCGCTGGAAAAGCGGTGCGCCGAGGCCGACGGCCACGTGGCGGTGGACTACGGCCTGCATATGACCATCCCCACCTGGCACGCCGCCCACGGCGACTATGAAGAGTCGCCCCACACGCTGGCGGAAGTGATGGCGGCGGGTGTGCCCAGTTTCAAACTCTACCTGGCCTACGAGGGCTTCCGGCTGGACGACGCGCAACTCTACCGCGTGATGAAGGGCATTGCGGCCGCCGGCGGCCTGTCCATCATCCACTGCGAAAACGGCCCTATCTGCGAAGTACTGCGTGCCCAGGCGGTGGCTGAAGGCGACACCACTCCCATATACCACGCGCTCACGCGCCCGCCGCGCCAGGAGGCGGAGGCGGTGAGCCACGCCATTGACTTCGCTGCACTGGCCGGGAGTCCCCTCTACGTCGTCCACGTCTCGTGCGAGGAAAGTATGTTACGCATCCAGGCCGCCCGCGCGCGTGGGGAAGACGTCTACGGCGAGACCTGCCCGCAGTACCTGTTACTGAACGGGATGGCGCTCGACCTGCCTGGCGGGGAACGGCTGGTCTGCTCGCCGCCGCTGCGGACGGAGGAGGACAACGAAGCGCTGTGGGGCGGGCTGGCCTTCGAGGACCTGGACGTACTGGCGACCGATCACTGCCCTTTCACCACCGCTGAAAAGAGCAGCCATGCTGACTTCACCACCATCCCCGGCGGCCTGCCTGCCATTGAAGCCCGTCTGAGCCTGGCCCATCACTTTGGCCGGCGTCATTGGATGACATTGGAGCGCTGGGTCGAGGTCTGTTGCGCCAACCCCGCCCGCATCTTTGGCCTGCGTCGCAAGGGGCAGATCGCGCCCGGCTTCGACGCCGACCTGGTGATCTTCGACCCGGAACTCTGGGTGACCATCCAGGCAGGGCGGACACTTCACGAGCGGGTGGACTGGTCGCCCTACGAGGGGATGCACGTCCAGGGTTGGCCCCGCGACGTGCTCAGCCGGGGGCGGATCATCGTGCGCGACGGGGAGTTCGTGGGCCAGCCGGGATGGGGATGCTTCGTGTCTCGAAAGCAGTCAGCAGTTAGCAGTTAACACAAGGGCGGAGGCAAACGTGTACTTAGAGATCCACGCGGAAAAATGCACCGGGTGTCGCATCTGCGAGAATTTCTGCTCCTTCCACCACGAGGGAGCAGTATGGCCGGGACGGGCGCGCATCACCATCGTGGCCCAGAGCGACGAAGGCCCCTTTGCCCCCACCGTCTGCCGCCAGTGCGAGGACGCGCCTTGCGCTGCCGTTTGCCCGGCGGGAGCGATCACCCTCAACGAGCACACCGGGGCCTGGGTGGTGGATGTGGAGGAATGTATCGGCTGCGGCGACTGCGTGGAGGCGTGCCCCTACGAGACGATTTTCCTTGACGAGGAACGCGGTGTGTCCCTCAAGTGCGACCTGTGCGGCGGGGAGCCGGAGTGCGCGGCGATGTGTCCGAGCGGGGCGATACAGGTGGCGGAGGGATGACGTCATCCCAGCCTCCCCATTCGCCGACTCCAAGCGGTTCGGTCAGAGCACTTGCCAGTTCAGGAACCGCCAGCACCTCAGCCGTGGCCTGCCAGCGGGAAATGAGGTTCTCGGCGATGTGCCAGTCGTGCTGGCGCAGGGCCTGCCCCAGCGCCAGGAACAACTCGGCAAAGAACTGGGCACGCTGTTCAACGGCGAGCGACCGCAGCCAAGGGAAAGCGCGCTCAGCCTCGACACCGGCTGGCGAGATCCGCTGAGACAATGAATGAGCCACCTGTGGCATAGTTACCTCCGATATTGTTGTATCATACGCAGGGTAGTTTGACAACTGCACAGGCAGACATAAGACGTGAAACGTATTGCGTGAACGGAACACGCACCGCGCAACACGATCATCGTCATACAGCGACCCAACGACACAATAGAGGATCTGGAGCAGACAAATGTTCCCTTACAAAGGTTACACCGGCAAATGGCTATACGCAAACCTGACCACAGGCCAGATTGAGCCCCGCGAGTACGACCCCACGCTGGCCGAGGAATACCTGGGGGGCAACGGCTTCGGCACCCGCTTGTTGTGGGAGCAGGTCGGGCCGGAGGTGGCCCCGCTGGCTCCCGAGAGCCTCCTGGTCTTCGCTACCGGCCCCCTGTGTGGCACGCTGGTACCTAACGGCAGCCGGATGGAGGTGATCGCCAAGTCACCCCTCACTGGCATCTACGGCGACGCCAACGCCGGCGGCTTCTTTGGCCCCGAACTCAAGTTCGCCGGATGGGACGCTATCGTCATCACCGGGCAGGCTCCCCGCCCGGTCTACCTGGCCATCGCCGGCGAGCGGGCGGAACTGCGCGACGCCGGTGACCTGTGGGGGCTCACCACCTCACAGACGGAGGCTGCCATCCGCCGGGCCTGGGGCGATCCGCAGGTCAAGACGGCCACCATCGGCCCGGCCGGTGAGAACCTGGTGCGCTTCGCCGGCATCCAGGTCACTCCCCAGCGCTCGGCTGCCCGCTGCGGGTTGGGCGCGGTGATGGGAAGCAAGCAGTTCAAAGCCATCGCTGTGCGGGGCCACGGCCCCATCCACGTGGCTGACCCAGCCCGCTTCCACGACCTGGCCGTTGACTTCCACCGCCGCCTCCGCGCCAACCCGGTCTACCCTCCCGTCTCCGCTCATGGCACCCCCGGCATCGTCACGATGATGGATGCCCTGGGCCGCTTCCCCACTCGTAACTTCCAGATGGGCTCCTTCCCCCAGGTGGACGAGATCGGCGCCGAGGCACTGGAAGCGCGTGCCTTCGTCCGCCACCTGGCCTGCTTTGGCTGCCCCATCCATTGCGACAAACTCTATCGCCTTCCCGACGGCCCCTACGCCGGCATAGCCCTGGGCAGCCTCGAGTACGAGACGCTGAACTCGATGGGAGCCTGTGTCTGGAACGCCGACCTGGACAGCATCCTGGCCGCCAACCGTCTCTGCGACAACCTGGGGCTGGACACCATCTCGGCCGGGCGAGCCATCAGTTTTGCCATGGAGTTGTGGGAGAAGGAGATCCTTAACCTGGACGACACAGGCGGGCTGGCCCTGCGCTGGGGCGATGTAGACCTGGTGTTGCGGCTGTTGGGGATGATCGCCCGGCGGGAGGGGTTCGGCGACCTGCTGGCGGAGGGTGTGCGCCGAATGGCTCAGACCATCGGGAGGGGAGCGGAGGAGTACGCTATGCACGTCAAGGGGATGGAAATCCCCGCCCAGGATGGCCGCGCCCAGAAGTCAATGGGGCTGGCCCACGCCACCTCCAGCCGGGGGGCCGACCACCTCAAGGCCTTCCCCACCATTGACGAGACCGGCTACCCAGATGAGGCCCGCCGCCGCTACGGAGAGGAGTACCTCCCAGAGATGGCCCAGCCGCTGGCCACGAAGTATAAGCCAATGTTGGTCAAGGATGGTGAGGACTTCGGCGCAATCGTCGACTCGGTGGGGGTCTGCAAATCCGGCGGCACCTTCGTCTTCGCCGAATTCTACTGGCCCGACATAGCCGCCGCGCTGGAGGCAGCCACGGGGATGGAGATGCCCGTCGAGCGTTTGCATCGCATCGGCGAGCGCATCTACAACCTGCAGCGTTGCTACAACGTCCGGCACGGCATCACCCGCGCCGACGACCGCCTTCCCCGCCGCTTCACCGACGAGCCCTCACCCTCCGGCAACGCCCAGGGACAGGTCATTGACCTGGAACCAATGCTGGACGAGTACTACCGCCTGCGCGGCTGGGACCCAGAGACCGGCTGGCCCACATCGGAGAAACTGCGCCAACTGGGGCTGGAAGAGGCTGTCGAGCGATTGGAGATTGGGGATTAGAGATTGGAGATTAGATACTAGGGAGCAGGAGGGACCAGCGATGTCCGTTACATTGGTTCTTGGTCAGATGCTCTGGGCCGACACGAGACAATCGCCGCAAGCGGGCTGGGGCGTGGCTGTGGAAGGCAACCACGTGGCTGCCATAGGCCCCCACGCCGACCTGCGCACCCGCTTCCCCGCCGCCGCCGTCGTGGAGGCCACCGACTGCGTCATCACGCCCGCTTTCGTCAACGCCCACCACCACATGTACGGCGTGCTGGCCCATGGCATCCCTACCCCCCCCATCCCCCCCCTGAGAGGGAGGGGGACAGAGGGGGGGGGTTGGCCCTTCCTGGAGGATTTCTGGTGGCCTCGGGTCGAGGACAGGCTGACACACGACCTCATCGCCGCCGCCACCGACTGGGCCTGTCTGGAGATGGTCCGCTCAGGTGTCACCACCTTTTACGACTGCCTGGAGGCCCCCCACGCCCTCCCCGGTGCGCTGGAGGTGGAGGCCAGGGTGGTGCGCCGCCGGGGGCTGCGTGGGGTGCTCTCCTTCGAAGCGACCGAACGGGTGAGCGCGGAGAATGGCGAGTTGGGCCTGCGCGAGAATGCCGACTTCATAGACAGTTGCCGGGTGCGGGGTGATTTGGTCTCCGGGATGATGTGCTTCCATACCACCTTCACCTGTTCCGCTGGCTTCATCCGCCGGGCCTTCGATCTGGCTAACGAACACGGCGCGAAGGCGCATATGCATCTTTCCGAGGGAACCTACGAGCCGGAGTATTGCCTGTCTCACTTCGGCGTGCGCCCCGTGGTCTACTACGACCGGTTGGGCGTCTTGGGCGAGGGTGTGTTGGCCTCCCAGTGTGTGCAGGTGGACGCCCAGGAGATCGCTGTCCTGGCCCAGCGTGGGGTGCACGTCTCCCACCAACCGCTCTCCAACTGCGAGGTGGGTGGCGGCTTCGCCCCGGTGCCGGAGATGCTGGAGGCCGGGGTCAACGTCGCCCTGGGCAGCGACGGCTACGTCAACAACTTCTTCGCGGTGATGCGGGCGGCGGCGCTCATGCCCAAAGCCCGACTGCGCGACCCCGGCGCGATGCCCGCTGACGCCGTCTGGACAATGGCGACGCAGAACGGCGCACGGGCGTTGGGTTTTGACGACCTGGGCACATTGGCCATCGGTCACCAGGCCGACCTGTTGCTGGTCGCCGCCGATCTGCCCACACCTCTGGCCCCCCATAACCTGGCCGACCAGTTGCTCCTCTGGCGCAATCCTCGGCACCTGCGCGGCGTGATGTGCGCCGGACAGTGGCTGTTGCGCGATGGGCAAGTCGTCGGCGTGGACGAAGAGGCAGTGCAAGCGCGAGTGGTCGAAGCAGCGGCCCGTCTCTGGCAGACGTAGTTTCAACGACGAGACGAGACACGCAATACATAACACGTGGTGCGTGTTCCGTGATGGAGTGTCAAATGACGTATGAAGAGTGGCTAGCTTCTGTGCCGTCGGAACTGACCGACGACCCACTGTGACGGATGGAGGTCTTTCGGCTCGCTGCTTTCGCTAGTGACCTGGCGTGGCATGACGTGTCCAGATTGGCCCGTGATAAGCGCACTTTGAGCCTGGCTGACCAACTGTATCGGGCTATCGGCTCTGTCAGTGCTAACATCGCCGAAGGTTATAGCCGCCAATCTGGTAAGGATCAGGACCGATTCTACGAGTACTCTCTGGGCTCCGCCCGTGAGGCCCGTGCCTGGTATTATCAAGGACGTTACGTCCTGTCAGAAGCCGTTGCCATGCATCGCATCAAGCTGCTGACCAGAGTCATACGCCTGCTACTCACCATCATCCCCGCCGAACGCGGCTACAAGATGGCAGAGGAACAAGCCTCCTACGACGCGAGTACGACAGGTTTGCTCAACAACCCTCCTATGCCATGAGCACACGCACCACGCAACACGCAACACGTGAAGGATGGGAACCGATGAGTGACCTGCATGTTGATCTATGTGGAAAGCACCTGAGAAACCCCCTCATCCTGGCCTCCGGCCCGCTCTCCTGGAACGCAGAGGCCATTCGGGCGGCCTTCGCTGCAGGGGCGGCAGCGGTGGGCACCAAGACCATCCGCCCTGAGCCCACAGTCAACCCCGTGCCCCACATCGCCACGGCGGGGCGGGGGAGCCTACTCAACACCGAGGGCTGGTCTGATCTATCGGCGGAACAGTGGATCGAGCAAGAATTACCTTCGCTAGCCGGCCAAGAGGGGGTACTCATCGCCAGCACCGGCCACACCCCCGCCGAGGTGGCGCAACTGGCCGGGCCGCTGGCGGAGGCAGGGGCCGATATGCTGGAACTGGTCTCCTACCGGCCGGAGGATACCGCGCCGATGGTGGCGGTGGCGAAGCGGGTCACCACCATCCCTGTGCTGGTCAAGGTCAGCGCCAACTGGCCCGACATGACGGATGTGGTGGGGCAAGCTTTGCAGGCCGGGGCCGACGGGCTCACGGCCATTGATTCCATCGGCCCGACGCTGCGGGTTGACGTGGAGACAGGGCGGCCGCTGTTGGGCTCCTTTGCCTGGCTCTCCGGTCAGGCCATTCTCCCTATCGCTCTGCGCGCTGTGGCCGAAATCTGTCTGCGCCAGGACGTGCCGGTGGTGGGCACCGGCGGGGTAGGACGAGCGGAGGACGTAGTGGAGATGGTGATGGCCGGTGCAACGGCAGTGGGCGTCCACACCGCGCCGCTGCTCCGGGGGCTGGACTGGTTTGGCAAGACGCTGGCCCGGCTGGAGCACTGGCTGGAGGAACACGGCTATGCTGGCCTGGACGACCTGCACGGCCTGGCCTTACCCTACCTGCGGGAGCCTGCATCTCACACCCCGCTAGCCTTCGCCTTCGACGCGGAGACGTGCACCCAGTGCGGCCGGTGTGTCACAGTGTGCGCCTACGGAGCCCGCACTCTTACACCTCGAGGAGACATGCTGCTGGAACAGAGTCTATGTCGCTCGTGCGGTCTGTGTGCCACGGTCTGCCCGACGGGAGCACTGCGCAGCCGATAATATCGCTGCCCGGTGTCGTAAACAAACGCATAACGCCATGCCCCCGCCTTTGCCACTCCCACCGGCAACATACCTTGAGCCCCACTTCCAACTCCACCAGCGCCTGCTCAAAGCGGGACTTGGCGCTTTCGGCGCTCATGCGTGCCTCCCGGCGCAGCCGGATTATGTCCAACGGCCCGTGTTCCAGCAGCGCCTCGTAGATCGCCTTGGCCTCGGCGGTCAGCCGGCCGCCGGCATATTCCTGGAAGTAATCATCAAGGGAATCGTGATTCTCCGAAACCTCAGACCATAGGTCCAGGGCACATCCCCCATTACTTTCCCCCCAGTTGCTGCAAGGACTGGCTTGTCCATGAGGCGGTTCATCCTCATAGATTGGACGACGAGCACCTTGGAGTGCGAGAGTACGATATATGATGGACAACCCCGGAAGATTTTTTGTGCGCAAATACAACTGCCACAAGACTGCCACGTAACGCTAACAGCGCACGTCGCGATCCGTGCTATACTGTTCCTACAATTGTAGAGAGGACTGGCAAAACCGATGTCGTCACACAGAATCAGAGAGGGGACAATGGATCCGATGCAGCAAGCACAATTTTCTCTGCCACGTGAGGGCAGCCCAGGAGCAGGGGATTTGGATGACCTTCATTCCACATTCGTCCAGAATGTCTCGCACGAGTTACGCACTCCACTGGGCATCATACTGGGCTACGCCGAACTGCTGCACGACGGAGACCTGGGCACGCTGGCGCTGGAGCAACGGGATGCTGTTGGCATCATCCTCAACCGTGCCTACGAACTGCGGACGCTGGTGGATCGAACCGGCATCCTCATGGCCGCCGAAGCGCACACAGGCATCTCGGTACCGCTCGCGCTGCCCGAGATCGTTACAGAGGTGGTAACTGACAAGCGCGCAGATGCCACACGCGCCGGGATAACACTGGAGGCACACCTGGAACCGGGCCTACCGCTCGTGTCAGGCGATCCGTACCATCTGCAGCAGGCCATCGAGTGCCTCGTCAAGAACGCGCTCAAGTTCACGTCTGGCGGCGGCCGGGTCGAGGTACAGGTGTACGCAGAACCCAGTGGGGTCTGCCTGGCGGTGACCGACTCGGGTGTTGGTATGACGGAGGAAGAGTTGGAGCGCATCGCCAGCGACTTTTGCCAGATAGATGGCTCGACCACTCGCCAGTATGGAGGAATCGGGTTGGGTCTAACCGTCGCCAAGGCGGTCATTGCAGAGCACGCCGGGAGCATCGAGGTAGAGAGTCAACCGGGCCAGGGCAGCAGGTTCACCATCAGACTTCCCGCGTTGCCGCCTGACGCCCAGGCAGATCAACCAGTTGAGGGAGGTGTGGCGTTGCGACGTATTCTGATCGTGGACGATGAGGAAAATGTGGCGCTGACCTTCCAGGACAGCCTGGAGAGGCTACCCAACTGCGAGATTGCCATCGCGACCAACGGCGAACAGGCGCTGCAGCTCTTTGAACAGCAGCCTTTCGACCTGTTGATCACCGACTACAAGATGCCGGGCACGGACGGCATTACACTAGCGGCGCGCGTTCGACAGTTGTACCCACGGACGGTCATCATTATGATCACCGCCTACGGCGACGAAACGCTGCGCGAGCAGACCGCTCGCGTTTCCATCCAGCGCGTTCTGGACAAGCCCGTAGGGCTCGGGGAAATCCGCTGTGTAGCCCTGGAAGCGTTGGGGCGGGTTGAGGAATACGGAGCTGAGACGACCTGCAGCGGCGACAGGATGTCGGTCATGATCCGGCAGGTCACGGGCGGAGAAGGTAGGGCAGGGTGATATATGAATAAAACAAACATTCTTGTCGTTGAAGATGAAAGTATCGTTGCCCTGGACCTGGAGAACGGGCTGAGAAGTTTGGGGTATTCCGTTCCTGCCCTCGCCTCCTCTGGAGAAGAAGCGATTCAAAAAGCAGCGGAGACGCGTCCAGACCTGGTGCTGATGTACATCCAATTGAAAGGGGATATGGACGGCATCGAAGCGGCCGGAGGAATCCGCGCCCGTTTCGACATCCCAGTGATCTACCTTACTGCTTTCGCAGATGGCGACGCCGTGCGACGGGCCAGGTCAACGGAGCCTTATGGCTATCTGATCAAGCCTTTCGAGGAAAGGCAACTCCACACGACCATTGAGATGGCACTTCACAAACACCGGATGGAGAAGGCCCTACAAGAGAGTGAGAAACGCTACCGCCTACTTGCCGAGAACGTGACAGATGTCATCTGGACGACAGATACGAACCTGCAATTCACCTATATCAGTCCCTCCGTCTCGCATCTGCTGGGCTACAGCGTTGAGGAAACGATGGCCCAGACGATGGAAGAAAGGTTAACTCCCGCCTCTCTTGAGGTTGCAAGAGAGACTTTTGTAGAAGCATTGGCCGTTGACAGCGCAGCGCAGGAGGGCCTGTCCGGATCGCGAACGGTGGACCTTGAGTTCACTTGTAAGGATGGATCCACAGTCTGGACTGAGGTCAAAGCGACACTCCTGCGTGACCTGGATGGCCGGCCGGTTGGAATTTTGGGAGTCACGCGCGACATCACCGAGCGCAGGCAGGCGGAGGAGGCAATGCGACAGCGCAACCGTGATCTGGCACTGCTCAACCAGGCGGGCCAGGCGTTCAGCTCCACCCTCGACCCGGACCAGGTGCTCGCCATCGTCCTGGAAGAGGTGCGCCGTCTGCTGGGCGTGATGGCCGCCTCGGTCTGGTTGATAGACCCAGAGACGGACGAACTGGTATGCCAGCAGGCCACCGGCCCCTACAGTGAGGACGTGCGCGGCTGGCGGCTGGCGCCGGGAGAGGGGATCGCCGGCTGGGTGGCACACAGTGGCGAGTCTCTGATCGCGTCGGACGTGCGGGCCGACGAGCGCCACTTCAAGGGAGTAGATCAACAGACCGGGCTACCGTTGCGCTCCATACTCACCGTCCCGCTGAGGGTGGCACGGTCGGAGACCGGCCACAGCGGTGTGATCGGCGTGCTCCAGGTGCTGGACACAGAGGTTGGTCGCTTCAGCACATCAGAACTAACGTTGCTGGAGTCGCTGGCCGGTTCGGCCGCTATCGCCATTGATAATGCTCGGCTGGTCGAGGCGCTGCGGCAACGCAGGGCAGAACTGGAAGTGCGCAATGAGGAACTGGATGCCTTTGCCCACACCGTGGCCCACGACCTTAAGACGCCCTTGAGCCTCATCATCGGCTTTGCCGAAGTGCTGGAGCAGGATTACGCCGAGATGCCAGACGAAGAACTGGGACGCCATCTGTGCAGGATGGCACGGAACGGGCGCAAGATGAGCAATATCATTGACGAGTTGCTTCTGTTGGCAGAGGTGCGCAAGGTGGAGGTAGATATGGGGCCGCTGGACATGGCGAGCATCGTGACCGAAGCACAGCAACGGTTGGTCTATATGATCGGGGAACATCAGGCTGAGATCGTTTTACCCGACACCTGGCCGGTAGCCCTGGGTTACGCTCCGTGGCTCGAAGCGGTGTGGGTCAACTACCTCAGCAACGCCATCAAATACAGCGGGCGCCCGCCGCGCGTGGAAATGGGAGCGACGGTGCAACCAGATGGCATGATACGCTTCTGGGTGCAGGACAACGGCCCTGGCATTCCGCCAGAGGCCCAAACCCGATTATTCACTCTGTTTACACGGCTGGATCAGGTCCGCGCCAACGGGCACGGATTGGGGCTATCCATCGTGCGACGCATCGTCGAGAAACTGGGCGGGCAGGTGGGAGTGGAGAGCAAACCAGGCCGGGGGAGCGTCTTTAGCTTCACCTTACCAGGTGTGGCCGGTCAAGCAAGTGTGGGGGAGTGACCCGGCCTCAAGGGATTTCCTGGCCCATCTGATCCAGACCACCGATGACGTGCCACTATGCTGGTCCTGGTTTCGCGCGGAACCGAACGCGGAACCGTCATCCGGCCCCTGGTTGCCACAGCCGAGAAACACCACGACCCGCCGGTTGACATCCAACTGAGATCGCTCTCCGAGGCAGAGGGGCAGTCACTGGCTGACCAATTGCTCGAACAGACATTCGACGATGCCCAGGCCCTCAAACGACGTATCGCCGAACGCGCAGAGGGCAATCCCTTCTATGCCGAAGAAATCGCCCGCATGCTGGAGGACAAACGGCCCCGGCTCACACAGGAATAGGGTTAGAGAAAGCCGGTTCCACCAATCTTCGCCTCGTTATCCCACCGTGCCGGAGACTTGCCTCAACGTCGCACTCCTAATATAATATGAGAGCCCACCTGCAGCAGCATGGGGTGAATTGCCGGGATACGAGAACGTCAATCGTGTCCGTTCAGGAGGTAGACCAGAAACCGGGTTTTTGACGTGGAGAGAAACCAGGTTTTTTGCCGTCTGAACCAGGCCAGCGGTTGCTTTTTGGGCGTTCTGAAGCGCCAGGATTTGCCTTGCCAGGTGAAAAACCTGGTTTCTTGGCCCCACCAAGGGAAGGAGCCAGCACAGTGGCGAATGTAAAGATCCTCACTCAGGACATCACCGAGCGCAGACGGGCGGAGGATGCGTTGCAGAGTAGCGAACAACATTTCCGTGCGCTTATCGAAAACGCCTCAGACATCATCACGATTTTGGATGGCGATGGCACCATACGCTACGAAAGTCCCTCCCTTGAGCGGGTGCTTGGATACAAGCCGGAAGAGTTAATTGGCAAGAACGTCCTCGAACTCGTTCACCCAGACGATGTGCCAGGGGTGATTGACACCTTCGCTCAACCCGTCCAAGGTCAGGTTGTTTTTGAGCCTGGCGAGGTCCGTTTTCGACACAAAGACGGCTCGTACCGCTTTCTAGCAGCCACAGGCCGCAGCCTGCTCGATGACCCGGTCGTGAGGGGGATGGTGGTCAGTTCCCGCGACGTCACCGAGCGGGTGCGGTTGGAAGAGCGGCTGGCGGCCATCTACCGGCTGGGACGGGAACTAACCCTGCTTCGCGACGAGGGTGCCATCGTCCAACGGGTGTTGGAGACGGCCGGCGACGCACTCCAGTTCAAGTCCCTTGGCTGCGCCCTGGTGGACGAGGCGGCCGGCGAACTGGCGTATCAGTACCGCATAATCAACGGCACGTTGGAACCAATTGAGCTGCGCTTGCCGCTGGACGGGGAAAGGGGCATCGGCGTGGCCGTCGTCTGTAGCGGGCACCCACTCAATGTGCCCGACACCACGCAAGACCCCCGCGACGTCTTTGTCCCGGAGGACCAGTCCAGCCGTTCAGAACTATGCGTACCTATGAAGGTTGGTGAGCGTGTGATTGGCGTACTGAACGCCGAGGGTGCCAAGCCGGACCACTTTACGCCTGCCGACCAGCAACTGCTGCAAACCCTGGCCGATCAGACCGCCGTGGCCCTGGAGAACGCCCGCCTCTACCGCGGCAGCCAGGAGCAGGTCGCGCGGTTGGCCACGCTCAATACCATCAGTACCGCCGTCGTCTCGTCGCTGGAGTTGGACATCGTGTTGCGGCAGGTGCTGGAGCTGACCTGCCAGGCATTGGACGCGGCCGAAGGGGCTATCCTGTTGCGCGATCTGGACACAGGGGGACTGTTCTTCGCGCTGACCTCGGCGGACGCCGACGCCAGCGGGGGACTGCGCGGCCAACGCGTCGCCCCAGGGCAGGGCATCGCCGGCTGGGTGGCGCAGCACGACCAACCGGTGTACGTGAACGACGTGCGCCGTGACCCGCGCTGGTACGACGGCGTGGATGCAATCACCGGCTTCGAAACGCGCTCGCTGTGTTGCGCGCCCTTGAGGCACCGTGGAAAGGTCACCGGCGTGATCGAGATCGTCAACAAGAAGACGAAAGGGGAAGGGGGCGCGTTCACCGGCGATGATTTGAGCCTGTTGGAGGCTGTGTCCTCCATCGCCGCCGCGGCCTTGGACAATGCTCGCCTCTACATGGCCACGCAGGCGCGCGCCGACGAGCTGGCGCTACTGAACGAGATTGGGCTGGCACTGACCTCCACGCTGGACTTTTCCACAGTGGTCCACGCCGCCATGAGCCAGATACAGCGCCTCTTCCAGGCCGAGAACGTCTCGTTGCTCCAGCCCGACCTGCAGACGGGTGAGCTCTGTTTTGTGCAGGCGCTGGTCGGCGGAACCCCGGTCGAGATCTCGGTGCACCTGCAGCCTGGTGAGGGCATCGCCGGCTGGGTGCTGGAGCATCGCCAGCCGGTGCTGATCGAGGACGCGCAGGCCGACCAGCGCTTCTCGGACCGCGTGGATCAGCACCTGCATGGTTCAACCCGCGCGATGATGGTTGTCCCATTGCTGACGCCCGAGCGCAGTATCGGCGTCGTCGAGGTGGTCAGTAGTCAACCCGACGCCTACACCCGCGACGAGCTGCACACCCTGCAGGCCCTCGCCTCCACGCTGGCGGTGGCGCTGGACAATGCCCGCCTCTACGACGAACAGAAGGCGCTGCTGCGCGAGCGCAAGCAGGTCCAGGCGCAACTGATCCACAGCGAAAAGATGACCGCCATGGGCCGACTGACCGCCTCCATCGCCCACGAGATCAACAACCCGCTCCAGGCAGTGCAAGGCTGTCTGGCACTGGCCAAGGAAGAACTGGATGGGCGACAGCGCCGCGAAAAGATGGATCGCTACCTGAACGTGGCCGGCAGTGAGATCGAGCGTATCGCGGCCATCGTGCGCCGCATGCGCGACTTCTACCGGCCGGCGCGCGAGGTACTACAGCCCACTGACCTGTGCGGTGTGCTGGAGAGCGTACTGGAACTCACCAACAAGCAGTTGCAACACAGCGACGTCACCGTCGAGCGCGAGTGGGCCGGGGAGTTGCCCGTGATCCAGGCCAACCCAGATCACCTCAAGCAGGTCTTCCTGAACCTGGTCATCAACGCCATTGACGCTATGCTGGAGGGCGGGACGTTGCGCATATCCACTGCCCTTGAGAAACCGGGTTTTTCGGAAAAAACCCGGTTTCTGCGCATCGAGTTCAGCGACACCGGAGAGGGCATGCCAGCGGAAGTATTGTCCCACCTCTTTGAGCCCTTTTTCACCACCAAGGAGCATGGATCGGGATTGGGGTTGTCCATCAGTTATGGGATCATCCAGTCCCACGGCGGGGAAATCACGGCAACGAGCCAGGTCGGGGCAGGGACGACTTTCACTATCCTGCTGCCTGTGGAACGGACGTGATGCGTGGTGCGTGACCATTGCGGACTTACTCAACAACTCTCCTCTACTCACCCAACACTGAAAGGAGCGACTTATGGTCCCAAGAGCCAGGATTCTAGTTGTGGACGACGAGGTGGGAGTACGCTTTTTCCTGGAGGAAGTGCTCACACGCGACGGTTACAAGGTGGTGGCTGTGGAGAGCGGGGAGGCCGCGCTGGAGTGTATCGCGACCCAGGAGTTTGACCTGGCGTTGATTGACTTGATGATGAAGGGCATTGGGGGCATGGAAGTGCTGGCGGCGCTGCGCCGCCAGTCGCCGGACACGGCCGCCATCGTACTCACTGCCCATGCCTCGCTGGAGACGGCGGTCGAAGCATTGCGACAGGGTGCGCACGACTATTTGTTCAAGCCCTGCAAGACGGTCGAACTGCGTGAGAGTGTGCGCACTGGGCTACTCAAGCGCCAGCGAGAGCTGCGACAACGCGACCTGCTGGGTCAACTGGAACGCAGCCTGACCAGCAGCCTGGAAGAGATTCGCGCCACTGTCGTGGAACAGCCCGTGCCTCCACCCCCTGCCATCGCCGAGCCCGCTGCGGGGCAGGCACGTTTTCTGGAACGAGACGGGTTGATCGTGGACTTCATGCGGCACGTGATCACGCTGGACGGCCACCTGCTGGAACTGAGCCCGACCGAGTTTGATCTGCTGGCCCATCTGGTCAGCGAGGCCCCGCGCGTCATCTCACCCCAGGAACTGGTGCGCGAGGCGCAGGGATACGAGAGCGAGCCGTGGGAGGCGCGCGACCTGGTGCGCTACCACGTCTATCGCGTCCGACGGAA
Source organism: Anaerolineae bacterium (assembly GCA_030612585.1). The sequence goes on from JAUWNP010000029.1 coordinate 30,639, forward strand.
AATCAAAGCATCTATCGGACGCACGGATGTCATCCGCACCGTGCGTGGGGTGGGGTATACGATAGGTGAGTGAGGATCTTCGGCTAAGAGGGCCAGGACGTCCAAGAGCAACGACCATAAGCCTACAGGTCACGCTCCAGGGCACGAGTCGAAACCAGTTGCGGATGCTCCAGTCCCTTGACTTGCACTTCCCGAACCGCGCCCTCTTCGAAAAGTGCGGTTATCGTGCGATCCAGTTCGGCTGGCGTCCACTTGAGAACGTGGAACACCTTACCAATCATCTTACGGTCTGCGGCAACCACGTTGTCGAGGTAACGCGACACCAGCGCGGGTCGCGCCTCACCTCGCCCGATCTGGCGCGCCCGCTCCGAGACATCGGGGAACCAGCGCAGCAGCAACTCGTAGACGAAGGCATAGCGCCAGGCCCCGCTCTCTGCCACTCCCACTGGCACTACCTTGAGCCCTACCTGTAATTCCACCAGCGCCCGCTCGAAGCGGCTCTTGGCATTCTGTGCGCTCATACGCGCCTCCCGGCGCAGCCGTATTGTGTCCAACGAGCCGTGCTCCAGCAACGCCTCGTAGATCGCCTTCGCCTCGGCGGTCATCAGCCCGTCGGCGTACTCCTGGAGGTAATCGTCGAGGGAGCCGTAATTCTCGCTGAGGGCGTAGAAGTACGGCAATTCGGCCAGGGAGACGAGCGTCGCCCGCCGCCTGAGCAGTTTGCCGTAGTACCACCACCTTTTGTCCAGCGCGTGGTCCTTCCAGCCCCAGCACTTGCTGATGTCGGGGTCGTCGTGCTCGTTGGGGACCGGCCGCACGCGCCCGGCGATGGCGTGGAACAGGCTGGGCAGTTCTACTCCCTTGATGGGCCAGAAGTGGCAGAAGCCCACCTCCTCGACGAAGGCGCGGGCTCCCTCGGTGGTGCAGACCCGCCGCTCGGGTGTGCGGCGGTAGTTGAATTCGCGCTGGCGCTTGATCTCGTCAAGGGTGAGAGTGATCACGAGGGGCTTCCTGATCAAATCGGCCACAGCGGGAGTTGGTAGGGCTGCCGGCGGCCATCGAGCAGGACAAAGGGAGCGGCCCGCCGGGCGACGATCCCCAGTTTGCGCAGGTCGGTCAGGTCACGCAGAGTGCCCTGGCGACGAGCGCGCAGCAGTTTCTCGGCCCCTTTGGGGCCGATGCCCGGCACACGCAGTAGGCCACGCCGGTCGGCGGTGTTCAACTCGACGGGGGCGTGAGCCAGGTGGTGGCGCGCCCATGCCAGTTTGGGGTCGCTTCCCAGCGGCAGGTAACCACCAGCGTCAAAGGGGAGTTCCTCGACGGTGAAGCCATAGTCGCGCAGGAGGAAGGAGGACTGGTAGAGCCGGTGCTCGCGCAGTGGCGGGGTTGGAGGATGACCCTCCAGCGGCGTATCGGGCACCGGCGCAAAGCCGCTGAAGTAGGCCCGCGCCAGGCCGACCTGCCGGTGCAGGAACTCGGTCGTGGTCAGGAGTTCCACGTCGCTCTCATCAACCGCGCCGACGACGAACTGGGTGGTGGAACTGGGCCAACGTCCGGGCATCTCCCGCCGTATCTCCTCGATCCAGCGCAGCCGCTGCAACAATTCCTCGGCGAAGACCTTGCGCGGGGCCAGGCGGGCCAGACGCTCGGAGTTGGGAGCCTCCAGGTTGACCGAGACCCGGTCGGCCAGGCGCATCGCCGCCAGCACCTGCTCCCGCTCCGCGCCGGGCATGATCTTGAGGTGGATGTAACCCCGGAAGCCGTAGCGTTGGCGCAGGAGTTCGGCCGTGGCGATGAGACGGTCTTCGGTGCGGGAACCACTGCCGGCGACGCCAGAACTGAGGAAGATGCCTTCAGCAACGTTCTTCCGGTGCAGTTGCATGAAGAGGCGGGCCAGTTCGTCGGGTGAGAAACTGACGCGACGGAAGTCACGTCCCTGCCGGAAGGCACAGTAGCGGCAGTCCCGCTCGCAGGCGGAGGTGAGCAGCGTCTTGAGCAGCGCGATACGCTTCCCACCGGGCATCACGGCGTTGTGGACACAACCGGAGAGGTCATCGCGCGGGGGTGAAGAACGCCGCCCGGCCGCGCCGACCTCCTCGGCCGGCTCGAAGCAGGTAGGCGGTCCCAGCAGTTTGAGTTTCTCCAGTGAATCCACTGCAGCCTCCACCCATATTATACGAACAAATGTTCGGATTGTCAAGCGACGGTGGAGGGGAGAACTGTCAGACCCGGCTGCTATGCGAAGGCCACGTTGCGGTAGTTGATGTTCGACTGCCAGGCGAACATCGTCGCCGTTGGATTCCGGGTCTCACGGAAAGTTCGCATCGCCTTACGCACCAGCACGGGCCAGGCGTACATGCGCCTGTTACATGCGCGCATTGTCTGCGAGAGGGTTTCGGGCTTCATCCCCTGGGGATGGTGGGCTACTTCGGTCATATCGTAGTGGTCCCAGTCCTGGGGGAAGTTGGTATAGAGCAGGCGGCCCTCGTTCCGGTGTCGGCCAAAAAGCCGCGTCCCCGGGAGGGGGGTCAGGTAGGTTGTCTGCATCACGTCCACCCCGCTGCGCATCATGTAGGTGGTGCGACGATGCAGTTTCTCCGGTGTGTCACTGTCCATCCCGAAGATGAAGGCACCCAGGACGGCGATGCCCGCCCGGTGGATACGACGGAAGACCTCGTCGTAACTCTCCACACCGCGTTGGAGGTTGAGCCGCTTGTTCACCTCCGCCAGCCCGTCTACCTCCTCCGCCTCCAATCCCAGGAAGACCATCTTGCACCCCGCCCGACCGGCCCAATCGAGCACCTCCTCGTCGTCGGCGAAGTTGAGTGACGCCTGGCAGAACCACCACTTGTCCAGCCCCCGCTCCACCATTCCTCGGAAGAGCACCAGGGCCTGCTCCCGGGATTCCTTGCCGTAACCAATGATGTTGTCGTCCACGAAGAAGAGCATTTTCTGGGGGATGGTCTCCAGTTCATCTAGCACTTCCTCCGGCGGGCGGCGACGGTAGCGACGCCCGTTGAAGGCCATGACCGAGCAGAACTCGCAGTCCATCGGACAGCCACGGGATATCTGGACCGAGGCGAACATGTAGTCGGGGTGGAAGAGGTCGCAGCGGGGATGGACCATGCCTGCCAGGTCCATCCACTCGCCCTGGTAAACCTGCTGAAGCCGCCCTGCCTCCGCGTCCGCCAGCACCTGCGGCCAGACCGCTTCCGCTTCGCCGGTGACCACACCGTCCACAAACCGAAGGGCTTCCTCGGGGCACATTGAGGCATGGATGCCACCCATCACCCCGGGAACGGACCGCTCCCGGTAGAGAGCGGCGATCTCGTACGCCCGCCGGGCCGAGGCGGTAAAAGCGGTGATCCCCAC
>JAUWNP010000169.1 GCA_030612585.1 Anaerolineae bacterium
GAGTGTGCTTGCCCTATTTTTCGCCAGATTTGCCCCCATTGTGGGGCGTGGTACCCATGAAACTTGTCGAAAACCTTATTCTGCAACAAGTCTAACACATCCGTTCTATGCTGAGACCAACAGCGAGTCCAGATCATATCGAGCGAAGCGGTTGCATCATCGAAGACGACGAATAACCCGGGTTGAACCAAGCCGAACATCAACAATTGTGCTCGTCTTTGGAGTATAAGGCAAAGGAACCTCAAGAGATCGAGCATTGAGAGGGTGGGGGAGATGGTCAGGTTGTATCTGGGGCAGACACAAGCACCCCGTCGATGAAGAGAAGTGTTGAACCGGATTGGAATTCCATCCGCCAAGAGGGGAGGTGGCTACCAGGCACACTATAGGGAACGATTTGCGCTGTCTGATTTCAGTGAAGGTGGCTTCGTAGTTGGCTCGTTCCCTGCCCAACGCATTCGGCCGCTTGCCAGTAGTAGTCGTGATGCAGACCACTCAGCACCGGGCGAGATGAGAGATTCCCATTGACAAGTAATGCTCCCAACTGCTCTGACTGGCACGGAATGCGCTGCTCAATCCCCTGGTGCGGCCGGGCACGGTTGAAGTACCCCTTGTACCCCTTCACGACCCGGTACAGATGTCGTTCGCTCAAGATCAGGAAGTAATCCAGACACTCTCGTCGTAGGCTTCCCAGAAAGCGCTCGCATATGGCGTTGGCCTTCGGTGCTCTATACGGCGTTTTCAGCACCTCGATTCCCGTCCCCTCGGCCACTCGTTCGAACGATGCTCCATACTTGCTGTCGTTGTCGCGGATCAGATAACGCGGTCCTTCCGCGAATGGTATCGCTTTTCGCAGTTGCTGGGCTGTCCACTTTGCCAGAGCGGGTGCAGGGATTCGAACCCTGGACATTCAGCTTGGGAAGCTGACGTTCTACCACTGAACTACACCCGCACGCCTAAATTATACCGAACGAGCACGAAATGTCAAATCGCCGCGCTACTCCGACCGCGGACGCCACAGCAGTTGTTCGCGAATCAGTAAGTCAGTGCCACGGATTTTGAACGCCAGTTCTGCGGCTATGTTGCGCATCAAACGGTAGCCCAGATCGGGATAGTTATCGCACAGTTTGATCAACCGGTCGCTGGGGATAACCAGGAGGCGTGCCCTTCTTGAAGTGCAGCGGGCTGAGGCTGAGCGCAGTCCCTGGTCCACCAACGCGATCTCACCAAAGATCTGCCCGCGCCTGAGAGTGACAATGGTCAACGGGCGGGGTGATTGTTCAGTGGTGGAGGGCTGGATAAGAGCGGGGTTCAGCAGAATGTCCACTTCCCCCTTGACAATAACGTACAATTCATCACCGGCGCTGTTCTCCTCGAAGATGATCTTGCCGGCTTTGGAAGTGATCTCTGAGCAGAGGGCCGCGACCATCCTTAACTGAGGCTCGGTCAAATCGTAGAATATATCTGTCTGTCGCAGAATATTGACATATTCCGAGGTTTTATTTACCTTTCTGACCATAGGTACCCTCCTTCGTGAAGGATTGTACCACACTTCTGCCGGGCGTGCAAAAGCAGCGTGGACCGCACTGGCCTGTAAGAGCCGGTGCTGGGCTGTCCTGTGTGCTGTCCCAGCAGCGCCTGTTTACGGCGGTGCGGCTGGCCTGTTTACGGCGGGCTCCATCTCGATTTGCCAAACAGCACATTCTTTGTTATAATCCTCAATATGCGGGGCGTGGCGCAGCTTGGCTAGCGCGCTACAATGGGGTTGTAGAGGCCCCGGGTTCAAATCCCGGCGCCCCGACAGAGAGGCAAGCCTCAGGCTTGCCTCTCTTTTTGCTTTCTTGCCAAGTACCCCATTTTGTGCTACAGTATCATATATGGGAGGTACCGATGGCTCAGAAAATCCTGGTAGTTGACGATGATCTGGATAGTGTGAAGTTGATCGGGATAATGCTACAGCGACAGGGGTACGAAATCGTCGCTGCGCAGTCGGGCGCTCAGGCTCTGGTGAAGGCCGAAACGGAGAACCCGGACCTGGTCATTCTGGACATTATGATGCCGGATATAGACGGCTACGAAATCTGCCGCCAACTCCGCACCAACCCTGCCACAGCCAATCTACCCATCATCATGTTTACCGCCAAAACACTGGTGGGCGACAAAGTGGCCGGGTTCCAGGCCGGGGCCGACGATTATCTGACCAAGCCTGTCCATCCAGCCGAGTTGGCTTCCCGTGTGAAGGCTGTGCTGCTGCGCTCGGCGCGCCGGGAGCCGGAGGAACAGGTCCCTATGCGGGCTAAAGTCTTTGGTTTCCTGGGCTCCAAGGGGGGCGTGGGCACCACCACTCTGGCGGTGAACGTCGCCGTGGCCCTGGCCCAGGGACCCGCGAAGGGCGAGCAGATCGTGTTAGCCGACATGCGATCTGGCATGGCGACCATCTCCCTCCAGTTAGGGCTGCGACATCATGGGGGGATGGCGCGCCTGCTAGAGGAGCCGGTCGAGCGCATCGAAGCGAGAATGGTAGAGGCTCAGTTGGAGGAATATAGGGCCGGTGTGCAAGTCCTGAGCGGTCAGATTGAGCCGGCTGGAGTGGCAACGCTGGTGTCCCCGGCTCACGCTGAGGTCGTCTTACGACATCTTGGGGCTATGGCCGACTATCTTCTTCTGGATATGGGGGTGGGTCTGGGCGAGGCAACCCGTCGCATTTTGCCGAGTTGCCATCACGCCGTTGTGACCGTCGAGCCGCAGCGTGTGGCGCTTACGCTGGCGCAGTCACTGCTGGGTGAGATGACGACATCCCTGGACCTCCTCCCTCCCCATAGGATTAGCGCAGTGCTGATCAACAGGACCCCCTCCGCAGCCACGCTTACCAGAGAGACGATAGAGGGGCTGTTGCAACAAGATCTCGTCGGGGTAATCAGTCCGGCCCCCGAACTGGCGTTCCAAGCAGCCGAGCAGGGGGTTCCGATGGTGATTGCTCAGCCGGACGGCCTGGTTGCCCGGCAGTTCAGAACCATCGCAGAGTATCTGACTGAGGTCTGATATGTCTGTTCAGGCTGTCTTCACCCATCCGTGGTACGTCTCACCGGCTGAGGCCAGGGAAATCCAGCGCCGGCTGCGTGACCGTGTGCTCGTGCAACCCCTCGATCACCAGCCAGAGATCATCGCGGGTATAGACGTCAGCGTGAAGGGGGAACGGGCGCGGGCGGCCGCAGTGTTGCTCTCCTATCCGGACCTTACGCCCTTTCACGCAGTTACGGCGGAGGTGGATTTGGTTTTATCTGCGAAAATCTGCGTGAATCTGCGTCCTATCACTTGTCGGTTTGAGGCGAAGATTCGCTAGACGTTTACATGAGGCGTATATGAGTTATGCCAGCAAGATCGCGCGTGCTGCGGTGCTTTTGCGAGAAGCCCGCCATGCCGTCGCGCTGACCGGTGCGGGCATAAGTACTCCCTCTGGTATTCCCGACTTCCGTTCGCCGGGAACCGGGCTGTGGGAACACGTTGATCCAATGGAAGTGGCCTATATTCAGGCTTTTCGACGCCACCCCGAGACGTTCTATGGCTGGATACGGCCGCTGATGGAGACGTTGCTGGCGGTCGAGCCTAACGCCGGTCACCTGGCGCTTGCGGAACTGGAAACCGGTGGGTGGTTGAGGGCGGTCATCACTCAGAACATTGACGGTCTGCACCAGCGGGCTGGGTCGCACGTGGTGCTGGAACTACACGGCCATCTGCGGGAGGCGACCTGCATCAGTTGTTATCGGGTCTTACCCATTGAGGCTCTGCTGGATGATTTTCTCGCCTCGGGCGAGGTGCCTCGCTGCCCCGTATGCGGTGGGGTGATGAAGCCCAACATCATTCTCTATGGGGAACAGTTGCCCGCTGAGGTGGTCAGCGGTGCGATGGAGCACATTCGCCAGGCTGACCTGATGCTCGTGGCAGGGTCGTCGCTGGAGACCATGCCGGCCTCGCAGTTGCCGTTCCTGGTGCGTGAGCACGCTGGGCGTCTTATCATAGTCAATCTGATGCCCACCTATATTGACGAGGCAGCCGAGGTGGTCATCCACGCTGACGTTGCCGAGGTATTGCCGCGCGTCGCGCGGGTTTGCGCGGAGGGATAGTACAGTGGCAGATATTGGAAGGGATCGGGAGCGCGTAGCACGGCTGGAGCGGCTGATCGAGATTAGCCGTTCGTTGAACTCGACGCTCAGCCTGCGTCCGCTGCTACGTCATATCATCGTGGCGGCACAGGAACTCACCGAGACGGAAGCCGGTTCAGTCCTGCTGGTAGATCGCAGGAGCGGTAAGTTGCACTTCGAGGCGGCGACGGGAGCGCAGGGTTACAGAATGCCCTCGATCGTTGTCCCGATGGAGGGCAGCGTTGCGGGGTGGGTTGTGCGAACCGGCGAGCCTCTCGTCGTCGCGGATGCCGGCAACGACCCTCGCTTCTACCGCAAGGCGGATGAGCAGTCTACTTTCACTACTCGCTCCATCCTTGCCGTCCCAATGATCGCCAGGGACAACGTGATCGGCGTATTGGAGACGATCAACAAGAAGGGGGGAGGCGAGTTCACCGAAGAGGACATCGAACTGCTGGGCGTGTTGGGCGATCAGGCAGCAGTGGCGGTGCAGAATGCACTCCTGTTCCAACAGTTCGATCTGATCTCCGAGATCGTGCACGAGATGCGCACGCCGCTTACGTCTATCATCTCTTACGCCGATCTCATACAGTGGGCAGAGACAACGTCGTCTGAGTGCTGTCAGTTTGCAGACATCATTCAACACGAGGCCGAGCGGATCAATGAGATGGCGAGCAGGTTTCTTGACCTGGCCCGGCTAGAATCGGGCCGTGCTCATCTGATTAGAGCCCGGGTTGATCTGCTCACGGTGATCCATATGGCGGTCAACGTATTGACGCCGCAGGCGGATGAAAAACAGGTCGGGTTGTTCGTTGACGTTCCTGGTGCCCTTCCGCCTGTCGTGGGGGATGCACAACGTCTGCACCAGGTGATGCTCAATTTGGTGGGCAACGCGATCAAGTACTGCCGGCCGGGCGACAGTGTAACGATTACGGCGGAGGGCGACGAAGATTGCCTGGCCGTAAGTGTTGCCGACACAGGGCCCGGCATCCAGGCAGAGTCCTTGCCGCACATCTTCGAACGGTTCTATCGTGTGCCCAGCGCAGAAGGCCAGGCGCCGGGGACTGGGTTGGGGCTCACCATCACGCAGAGAATCGTCGAGGCCCATGGGGGAGAGGTCACCGTCAGTAGTGAGGAGGGGCACGGCGCGACGTTCACGTTCACGCTGCCGGTGGACGAGGAGGAGACTCAATAACTTGGGAGGTGGAAAAGGTGAAGATCATTGATCTACGTAGCGATACTGTGACGCATCCGACACCGGCGATGCGGGAGGTGATGTACCGGGCGGAGGTGGGGGACGACGTCTTCGGGGAGGATCCCACTATCAACCGGCTGGAGCGGATGTCGGCGGAATGGATGGGGAAGGAAGCGGGGCTGTTCGTCGTCAGCGGCACGATGGGAAACCTGGTGGCGCTGCTGACTCACTGTGGGCGCGGCGACGAGGTGATCCTGGGTAACCGCAGCCACACTTTTCTCTTCGAACAGGGGGGGATGGCGGCGCTGGGGGGTATCACACCCCGAACTATCCACAACCAACCCGATGGCACGCTGTGGCTGGGGGACATCGAGGGATCAATCCGAGAGGATAACGCTCACTTTCCTCGCACGCGGCTGGTCTGCCTGGAGAATACCCACAATATGTGCAGTGGCACACCGCTGACGGCGGAGTACACGGCGCAGGTGGCGCGGCTGGCCCACGCACGCGGCCTGCGCGTACACCTGGACGGAGCGCGCATCTTCAACGCGGCGGCAGCACTGGGAGTGGACGTACGGGAGTTGGTGCGGGAGGTGGACTCGGTGATGTTCTGCCTCTCGAAGGGGCTGTGCGCGCCGGTGGGGTCGCTCCTGTGTGGCAGCGCCGAGTTCATTGCTGAGGCGCGACGGGCGCGAAAGGTGGTGGGCGGCGGTATGCGGCAGGCGGGAGTGTTAGCGGCAGCAGGCATCGTCGCCCTGGAGCAGATGGCCGGCCGGCTGGCGGAGGATCACGCCCGGGCGAAGCGGCTGGCAGAGGGGCTGGAGGGGATAGCGGGCTTGGAGGTAGCCCCGGTAACGACGAACATCCTTTACTTCTGTCTGACGGAGGAGGTGTCGAAGACGCCAGAGGAGGTGGTGGATGGGCTGGTGGAGCGAGGGGTGTTGTTGTTGGGCCGGGAACTTGGCCGCTTCCGGGCGGTGACGCATTACTGGATCAGCGACGAGGACATAGAGGCGACGATCGCGGCGCTGCGGGCGACGTTGGCTTGACGAAAGATGTGGGTTGTGGTATGATTTGGGCCGTTGGGGGCGTAGTGTAGTGGTTTAACATGCCGGCCTGTCAAGCCGGAGATCGCGGGTTCGAATCCCGTCGCTCCCGTAAACAAATAATTCTGCGCTACTGTACTACAGAGAGACCTGTAGCCTCACGCGCGGAGACTAAACTGGAGAGCCACCCCAATGTGCTTGCCGGCAGACGGGATGGCTCTTTTGTTTGTCCCCGCTCGTCCACCACCTCTGCCTGAATTGGTTTCCTCCTATATCATTTGCCCGCTTTCCCCGCCTGGAGTATACTAAAAGCGACTACTTGATGCTGTTGCCGGTGTGGGTGGCGTTGTTGCGTACCAAAGACGAGCGCAGCCTGGCGCTGGTGAACGGGCAGACCGGCAAGGTGGTGTTGGGCCTCGTGTTGCCCGAGACTGACATTGAGCGACACCGGTAGGGATGAACTTTTTGAGATGCAGGAGGCGCGCGATGTGCGGTTTGTCTCCCTCCGATAAACGACTATAATCTGCATTACTGGGCTAGCATAAAGGAAGAGCACGATGAAGCCCGAGGAGAAAGCCCGACAACAGATTGACGACCAACTCCAGGCCGCTGGCTGGACCGTCCAGAGCTGCGACGCGGCCAACCTGGACGCGGCCCGCGGCGTCGCCGTGGAGGATTTGGGGATGTGGAGGAGTGAGAATAGGAGGAGGTGACAAGATGGGGGACAAAGAAAAGACCAAAGAGCAACTCATCAATGACCTGGCAATCCTGCGGGAGTCGCTGCGCCAGTGCACGGCCGACCTCCGGGCGCGCAACCAGGACCTGGACGACGTGGCCCGCTACGTGGTCAGCGAATTCAAGAGCCCGCTGGGAGTGATTATCGGCTTTGCCGAGTTACTGGAGGAGGATTACGCGTCGCTGTCAGATGAGGAGTTATGTCACTGTGTTCATACGATCAAGCAGAGCGGGCGCAGGCTGGGCAAGATGCTTAACGCACTGCTGGTCCTGGCCAACTCGCGCCGGCTGTTTGACAACGTCTGGTATGCTGCATATCTGACGGCGATGGGAGAAACGTCGCTATCCCAATGGGTTCACGAAGAGGGAGAGGACGTCCAGGAAGCCTACCGCTTCACTTGCCTGCCTGGCTCTGCTGCGCCGCTGGTTATCCGCATCTGGGCGACTGGGGGCGCTTCCCCGCTCTGCCGGGCCATTGCCAAACTGGGCGGTGGCGGGGAAGGATATGAGGATGAAATCGGCCATACTTTGCAGGAAACGCAGTGGACACTGGCAGTGGAGGAATGGGATGGCCTTCTGACTGCCGTTGAGGGGAGCAAGTTCTGGTCTGACTCTTCTTCGTTGGAACGGTTGGGCTGGTTAAGAATGGTGGGAGCCAGCAGCGAGGAGTGGATATTCGAGGGCTGGCGCAAGGGTCAGCACAAAGTCCGCACGGTCTGCAGCCCTGACGAAGAGAAAGCGTTTGCTGTGCATGCGCTCGGCAGATCGTTTGTCAAGTCTCTGCCAGGTTGGTTTGCTCTGGAGATGGCGCGGGCGTGGATAGCAGATTTCAAGCCCGAGGCTCATCCTCGCGTCGGAGATAAGATAAGTCTGGGCTCTCTACTTTGAACTTTAGTTTCCGGTAAATCAGGAGTAAACATTTGGCGAAATTGTGGCAAAATAGGGGCACACCCAAGTTGCCAGGAGGTAAGCCGAATGTCACTCTCATCTACAGCAATATCGTACATCATGGAAGCCCTTTGTGCAATCACGGAGGGGCTGCCCATCGGAACCAATCTAGGACTTTTACATCTTTTCTGGATGCAGATCAGCGGTTCCTTGTTGCCCAGTCGTGGAGCGCTTTTCCCTGCACTACAGACCATGGGTCTGGAACCAGCAGCGACGCGTCGTGCCTGGGCAGCCTTCCGTTACGGATCCTGGCAGATCGACGAGCTACTCGCTACCTGGGAAGACTATGTCATAGAACAAGGGCAGTGGCAGGAACATCTACACGACGGTTATCGTGCAAAGGCCGTCGATCTCACAGCCTACTGGCGCCCGACCTTGCGCCGGTTGAAGACTAAGCACTACTACCCATTTGCGAGCAAGGCGCTTCCCGCCGTCGTACTTGGCATCATCGCCCGCGTGGGAAGTGTCAACGGACAGAGAGTGGCAATCATCACAGACCTGGTGCGCTCTGATCCCGATAATCCCGCTGAAAGTTCTTTGCAGGCTCGCGTAGTACAGCAGACGGCAAAAACATTGGGCGAGGACGAGATACCGGTGTTCGACGCAGGATTCAAGGTCCGCGAGTTACAAACAGCAGACTTTGAGCGCTACCTCGTGCGGTTGGCGGTGAACTTTACCGCTCGTCGGAACGTCCTGTTGCCTTACAAGAGCAAAGGTTGTCGACCCAAGTATGGTAAACTGGTGCGTCCACTGGCTCGCAAGGGGAGAAAGGGAAACCTCATCCCCGCAACGCCTCCCGATCGGGTAGAAACCTGGACGAGAATCGGCATCGAGTTCCGGGCCGAGTTCTGGGACAATTTGGTGTTACCCGATGTCAAAGTGCATCCTGACAATCCAACTTTCACCGTGGTAGCAATCTACGACCCCCGCTTTTTCCAACCGTGGCTCTTGGCTTGTCCGCTGCAACTCAGCGGCAAATCGCTCCGCGGATTGTATCGGGATCGTTGGCCCGTCGAACAGGTTCCATTGGCCGGCAAACAGATGCTAGGTGGTGCACGCCAATTCGTGTTCGCGCCTGAGAGTTGCCAACGGTTACCAGAACTGAACCTGTTGTCAGGCGCAATCGTGACCTACCTGGCCGCTGCGTTGCCCGCGGTTCCGACCGGATTCTGGGACCGCAATCCCAAGCCCACGCCTGGACGGCTGCGCCGGTTGCTGGCGCGGGTGCATTTTCCAAAGTTGTACCCGTTTCCGGGGCGACTTCGAAAAAAGGACTCTGTCTGTGACCATTTGCCCAAGGGTATTTTGGGTCATCGACGTACTAGACAGCCTGCCAGCACCTAAAACCGCTGGTTGAGGCCAATTTCCGGCTTTTTTCTCAACTCGGAAGCCTTTTTCATTGCTTTTGGAATTCCCGGCTGTACGCTACTGCCCACCAGCGACGGACGGTTTACCGGAAACTAAAGTT
>JAUWNP010000209.1 GCA_030612585.1 Anaerolineae bacterium
TCATCCTCGTGGTAGATGCTGTAGACCATCTCAAAGTTCTCAAACTCCGTACCGGCCGGCACCCGCTCAATCTGGCGCGGCACGGCGGCCGAGGTCACGCGGTCAATGGTCGCCTCCCACTTCACCTCGCTGTAGGGCAGGTCTGTCCGTGCCGCCTGCAACTTCTCTGCACTGACGTCGCTCATGAACACGTCGCGCACCACCAGCCGGGTGGGAGCGTTGGTATACTGGTCGCCCGGCACGCCGAAGACGGGGCAGACGAGGCAGTTGTTGTATGGCTGTTGTTCTGGGGGCAGTTCCTGACCCTGGTCACCTTTCGCCGTCTTGCAGACGTGCACGTGCACCCCCTTGCCAATGCGGAAGTTCTGCACACTGCCTGTCATCTTCTCCGTCAGCGAGCGCATCTTGCCCCGCAAGGAAGAGCCAGGTATATAGGGGCGGTTGGTCAGTGAGTCGCGGATCACAGGGGCATCCACGCCCCCTACTTCCAGCGCCCCGGCTGCCCCGCCGATGTGCAGGCCGGTGACCGCCCTGATGTCGCCAGTGATGAATACGCGCCCGTACAGAGTCACGCGCTTTTCCTGATCAGCCATGATCCTTCCTCCTACTCAAGTCACTTGCCACCGAAAGCGGTGTGATAGGCCAGGATGGCCTCGAAGAAATCTACGAAACGGCCAAACCGCACCCGGTCGTCTCCCACGTGATCAATGGCCTTGTCCAACACATCAGCCAATGGTTTGACCTCCCTGGTACGTGCGGCCTGATACTTGATTTTGGGCTTCAGCATCAGCAATCGCCGGTAGGAAGCAGCCTTCTGGACCTCTCCCGTCCAGTTCATCTGGATTTGCCGCACTGTGCCGAAGATGTTGCGTATCTGCGACTTGGTCAAGGTTCCACTCAACACCTGGCCGATTTTCTCGGCCTCCTCCACCAGCAACTTCGGCTCATCCTGCGTGATGATGGTGTGAATCTGACCGTCCGTGACGCTGAGACGCACGCTTCCCCTCTGTTTGCTCATTTTTCACTCCTCCTTGACTCTCGTCAGATACTCAGCCCAACGCGCTGCCAGGCCCAGATGACTTACGTGTTCCAGGATCCATCCCTGCAAGTCAGATATGTCCCTGGTCGCTTGCGATCCCTTCTCATAGCGGCGAGACAGCCGTCCCAGAGTATAGGCTTGCCGCCACATCCAGGGGCCGTAGTATGCCTGCTCGCCGCTGAGCCCACGACGCCTCGCCCCCTTCCGGCCCTCGACGAAGCGACTGTAGATCATCTGCAACGTGTGCAGCAGGCCACGGGGCACGTCTTTTCTATTGGCCAATTGCACCAGCGCGTCAGTCCTCTCGCGCACCTCGGTGAAATCATCCCATCCTACGGTCTGGCCGAGGAAGTGCACCGCGTTCTTCTTGAGCCGCAGGCCCTTCTCGGTACACTCGTGCCTCTTGGCCCCGCCATCCAGCGCCTCGCCCGCCCGCGCCGCCGCCTGATAGAGCGGGAACTTGCGCCCCTCCAACGTGATTCCGGCGGAGATGTGCAAGAACGGGTTTTCACCCACGTACCGCTCGAAAGCCCCCCTCACCTGCTCGGCCAACAGCGGCAGCAGATGCCAGGAGCCGACCACGAACAGATCGTCGCCGCCGGCATAGATGACGTAGAGCCGATCTTCGCCCGCGTGCCCCAGCAGCCTGGCCATGTCCGGTGCCTCGGTCACCTTCCGGCAGAGCACATCCAGGTAACCGGCGAAGAAACGATCCAGGGCTGTGCTCAGCGCAGACGTGGCAGCCATGCTGCGGTGAGGCTTGTCATCGTAGATCAGCCCGCGCGTCATCACCCGGCCCAGGCTATCCACGTCCATGCGCAGCACCCCTACTCGCTCCAGCGCGCCATCCGCCTCCGCCGCGTGAGACAGCAACTCGAAGTTACGGATGTTCCCAATCTTGACCTCGCCCCGCTGATCCGGGTACGTCTCATCCCACCACTCCACGTCCTTCTGCGTGACCCGTGGTGTGGTGTTGGAGAGGAACAGGAAGCCATGCGCGCCGTGATTGATGAAGTCTACGTCGTTGAGGGTGTACTTCGTCTCGCCGGGCGCTGCTTGCTTATCCCAGTCAGCGAACCGGTAGCACCAGCCAGCAGAGAGTTTGTGCAATAGTCCCTGCCAGCGATCATCCCCTGGCCTCTTGCCACGGCGCAGATACAACGCCCGGTCCGGGCGGCCCACCGCTTCCGCCAGTTCGCGGAACGTAGCGCAATCATAACAGGCACGGGGCGCGGTCTCTCCCGGCTCAAGTTCGCCGGCGTCCACCAGCAAGAGGCTTTCGTCCTTGAGTTCCTCGATGCTCAGTTCGGCCTGGCAGACGGCGCAGAAGCGAGCCCGCTCGCCTCCGCTACCACGGGGCTCGAACATCTCCTGCCACCCGCCTGGCCCGTTGGCGATCTCAGCGAAGCGCCGCGCCTTCTGCCGGGCTACGGCACGTTGGAGTGCTAGCGAGTGCTCCGTGCCGAACTCAGCCGTGCCCACCGCTCCAGCAGGTATCTCGACGTCGGCCAGGCACAGTGCGATGTCACCTTCATAAGCAGCCAGCAGTGCCCGGTTGACATCTTCGTTCACCTCGCTCAGGACATCTTGTGTGCTCTCGCCTGCCGGCGCTAGCAACATGAAGTTTCCGCCAGCGGCGTAGATGACGTTGGCCTGACTCAGTCCAAGTTGGTGCACCAACCGCCGCACGACCGTATCACCCAGGAACTGGATGAAGAGCGAGCGCCCACGTAGCCCCTTAGCCGCCCCCTTGGACGTGATGGTGTAGATCATGCGTTGGATACCGGGGATGTCTCCTCCGACCAGAGTAAAGCCCTCGGCTGGCCCCTCCTCCACACCGCCGGAAGCGAAGGCCAAGGCAGTCACCGCCTTCTACTGCTGGAACAGGCTCACTCCAGGCTCACCGTAGGTATTGGGCAAGGCCCAGGCAAAACGCTCCATCAGGTGATAGAAAGCGGTAAAGAAGCGAGAATCGTCTGTTTTGACCGTTCGCTGCAAACTAGCGTACGCCCGCTGAAACCTCTGGCCCACGGACTCTTGGGCCGCCGCAAAGTCGCCCGGCGGCTCGTGGCGTGAGAACAGCGTTTCCCCTTTCATCTCCAGCGGGGCCGGTTCCAGGTAGGCCCTCCTTGCCTTACGGGGGTCTTCCTGATCCTGCTCTGGCAGATGCACGCGGCTGAATATGGATATCAACGGGAGGTCGGTCTCGGGCTCAGGCCAGGCTGTGCCCAATAATTTCTCGAACGGCTCGACCCGCACCAAGTCTCCAGATTCTGGCAGACTCATGGACTCTATACCAGTCACCTGGCGCATCAGGTGCAAGCCATAGGCAATCAAATAATCATGTGTGCTGCGCAATACCACCACCTCCTTCGCTCAACCACAGACGTCAAAGCACACGCCATCAACTCCGACGCCTTTTGACGATTCGCTCGTAGCAGCAGACGAAACAGCGTACCACCTCCCTTCAGCCACACTACAGCGAATTGGGAAAATCAACGAATTCTTTTCCACTCAGCCATCCGTTTTATTCTAAATCCGTTGTTGTGTTCCACAGCAACCACTTTCCGAGAACTCTCCCAACAAGCGCCGCCCGACGACACATACACACGTGTCAATGGCGGCGCTTTTTGCGTTAATCTCCCTCCGATTTCTGCGGTGCTATCCAGGCCTGCGTTTATCTTTCGTTAGTATAGCCCAAACCTCTCTGAAGGTCAAACGTACGTTCACGTGGAAACCAAGAAACCGGGTTTTTTCTGGAAAACCCGGTTTCTGCTCTACCCCCACCCAACACCAACTCCGCTACACGAAGCGTGCAAACACCCGGTTCCCCAACAGCCGCCCCCGCGCCGTCAGCCGGGCCAGGCTCCCGTCCCACTCCAAAAGGCCCAGTTCCCGGAGTTCCCCCAGTTCCTTCCCAAACACCTCCTCCAGCGCCTCCCCGAACCGCGCCTCAAACGAGCCGGCTCTGACCCCCTCCGCCAGCCGCAGCCCCAGCATCATCGTCTCCCCCATCTCCAGACGGTGGTCAATCACCTCCACCTCTTCGCATAGGACAGGTTGACAACCTGTCCCACAGGCCGCGACGTACTCCCGTGGGTGGCGCACGTTGGCCCAGCGCTGCCCATCCAGCCAGGAATGTGCCCCCGCCCCCACCCCCAACCACGGCTCGTTGCGCCAATAGACCAAATTATGGCGGCACACAAACGGGCTGACGTGCTCACTGAGTGCCTCAAGTTTCAGGTTCCAGATCCCAGGCCCAGGCCCAGGCCCAGGCCACCATCTTCGCAATTCACCATTCGTCATTCGCAATTCGTCATTCGCAATTCGCAATTCGCCATTCGTCATTCGCCATTCATCATTCATCCTGGCCCAATTGGAGATCTCGTAGTGAAAGAACCCTGCCCCCGCCAGCACCTCCTCCGCCAGTTCGTACATCTCCGCCGCCAGGTCCTCGTCGGGTGCTGGCAACTCGCCGCTGGATATGCGGTTCTCCAGCGGTGTGCCCTGCTCAACACTCAGGCCATAAAGCGACAGATGCTCCGGCGAAAGCCGGAGCGCCGCCTCCAGTGTCTCCCGCCAGCGGGCCAGCGTCTGGGCCGGCAGGCCGAAGATGAGGTCGAGGTTGAGATTGGCGAACCTCACCTCCCGCGCCCACCCCACCGCCTCGACCGCCTGCGCCCAGGTGTGGATGCGGCCCAGGAGGCGGAGTTCGTCCTCGTGGGCCGACTGCACCCCCAGGCTGAGCCGGTTCACACCCAGTTCCCGCAGGCCGCGCAGATACCCCGGCGTCACCGTGCCCGGATTGGCCTCCAGCGTGATTTCGGCGGAATCTGGAACGCGAAACGTGAGACGTGAGACGTGAAGAAGTTCCGCCAGGAGGTCAAGCGGCAAGAGCGAAGGGGTGCCGCCGCCGAAGTAGATCGTCGGCACAGTCAGGCGTCCCCACCGCTCGCCGGCCGCCTCGACCTCCCGGCACACTGCCGCCACGTAGTCCAGCACCAGTTCCTCCAGTCCAGCGTAGGTGTTGAAGTCACAATAGGCACACCTCATCCGGCAGAATGGAACATGCACATACAGTGCCACGTGGGATGATTTGATATTTGAGATTAGAGATTGGTCATTTGTCATTTGTCATTTGTCATTGGTCATTTCCCTCCAATGTATCATACTCCGGCCAACCCGTCAACTTCAAAGGGCGACAATGACGTATCTGAAGACCATCATTCTGAGCAGGCAGAAGGCCGTCATTCTGAGCGTAGCGAAGAATCTCCTTTATACACAGACCGAGACCCTTCGACTTCGCTCAGGGTGACGTAGATGGTCGTTTGGCAGCGCGACTTTCGTATGTCCGCAAAAGTTACTTGGCAACAGGCCATCATTCTGAGCAGGCAGAAGACCGTCATTCTGAGCAGGCAGAAGGCCATCATTCTGAGCAGGCAGAAGGCCATCATTCTGAGCAGGCAGAAGACCGTCATTCTGAGCGTAGCGAAGAATCTCCTTTATACACAGACCGAGACCCTTCGACTTCGCTCAGGGTGACGTAGCAAGTTTTGCGCTACTGCGAAAAATGCACTGCCTCGTCTCTGCCGAGCCAGGGGGGCCACTAACGGCTGACTGCTAACGGCTAACGGCTAAATCAGGCGCTGGACAAACTGGCCTCTTGGTGGCATAATCAGTCTCTGATCAATCTCACCAGGACTAAGACCTATTACACCGGAGCGTGACGATGCCTAAACAAAAGCAGGACGTGATCATCATAGGAGCGGGGCCGGCGGGTATCTTCGCCGCGCTTGAACTGAGCCGCAGGTCGGACCTGCGCATAACCATCCTCGACAAAGGTCACCCAATTGACAAACGGCGCTGCCCCGCGCGCGAGGGTAGGGACTGCGCGCATTGCCAACCCTGCTCGATTATGAATGGCTGGGGCGGGGCGGGGGCCTTCAGCGATGGCAAACTGACACTCTCGCCAGCCTCCGGCGGGCACCTGGGCCAGATACTAGGCGAGCAACAGGCGCAATCGCTGATTGACGAAGTAGATAGCGTGTACGTAGAGTACGGCGCTAACAAGAACGTCTACGGCGGGCACACCAATGAGTACAAATCATTGGAAAAGATATTGGCTGGATTGCGCCTCGTCTCGGTTCCCATCCGTCACATGGGCACAGAGCACAGTGCCGAGATCATGGGACGTATGTACAAGGACCTGGTGGAGCGGGGAGTTCACGTGAAGATGCTCACGCCGGTGGCGGAAGTATTGGTCAACGACGGGGCCGTCGTCGGCGTCGAGACGGAGCGCGGAGAGGTGATCGAAGCGCCACGGGTGATCCTGTCGCCGGGGCGGGAGGGGGCCGAATGGCTCAAGCGCATCGCCGCCGAGTTGGGACTCACGCTGACCTGTAACCCTGTGGACCTGGGTGTGCGGGTTGAACTACCGGCCAAGGTAGCGGAGCCCCTCACCCACCTGCTCTACGAGTTCAAGTTCCTGTATTACTCGCCCTCCTTCGACGACCTGGTGCGGACCTTCTGCGTCTGCCCCTATGGTGAGGTCGCGCTGGAGCACGCGGGCGGCGTGATCACGGTCAACGGCCACTCCTACGCCGACCACAAGACAGCCAACACCAACTTTGCCCTGCTGGTGAGTAAAAAATTTACCGAGCCGTTCGACGATCCGGTGGCCTACGGCCAGTCTATCGCCCGGCTGGCGAATCTCTTGAGCGGCGGCATACTGGTGCAACGGCTGGGCGACCTAGAGAACGGCCGCCGCACTACCAAACAGCGACTGCGCCGCTCGCTCGTCACTCCCACGCTCAAGAGCGCCGAGCCGGGAGACCTGGGCTTGGTGCTGCCCTATCGCCACATCATCAACATCCTGGAGATGCTGCACGCGCTGGATCAGGTGATGCCGGGCGTGTGCTCGCGCCACACGTTGCTCTACGGGGTCGAGGTCAAGTTCTACTCCAACCGGATCAAGTTGACGACAGAACTAGAGACAGAGATACGCGGGCTATATGCCTGCGGCGACGGGGCAGGCATCACGCGCGGACTGGTGCAAGCCTCAGCCTCGGGCCTGGTGGCGGCGCGGACGATATTGGGAGACTAAAGGCCGTCTCTACGCTATGATGGCCCTAAACGCACGGAGAGCCAGGGGCACCAGCCCCTGGCTCTCAGCGAAAGGAGAAGAGAAAGAGAAACCATAATATCAAACCGAACCCCGCCGTGCCGTGTGCCGATGCATTGGAACCTGCTCTCATAATTGGGAGCCTGTTCACCGGTCTGCCTTGCCCGCAGGCTATCGCATTCCACTTTGAAGAGACGGCCCCCGTTTCGATAGGTGTTTGCCCCAAACGCAATAACGGCTATCACGCACACCACCGGGTTCTTTTGAATGTACGATTCTGCGATCCCACTGTGATCAGTATATCAGGTGAGGGTAACGAGCAGGTAACGAAAGGGCAAGAAGAACCTTATTCTCTCCGTGTAAAGCACACAAAAAAACGCGCTGGCCTTTAGTATAACATTAGACCAGCGCGAACTATGTTTCACAATCTATTAGCATAAACCCATACAGGCCCCCTTTCTATTAACTGTGACCAATGCAACCAATGCCCAATCAATGTCCATAGACACCTCCTGTCGGTGATTGCACTACTCAGAGCATGTCTGAAAATTCCTACGGGCTGGCGGCCTGGGGACGCCCCAGGCGTCTGAGCATCACGCGAGTCATGGCAGCGTATACCATCGCCTCACTGGTTTCGGTGAGCACTTCATAATCCTTGCTCAGACGACGATAGT
>JAUWNP010000017.1 GCA_030612585.1 Anaerolineae bacterium
GCGTTAGGATGGCGTCGCTGCCGCCTACAATCGTCCCAGGTTAAAGGTCATAAACTCGTCCCAGGCGTAGCGCAGAGGGGTGTACCAGCGGTCGCGGCCAATGCACCGGAAATAGGGTGAACGGAAGGATATGATCAGGTCGCCGATCTTGTAGCGGGGCAGGATGGGCGTTGAGACGACCAGGCTGCCCATCTCGCCGGGCCGCATCTCGTGCAGCATCTTGATGCCTGACCTCGTTTGTACCTCGAAGAAGAACAGGTCATAGTTGGGCACCCAGGCTCGCTTCTCGTCTCGCTGCTGGCCGAACATGCCCTCGGTGGTCCCATAGATCTCGCGGATGATGACTTTTCGTCCATAGAGCGCGTTGAGCGCCGGTTGATACTTGGTGTTGATTCCGGGTACGCTGCCCAACGTCACGATCTGTGTTTGCCACAGGTCTTTGGGGTAGACGGAGTGAGTTTTGCGCAGATAGCGGGCAAACTTGATGGTAGTCGGGCAGACGCCGCCCACCAGTGTGACGTTCTCATCTTTGCACTTTTGGTAGGCCAACTCGAAACGTGCTTCCCAGTCACGAATAGTTTTGCCGCCCCCAAGTTTGTCGATTTCTTCTTGTGCCGGTTCGGAGCGGATAGGCGTAAAGGCCGAGACGTGCTTGGTATAGATGCCCGAACTATAACCGTACTCGACCTCGCGCTCCCCTACTTGCACCGTCCCCACGACCGAGGGGAAGTTCAGGTTAAGGTTGACCCCTTCGAACAAGTCGTACCGGCCGCTGGTCGCCACGTAGTTCATCATGGCCCGCCCAGCGCTGATGCGCATCATCAGGTCGGTGTACGTCATCGGGATAAACTTGGACTCGTCCCCTGTCGTGCCCCGGGTGATCGCCCAGCCGACCGGCTCTTCGTTGAGGAGCAGGCTCACATCCCCGGCCATTACCCGATCAATGAGCGGCTTATAGTCCTCGTAGGTGGCAACGGGGAACGCGCGGCGATAGTCTTCAACACTCCCAACCTGAGAGGCAGTGTGTTGCTTGCCGTAGTCAGTCTGGGCATAGATCTGCAAAAAGCGATGTAGCACTTCTTGTTGGGCCTTTGCCGGATCCGCTACGGCGTCGTGCCAGGGCTGTAGCAGGGCCTGGAGCATTTGCATCTGGGCGGGCTCAGCCGGTGGGTTGTCACTAGTCATTAACTATCTCCTGATCCTCGCCTTCCGGCCGCCCTACTTCCGTATCTTCTCAAAAACTTGGGGCGGGTGTAGGTCGGATTTGCTATCCGACCGGACGGCGGTTAGCAAAACCGCCCTACAGTCATCATCCCCCCCTGAATATTGAGAAGATACCTGCTTCCGTTGCATTGGCCGTGACTGGTTAAGACGCCTACCGGTCAGGAACCCCGTATGAAGCCGCGCAGCAACATGGACACGCCGATGGCGATCAGGATCAGCGGCCAGGTCACGTCCCAGCCGAACAGATTCCCCACCCCTATGCCCAGCAGGACGACGGCGAAAACGAGGGTGCCTCCCACCGCCCGCCGGTAGGACGGCATGAGCAGGCGAACGACCACCTCCAGAAGCACGATCCCCCCGGCCCCGACGAAGATGAGCCCCCAGGCATCCAGCCGCCCGAAGCGGATCAGGAATCCCATGTTCTCCGCGAGCAGCGCCACCCCGGCCCAGATGAGGATAGCGGCCCACACGACGGCGCTGAGCGGGTCACGACGCCATTTCTCGTCCCAACTCTTCTCTGCCTCTTTCTCGTGTTCTTTCTCTTCCTCTTTCCCGTGATACTCCCGATCAGACATGATTCCCTCCTTTCATACACGGTGTACCAGCATCCTCCAGCATTATACCATACATTTCCAGTTGTGGCGTAATCACAGCGATGTGGCGCAGGTTCTCCATAGTGGCGGTTAGCAAAACCGCCCTACGCTGCCCTTGCCCCAAGATATTGAGAAGGTACGTGCGTTGCACCTGATAGATTCCTCACTCCCTCGCTTCCACCATCCAGCGCTGAGCATCTAGTACCCAACAGTACAGCCGGTATCGCAACGACGCGTAGACCCGATCCCACACACCCACGCTGCGCACCAGACGCCCGCTGAAGCCTCGCTTGTTGCGGTAGAGGCCCCACAGTCCATCCCGCCGCTGCGTGAACTCGGCCTCCAAGTTCGCCTCGTCCTCGTCGGGGACACCCCCCAGGTCGTAGGTGGTGCAGCCCAACGATTTGGCCCAGCACATTGCCTCCCACCGGAGCAGGTAGTTGGGCATCTTCTCACGGTGAATATTACCTGAGGCTCCGTAGAAATACCAGGACCGCGGCGGGAACGCAAAGACCATCTCCGCCGCCACCGGCTCCCCCTCCACCTCGGCCAGAAGCAGCCGCGCCCAGTTCCGAGGCACGAACAACCGGTAGGCCGCCTCGTAGTAGGCCGGGGCGTGGACGCCGAAACGATCTCGCGCGGCAGTGGCGGCCATCAGTGCGTGGAAGGCCGGCAGGTCAGCCTCGGTCGCCTCCCGCACCGTCACCCCCTTACGGGTCGCCAGCCGCACGTTGTAGCGCGTCTTCGACTTCATCGCCGCCAGGATCGCCTCTTCGTCGGGAGAGATGTCCACGACGATGGTGCGGCGGGGTTGGATGCTGCTTACCGGGGCGGGGCGGAAGCCGAGTGTGTGCAGTCGCTCGCGGTGAATGGGCTCATCGGGCAGGTCGGGTTCGACGATAAGGACAATGCTGCCTCGCGACCGGGCAGCGCGATCGAGGGCTGCCAGAAGCGCCGCCACTTGCTCCTCGTCGGCCCAGTCCACCAGCGGCCCTTTGGGGACGTAGGCCAGGCAGCCCAACCCGGCCGGCAAGCGCCGGTAGAGCACCTGCGCCCCGGCGACCAGTTCACCCCCTCGGCTCAGCCCCACCCGCTCGTCGGCCCACCCGAACTGAGCCTTGAGCGCACCCCAGGGGCTGGTCTGGAGAACGTGGGCGTCGGGACGTTCAGCAACGAACCGGTCCCAGGCGTCGGATGCAATGGAAATGGGGATGCGGGTTTGTGTCCTAGTCATTAATCATTTGCCATTGTTCATTGGTCATTGGTCATTGGTCATTGTTCATCGTTCATCGTTCATCGTTCCGCCGGGCCACGACGAGCAGGCCACCGCCCTTCTCGCCGGGTGGTACGTCCATCTCATAATAGGGTCGCCAGCGGCGGCCAAGGCTCCGCACGACGGCACGGCGCAGGAGAACCTGATAGCCCAGAGGCCGCAACCGGGGCGAGACCAGCAACCCCCACGCCGACCTTGGTCGGTTCACACCGCAGCGGTCGTTCATCCGGTCCCACAGCCGCTCGACTTCCTCCGGGATGTAGTAGCGCGCCTTGACCAGCGTCATCCCGGCGGCGCTCAGAATGTCACGCCATTCGCCGGGCGGGTGGTAGTGGTGATGCCCCAGCCATACGTCCACACCGGCTGCGTACCACTTCGCCTGCTCCACGTTTCCGGCTTCCATTGCCCGGATGTAGCCGTCGAGCAGGAGGTCGAAGGCGTCGGAGGGGACGGTGAAGACAAATTGGCCGCCGGGCCGCAGCACCCGCCCCACCTCGCGCACTACCGGCTCCACTTCGGGAATGTGCTCCAGGACTGAGTTGCTGAAGACGGTGGCGAATGCACCGCTGGTATAGGGCAGACGATGACCATCGGCCAGGTCCACGTGGCGGTACACACCAGATTGGGCCGCCTGCTGCAGTTGATCCACCCAGGGGTCGAGTCCCACGTCCACCCGACCTTCCGTCCCGAAGAGCACCTGCCCGAT
This sequence comes from Anaerolineae bacterium, assembly GCA_030612585.1. The sequence continues at coordinate 3,797 of JAUWNP010000017.1, forward strand.
CAGTCCATCGCCGCAGCCCAGGTCGAGCAGGGGGCGCTCGTACTGCTCCTCCGCTGCCACGCGCAACTCGACCGCCCGCCACAGCGCCACGGGCGGGGCGAACCAGTACGCCGTCAATAACTCGGTAAGATAGTCTCGCGTCATCTCAGCAGTTAGCCTTGTCAAGTTACATAGTGGCTCGGTCCGGAGACCAGCCACAGCAGTGACGATACAGGGCAGTATACCGCAGGCAGCGTGGAGTGTCAAAGGGAAAAGCCCCGCGACCTGCAAGGGCCACGGGGCGGTGAAGAATTCCTCTTAGCGACGGCAGTGGCTCAGATAATCTTCGATGGGAATACTCTCACCAGATCTGTAAGCCGCTCGGGCCTCTGCGATGCAGGCGATGTGCTCAGGGTTGGAGAGCAAGGCCAACTCCTCTTGCATCTCCTCGTATTCCTCGACGCTCACGACGAGTGCCTGGGGTTTGCCGAAGCGGGTGAGGATGTAAACGGTCTCGTTTTTCTTCACCTCCTCAAATAACGCCCTTCAGCCGCCGCTGCGCCTGTTCCACTGTCACAGTTCTGGTCACATCAGTCATCGCAGTTCTCCGAGAAGATTATATAGCCTGCTGCATAACTTGTCAAACAAGCGAATATGTTTCGCTAACCTTTACTACCCAGGCGTCATTCCGAGCAGCCTGTCCTGAGCCTGCCGAAGGAACCGAAAGGAGCGCAGCAGCCTGCCCTGCCACCGCGAGTACCACCGCGAGTACTCGTGGCGGGGCTCCACTGCGAGAGTACTCTCGTGGCAGGCGTGGCGGTGAGCCTGTCGAAGGGACTGAAGGAAGTCGAGGAATCTGGTCGCTCTTGCCGCCGAAAACCGAGATTCCTCGACTCGCTGCGCTCGCTCGGAATGACGTGTTGTGGGAAGCCTGGGTAGTAACCGGTAACCTCGTTCGTGAGGCAACACGAGGGAAAAGCCCTGCTCACTTATGGGCAGTCCGGTGGGCCGCCCGGCAGGCCGCCATCGTTGTATTGCTCCAGCGTGTTCGCCAATGCTACCGCTTGCTGCCCTTCAGGCAGACTGGGGCTGACGTCGTAGGGAAGCGTGCCCGCATAGTTGCCAAGCCAGGTGTCGGCTGCGGCGATGGTGGCGGCGATGGTCGAATTATCAGCGCCGTTGGCGACGTTCAGCCTGGCAGCGATTAGTTGTCGAGCCAGGATCAGACTGGCGTCACCCCTGGTTGGCTCACTCAAGAGACCAAGCAACTCGGCCTGGGTATAGATTTCGTGGCCCAAGATCAGTGAATCCACTGCCCAGACATCAGGGTGATTCTTCCAGTAACCGAGGCTGTAGACACAGCCTTGGCTCTCTGGCATCGCGGTGGATGGCACCGTCGTCGCAGTAGCGGCCAGCGGGATAGGCGTCTCGGCCAGTTCAATCGTCTCCGTCTGTTTGGGAGTCTCTGTGGGTATGACTGTCGCGCCGGGTTTGGCCATCGCCGCAGGAGTCCTCGTCGGTACCAGAACACCGGTGGGGTCAGGCGATCCGGTGGGCTGAACCAGCGCGGTCGGTTGGGGTACCTCGGTCGGCTCTTGCGAGCCGTCGGTCGGCGTGGGGGTTGAACTGGAGACGGGCGTGCCGGATGGCTCGGGTGTCGGAGAGGACAAGGAGGTGATTCTGGCCAGTGGGGTAGTAACAGGTTGGGCCGGTGGCAGCCACAGCCAGACCTCTTCCATCGTCCGCTTGACAGGATAGAGCGGTGAGTCAGGTAAAACACCACTGGCCGCTATGATCAACCCGGTACCCAAGATGCAGGCGCAAGCGCAGAGTAAGACCAACCTGATCGCCACCCGACGCCAGGTCAGCGCGATTGTGGGATGGGGACTCCGGACTGGTTGAACAGATGGGATGCTTTCGGCAGCGGCCAGAAAACGCGCCTCGATCCGCGCCCTGGCTTCAGGGGCGAGGCTGGGCCTGTCCACGGTCTGCGCTCGCTCAGCCGCCCGCAGCAACGGCTCCAATTCACCGATCAGGTCAGGGTATTGATCCAGGCACTCCTGGACCGTCGCCCGGCCGGCGGTTATCTGCTCCAGACAAGTTTCAAGAATAGCGGCGATATCTTGCAACATACTGTTCTACCTGATACCTTTCCTCTGTTCGCCCATCAGTCGGGCCAGCGAAGCCAGAGCGCGATGTTGCAGCGCCTTGATGGCTCCGACGGTCTTCCCCATCACAGCAGCGGCTTGGGCCAGGCTCATCTCCTCGACAAAGCGCAGGATGATGACCTGCTGCTGGACGTCGGTCAAGCGGCGCAAGGCCGCTGCCAGATCGCTTCGCTCAATGTGAGCGCTGGCGATCACCTCGGGGTCGCTTCCGGTCGCCGCTATCTTGTCCGACAACTCTATCTCCTGGTATCGCCCGGCCCGGCGCCAGTGGTCGGCAGTGCGAGCGCGGGCGATGCGGTAGAGCCAGGCGATAAGAGGCACACCGGTGTACCGGTACTCCCCCAGACCCTCCAGCGCCCTGAGAAAGACCTCGGCCGTCAGGTCTTCGGCCACAGTTGGGTCACCCACCCGCAGGTAGACGTAGCGATAGATCGCGTCAACGTGACGACGGTACAGCTCACCGAGGGCTGCTCGATCTCCTCGTTGAGCCCGTTCGATTAGTTGCCTTTCATCATCCTGCGGCACGAATTCACCTCAACCGTGATTGTCCCGTGCATTCGTGCATCTATTATACCGCACCTACCTCTGAAAAGATACTGACGCGACCGTATCCTTTTTGAGTCTTCAACGGTAATACCTATGTCAGGTATCTTCTCAATATTTAGGGGGAGATGACGACTGTAGGGCGGTTTTGCTAACCGCCGTCCGGTCGGATAGCAAATCCGACCTACACCCGCCCTGATTTTTTGAGAAGATACTATGTCAGGTACAAGCAAATCTACGGGCGAAAGGAGAGATTAAGAATGAGTAAGCGACACGCTCTGTTGGCCAGCGTCGCGCTGGCACTCGGATTGACGTTGCTCGTATTGGCCGGTGTCGGTCGGGCTGCTCCCCCAGCGGCCAGTCGAGCGGAATCGGCACCTAGCATTCTGACCGACGGCCTGCGGCCGGTTGGCGTTCCGCTGGAGATAGCGCTGGCCCTGGATGAGGGAGATGCGTTCACGCTCAGTTTTGGGAACTGCCCCGAGGACCCAGAGCAGTGCATCGTGAGTTATACAGGTGGCCAGGTGCAGCACCGTGGCTGGCTTAACCTGGCCTACGTCTGGAACCAGACGGAAGATCCCAATTGGCCCCGCGCTGTGGATCCCAGCGGCGACGCCAATATGCTGGAGGATTGGATGGTGAATGGCTTTCCCGGGGGGGTCTCCTTCTTCTACGCCGGCGACTATATCCACGCCAAGCCCGGTCGAAATTCCTCCGTCATCGGGCAAGCCCCAGTAGGAGAGGAAATCCTGGTGCCGGTCTTTGACTCTGTCCCACACTATGACGAGATCCCAGCACCCAAGGCCCCTGCCGCTGCGCAAGGTGGCAGCTATTATTACCACATTGTCGGCTTCATGGTCTTCGAGGTCACCGGCGCTGACCAGGGTGCGGGCACGATTGATGGGCAGTTCGTGCAGTTCGTGCAGTTCATAGACATGCTCAGCGGCACCAAGACCGTCGAGCCAACCGAGGCGGGACCGGGCGACACGCTAACCTACACCATCGTCGTCAGCAACGCCGGCCCAGGCGACGCGGCCGGCCTGCAGGTCGTAGATCCGGTTCCCGAGGGCACCGTCTACATTTGGGACAGCGCCTGGGCCAGCAGCGGAGTCGTCCATCAAAACACCAGCAACATTCACTGGACCGGCCACTTGACGGCAGGACACACGGTCACCATCGGCTTCCAGGTCTATGTGGACTACTGGGTGACGCCGGGCAGCGTTATCACCAACACCGCCACGGTCATTGATGCCCTGAGCCACAGTTTTGACCTGACGGCGACGACGCTGATCGGGCCGGTTACACCGCGCCCCTGGACCTTCCTGGTTTATCTCTCAGCAGACAACAACATGGACAACCAGCGCGACCGGTTGATCTACGACCTGGAACTGTTCAACAATCTGGAGCGGGCAGCGGCCCGTAACCCCGGTGTCACCATTCTGGTTCAGTGGGACCGCAGTCCTGACCACGCTGGCGATACACCCGACGATCACACCCGCCGCTATCGCGTCTTGCCCAACCGCAACCCCTACGAACTGGCTGACTACGTCGAGGGAACGACCACCTGGGACTTGGGCGAGTTAAACATGGGTGATGACCAGACGCTCTACGGCTTTGTCACCTGGGCGCGGTCCACTTTCATGCCGATCACCTACACTGCCCTGTCGCTGGTTGGCCACGGTGGTGGCTGGGCACCCAGTTTTGTCCCGGCCTCGGGAATCGGCTATCTCACCAGTGGCATAGGCTGGGACGACACCAATGGGGACTACCTGGGCACCCGGGAGATCGGCGATGCCTTATACTGGGCCACGGACGAGGGCACCGATCCCATTGATGTCCTATTTTTCGACGCCAGCATGATGGGCATGCTGGAGAACGGTTACGAGGTGCGCGACAGCACCCGTTTCCTGGTCGCTTCGGAGAGCGCCGTGTGGTCTCGTTTCCCCTACGAGGGGTACGTCGGCGACATCGGGATGGACACGACGCCTCGCCAACTGACCGAAGCGCTGGTGCGGGTTTACGATGACTCGCTGCTGGGCTATCCGCGCACGATGGCCGGGCTGGCCGTGGACGTCAACGCCATCGGTCCCATCTCCCAGGCGCTTGACAGCCTGGCCCTGGCCCTGTCGGGCACACTGACGACAAGCACTCGCCAGCAAATCACTCAGGCCTACAGCGGTGCTCAAAAGTTCGATTCCAACTGGGACTATGCCCTGGCCGTCCCTGACGCCTACGTGGACCTGTACGACCTGGCTGAGCAACTGGCGACCCACGTCACCGACACGGCTGTGCTCAGCGCCGCCCACGCGCTGACGGTGGCTATCGGCCCGGCCGGCGGGGACGTGGTCGTCCAAGAGCGACATCACGACGGGCATCCCTGGGTCGCGCCATCGCAAACCTGGACCTTCACCGGCGCTCACGGCATAGCGATCTACTTCCCGCTGGGTGAGGACTTTTGGATGCGTGACTATTACCAACCGACCGAACTGGATCTGGCCGCCCACACTCACTGGGACGAGTTCCTCCACATCGGCTGGTACGAGGGCCAGCCAGCACCAGCACTGCCGACGGGCACTTTGCAGCTCACGTTGGCTGCCGCCGGGCCCATTGATCCGGCGCTGCGGCCTGGCCTGCTATCCGTGGAGCGTTTCTGGGTCTTCCTGCCCAGCATAAGGAGGCACTGACCGTAAACCTTGCGAAGGTTGCGCAAGCCTTCGCAAGGTTCATAAACGTTTGAGCCACTCCCGCTCAATGCGGTACAAACACATCGGGTTGTCGCCCCGGCGGCCGGAGTAGGTGACCGCCAGGTCGGTGCATCCGCCCTCGCACCATTCGCCGTGGAGGCAGTCGGCACAGAAGCCATGGCGAGCCATCGGCCTCATTGCCCTTTTGCGGCGGGTTGTGCTATAATATTCGAGAGATAGCAACAAGGAGGCGACGTGCGTTTCCTCGTCACCGGCGGAGCCGGATTTCTCGGAGCAGCCCTGGCCAACCGATTGGCCAACGATGGACACCAGGTACGGGTCATTGATGACCTTAGCGCAGGCGATCCTGCCAGGCTGGACGAGCGGGTGCTTTTCACCCGGGGCGACCTGGCCGACCGGCCCAAACTATGGACGTTGCTGCAGGACGTGGACTGCGTCTACCACCTGGCGGCGCGCGTGCTGGTCAGCGAATCCATCCTCTACCCCCGTGAGTACAACGAGGTCAACGTCGGCGGCACTGTCAGCGTGATGGAGGCGATGCGGGACGCCGGAGTGCGTCGCGTCGTCCTCACCTCCTCCGGCGCGGTCTATGGTGAGCAGGCCGAACAGCCGGTGCGCGAGGACGTCAACCCCAACCCGCAGTCCCCCTACGCCGTCAGCAAACTGGCTGCCGAGTACTACGTGCGCACCATCGGCGCGCTGTGGGGTATTGAGACGGTGATCCTGCGCATCTTCAACGCCTACGGGCCGGGCCAGAGCCTGCCGGCCTCCCATTCGCCGGTGATACCACGCTTCCTACAGCAGGCACTGGGTGGAGGGTCGCTGATTGTCTTCGGTGGCGGTGGGCAGACCCGTGACTTCGTCTACGTGGACGACGTGGTGGAATCGCTGGTGGCGGCTGCCACCGCCTCTGACGTGGACCGCCGTATCATCAACGTGGGCAGTGGCCACGAGACCAGCATCAACGAACTGGCGGCGTTGGTGGCGAAGGCAGTGGAACGGAGGGCAGAGATGCTCCACAGCCCTGCCGAGAGCGGCGGCGTTTCCCACCTCTGCGCCGACATAGCTCTCGCGCACAGATTATTGACCTACGAGCCGCGCGTGGACCTGGCGCAAGGGCTGCGCCTGACACTGGAGCGCGATCCACGTTTCCAACGGTGAAGCGACGAGCCGCTTGCTCAACCCACACAGTTATTACTCAGACTACCCTCCCGCAGGTTACGATTTGCTGTACTCGCAGGCTTGCATAGGCATTGGGATGTGCTTTTGCGTTGAAAACCCGTCAAAACCTGCGGGAGGGTGAGTAGTAACCGGTGGAGATTGCTTCGTCACTTCGTTCCTCGCAATGACAGGCTGAGCAGTTACTTTCAGACATATCAACTCTCGTTGACCATCAGCACGATCTTGCCCTGCACCGCGGCCTGTTCGATGAGTTCGTGCGCCCGCGCCGCCTCTGCCAGCCCCATCCGTTCCGCGATGACCGGCTTGATCTTGCCCTGCGCCAGCAGGTTGAATAGCTCGGTCAAGTCCTCGTGGAACCAGTCTGGGCACTTCTTGCACAGCGCGCCGATAGAGTAAAACGTTGTCGAGCGGCCATTGGGCAGGATGTTCCACAACGCGACCTTCATGAACTCGAGCGGGACGTTGCCCCCTTTGCCCATGGCGTCGTTGTAAAATCCATAGGCCACCAGCGTGCCGCCCCGCTTGAGCGATTTGAACGACCGCTTGAAGTTGTTCCCGCCAATGGGGTCAAAGGCGGCGTGGACACCATCTCCCGTCAGCTCCCGGACGCGCTCCAAAAAGTCCTCGCTCCGGTAATCAATGGGGGTTGCGCTCAGGCCGGCGACCAGTTCGTGCTTGGACTTGGACGCCGTGCCGTACATCTCCAAATCGAGCAGTTTGCCCAGTTGGAGCATCGCCGTGCCGACCGCCCCGCCTGCGCCATGAACCAGGATGCTTTGGCCACGCTGCACTCTTGCCGAGCGGTGCAGCATTTGATACGCTGTGACATACGACAGCACAAGGCTGACCGCTTCGGCCGGGTCCAAACCGGCGGGCACGGGAACCAGAGAACTCTCTGGCCGGCAGGTGTACTCGGAATAGGCCCCGGTAACCGTGAGATCGGCCACCATCTGCCCGACTTGAAGCCTGGTGACACCAGCGCCCAGATTGTCCACCACACCGACCACGTCGTAGCCTGGTGAGAAGGGTGGCTTTTCCTTCACGTCGCGGTACACGCCTTTGCGGATCATCGTGTCCGTAAAGCAGGCACTGGTGGCTAACACCTTCACCCGCACCTCGCCTGGCCCCGGTTCCGGGAGCACCACCTCCTCGACAACCTTGAGCACCTCCGGGCCGCCAAACTCCGTGATAATCACGCGCTTGTAACTCACTTCTTCCCCCTTCTCTGCAATATTCTATGCTACAACGGGAACGCATCACCCTCAATGCACCCCTGCTCGCCGGTCGGATTGGAAGACAACTTCCATCCTGAACTTGCCCGGCACAGACCGCCACTTTGAGAATCTCTTCTTTCCTTTCACTTAACTGCCCGCACCCCTCTTGGGATCGGGCTTGATACGATTAACAGAGACCAGCGACAGGCCCATGTCCCGGACGCGGCTGAGCAGGCCGTACAGGGCCGCCTGGTCGAGGACGGGGCCAGCGATGGTGGTCGTGGTTGGGCCATCATCTTCTTCAGGCGTATCAACCGCTACCTCCAGCCCCTCAAACCAGACCGTCCAGCCCTCATCGAGCCGTCCCTCCACGCGAATCTGATAGTGCAATTGAGGCGTTGTATCATGCACGTTCATTGTGGTCCTCCCTCAAATCACTGTGTAGGGTGAGCAATACCTCGCTTCCTACCACCTTTTCACTTCTGGGGGATATTATACCAAACAAGTAGGGGGGATCGCTACCCCTACGTGGGGGGTTTTGGTAGGGGGGATGGGTGGGGCAGCCCGGGCCTCAGATTACGCCCAACTGCTGCCCTCTCGTGATGGCTTTGTCTCGGTCGTGGACGTCCAGCTTGCGGTAGATCGTCTTGATGTAGGAGCGCACCGTGCTGACGGCGAGGACCAACTCATCGGCCACTTCTGTGCTGGAGAGACCCACCGCGAGCAGTCGCAGGACTTGGCGTTCCCGTTCGGTGAGCGGTTCGTAGAGCGGCGCGGTCGCCGTGTCGGGCAACAAAGGGGATGCGCCGTTCCTGCGGGCTTGGGTCGCAAACGCTGTGAGGAGATTTTGCGCATACTCTGTCTGGACGCCACGCGCGACGGCCTGGCGCAACAGCGTGCGCATTGGCTCCCCGGCATCGAGGAAGGGGCGGACGTACCCTTCGGGCGCAGCCAGCGCGACGGCGCGTTCCAGGTATTCCAGCGCCCGGGCGTTGTCACGTTTGAGATGCCAGGCCAGCGCCTGGAGGATCGTGGCCTCGATGAGAACAGCCAAGTACCGGCCCGCCTCGGCCACGGTCACCAGCCGCTCCAACACATCCACTGCCTCGTCAAGTCGTCCTTGGGCCAACAGGACACGAGGAAGCAAAAGATACTCGGGCAAACGCGTCCAACAAGCCCCTGCTGTCAAGTCCTGGGCTGTCAGCTCGGTTGCCTGTAGATCGCACGCCGCGACGCATTGAGCAGCAGCGTCAGTATCGTCCTGGGCCAGATAGAGTTCCGCACGGATTGCCATCCAACTCGTGTAAAAGCGAGAGGCGGTCCGGTAGGGCCGGACGAGTTCACCGGCCTGGTCGAGCAACACCTCAGCCCGCGCCAGGTCGCCGGAGACCATCGCAAACTGCGCCTGAGCCAGGTAGACGCCGATCACCGCCTCACTGTAACCGGCTTGTCTGGCCAGCGCCAGCCCTTTTTCCAGGTGGTGGGCAGCGGTCGCCAACTCGTCGCGCTGGTAATGCGCCATAGCCAGCCCCAGGTATCCCATGCCGACAGCAGGGATGGGGAAAGGTGTGCCTGTTCCCTCAGTCCCTAGTTCGATCGCCCGGTGGTAGCGCTCAATCGCCGCTCGTAACTTTCCATGGAATGCGAGAATGTCTCCTTGCAGGCTCTGCGCGCTCACCGCCACAAACATGTTCTCCTCGGACTTGAGCGCCATCTCGAGCGCTTCGGCAAACGCAGTCTGAGCCGCGTCCAGTTTCCCACTGTTGAAATGGAGCAAGCCCAGGTTGAGAGCCACCACGCAGCGGACGGTGAAAGCATCGGCGGGCAGTTGCGCCAGGGCTTGTTGTGAGTGCTCAATCACGCCGGGTATGTCGCCTCGTAAGCGGGCGCAATAGGCACGGATCGCGGTCAGATGGCCGCGCACCTCTTCCCAGGTGATGAAGCGGCCCTCAGGCGCTGCATAGACTCGCTCAAAGTCGGATAATGCCGCCTCTCCGGCTTGCACGTAGCGCTCGGCGGTTTCGACCTGTCCGGTGAGCACAAAGGCCCAGCCGCAGCCCGCGCAGAGGTAGGGGCGGGTGGCAATCAGGTCGTCCGGAATCTGCCGCACCCAATTCAGAAAGGTCGCCAAGCGGCTGCCCCCCACATGCGCAGGCCATATTGCTCGGCAAGATGGGCGGCGAGAGAGGAATCAGGAATAGCCAGGGCGTGGTGAATTGCCTCGTCTGGGTCGTCCGCTTGCTCATACCATTGGCTGGCACGCCGGTGCAGATCTGCCGTCCGCTCCGGGTATTCACGCCGCAGCCGGTAGCGCAGCAGATCGGCGAACAGGTGATGGTAGCGATACCACTCCCGTTTGTTGTCGAGCGGAACGAGGAAAAGATTGGCAGCATCGAGACGCTCAAGGAGGGCCTGGCTCGGAGCGGGAAGTCGGATATCGGAAACCAGGGCGTCGCAGAGCGGCGCGTTGAAGCGGTTGAGGATAGCCGTGTGCAGCAAAAAATCCTGGATCGCTTCCGGCTGGCGGTGCAGCACCTCCTCAGCCAGATAGTCCATCACGTGACGGTCATCGCCCGCGAACGCAGCGACGAAAGCGTCGGCATCGTCGCGGTCCCGCAGGGAAAGGGCGGCCAGTTGCAGCCCGGCGATCCAGCCCTCGGTGCGGGTCTCCAGTGCCGTCACCGCATCGGCGGAGAGGTGCAAGCCCATCGTCCGGTTGAGGAAAGCAGCAGCCTCTTCCGCCGTGAAGCGCAGGTCGCGCTCTCGGATCTCGGTCACCTGGCCCCGGGCACGCAGCCGTGGGAGCGGGAGGGGCGGGTCCTCGCGCGTGCTAATGACCACGTGCATAAGGGGCGGCTGATGCTCCAGCAGAAAGCGGATCGCCTGGTGGATCGAAGCAGCGTGGATGAGGTGATAGTCGTCCAGCACGAGCGTCGTCTTGGCCGCCACAGCGGTGACGTCGTTGATCAACGCCGTCACCAGCGCTTCAATCCACTCGACCTCGGCACCGGAAGGTAAAGGAGTGGTCGGCAGTTGCGGCGATTGCAGAAGGCCCTGCGTGGATTGCCCAATGGCCTCGTCCACTCTCTGCAGGGCGGCGACCAAATACGCCAGGAAGCGGACCGGGTCATTGTCGCCCTCGTCGAGCGAAAGCCAGGCAACGGGCATCTCGTTCCGACTAACCCATTCGCTCAGCAGCGTGGTCTTGCCAAAACCGGCCGGGGCGGAGATGAGAGTCAGTCTGCAGTGTAGGCCAGCGTTCAACCGCTCAATCAAGCGCGGGCGTGACACCAATTCGGGCCGGACCTGTGGGATATAGAGTTTGGTGGTCAGGAGGGGCGCGGACATTTGGCTCCCAATGGCGGTGTTTCACGACCAGCCTCTTGAATCAGACAGATGCCAGTATCTTATCACATCCTGTCCAGTGCTGCAACTCCGTTGAAAAGAACTTGACCCCCTGCCGTTGGCTGGTATACTATGTTGTAGACTACGCGATCTCCCCAGGACGATGGGTTACAGCAAGACTCGTACTGGACAGTACACCTGCCTGGACAACCTAGCACGGAATTCGTGCTTGCAGCGATGTCACGTTTGAGCCGCGATTTCTTTGTCCGCGATACCCTCACCGTCGCCCGTGCGCTCTTGGGACAGCGACTGGTGCGGATGCTGGATGGGATGCGTCTGTCCGGGCGCATCGTCGAGGTCGAAGCATATATTGGAGAGAAAGATCAGGCTTCGCACGCACGCTGTGGCCTTACCGAGCGGAACGCCCCAATGTTCGGCCCACCCGGCCACGCCTATGTCTACTTCATCTACGGGATGCACCACTGCTTCAACGTCGTCACCGAGCGGCAGGACTACCCGGCGGCGGTGCTCATCCGCGCGCTGGAGCCACTGGAAGGGGTCGAAGTGATGCGGGCGCAGCGGGGTGGTGTGCCGCATGTACGGCTGAGCAGCGGCCCGGCCCGGTTGTGCCAGGCGCTCAACATTGACCGGCGGTTCGACGGGGCCGATCTGTGCGCGCCTGACGCGCTCTTGTTCATCGAGGAGAACGGGGCCGTGCCCAACGGGGACGTCGTCACCGGTCCCCGGGTCGGCGTGCGGGGCGACGCGACGGCGTTGAGCGCCCCGTGGCGCTTCTGTATTCGCGGCAACCGTCACGTCTCACGTTAACAAGGGGGGTGACGATGTCAAATCTCTTCCGTATCTTCCTGCCTTTCATATCCAGAGACCGAAAGGAGAAAAAGATGACAGAATTGCACAACAAGGGATTGTGGGACGGTGACAAGGAGGTACTGGAGTCGGCGCTCAAAGTGCAGGTGGTCAGCCCCGAGATGGGCTACTTGAACGTTCGGCCACAGCCCTCCACCGAGCGGCCGCCCGTCGCACAGGTGGACGACGGGACGGTGCTGGAAGCGCTGGAGCCTGGCGCCGACGCGCGGGCCAAGGTGGGCCAGGGTGGACAATGGCTCTACGTGCGCACTCCCACAGGTGTCGCCGGGTACGTCGCCGCCTGGTATCTGCGCCTGTACGAGGAAGTGGAGCCATCACCGTCACCATCGCCATCACCACCACCAGCCGGCGTGCGGGTGCAGGTAGTGAGTCCAGAGGCAGGCTACCTGAACGTGCGCCCGTTGCCTTCCACCGCCCAACCGCCCATTGCACAGGTGAACGATGAGGCAGTGTTGGAGCCGCTGGAGCCAGATGCCGATGTACAGGCCAAGGTAGGCCAGTACGATCAGTGGCTCCACATTCGTACCCCGGAAGGGGTTGGTGGGTACGTCGCCGCCTGGTACCTCCGCCTGTACGATGGTACCCCTGTACCTTCCCCGGAGCCAACTGCCTACCTGAGCGTCAGCAGCCCTGGCGGGATGAACGTACGCCGGGGGCGGGGTAAGAATACCGCCCGCGTCTGGCGTGTGCCTGATAGAACCGTATTGAAGGTGCTGGAGGACCCCAAGGAAGCAGCCGCCAAGATAGGAAAGAATCAGTGGGTGCGCGTCCGTACGCCAAGCCTCCACGAGGGGTACGTGAACGGCCGGTACATCAACGCCAAACGTTTGGCCGATAAACGGAGGCCGGTGGGCGACGCTGGATTGCCTCCTGGGGAATGTGCCTGGATCTTTGGCATCCACGCCGCCGGGGCCACCACTCCCGCCGACTTTCGCTTCCTCTTCGAGAACAAGCACAAGACCGGCTGGGTGCTCTTCAGCGAGGCGGTAGGCACTGACCCTCATCACGGTGGCGGTCACAACTATACTTCCTGGTCCAACAACGGCTACGGCGTCATCGTGCGCCTCAACAACGGCTACGAGCCAAGCGGCACGCTGCCGGTGCGCGCCAAATACGCCGACTTCGCCCGTGCCTGTGCCCGCTACGTCCAGAATTCCCAGGGATGCCATATCTGGATCATCGGCAACGAGCAGAACAACGTGCGCGAGCATCCCGGCGGAGCCGAGCACCCGGTCGAGCACATCACCCCGCAGATGTATGCCGAGGCATTCAACCTGGCACGGCGACGCATCAAGCAAGTGCAGCCCGAGGCTATCGTCACGCCCGGCGCTGTGGACCCCTACAACACCTACCCCTGGAAACTGTTGGGCGGCCGGCGCAACAGGCCGCTGGAGTACTTCAAGGAGATGCTCAGGCACATAAACGACCTGGACGGCATCACGCTGCACACCTACACCCACTGGATGGACGTGGGACTCATCACCGGCAAAACCGTCTTCACCGACGAGTTCCTCCAGCCGGGCACGCCGAAGGAGCACTACTACGACTTCCAGGCCTACCGACCCTTTGCGGAGGCCATCCCGGAGAAATGGCGCGACCGTCCGATCTACATCACCGAATCCAATCACTGGATGGCGTCGGAACACCAGGGGGAGGGAAGGGCAGGCTGGGTGAACAAGGACAAGGGCTGGGTGCGGGCAGCCTACGCGGAGATTCACCGCTGGAACAGCACCCCTCACGCCCAGCAGATTCACTGCCTGTTGATCTACCGCTGGACAGGCGACGAGTGGGCCATCGAGCGGTTGTGGGAAGTGCAAAAGGATATTAAGAAGGCACTGGATCACGATTACCGCTGGCGGCGGTAGATGGGGTCTCGTGGTGGCCGAGTGACAAAACCTTGACCCTCGGGTTGACTGTGGTATAATATCGTTGCGCCGGCGTAGCTCAGGTGGAAGAGCGACTGACTTGTAATCAGTAGGTCATGGGTTCGACTCCCATCGCCGGCTAGGAAGAGTTGGGAAATGGGTCGGTGTCCCGAGCGGCAAAGGGGGCGGACTGTAAATCCGCTGGCTCAGCCTTCGAAGGTTCGAGTCCTTCCCGGCCCACCACGCTCAACGTAAAAGGCTCGGCCTCCTGTGCCGAGCCTTTTGCTATGTCGCCCTCCAACTCAATGCCCACCCCGATAACCGTTTCTCCCGCTCCCGCATCGAGAACACGGATCTCACGACATCAACGAACGAATGAATGAATGAATGTATCTGTTCCGAAAATAGCCCAACGCTCCCACGTCATTTCGAGCGAGCGCAGCGAGTCGAGAAATCTCGTTCCCGTGTGCGCGAGATTCCTCGACTCCACTCCGCTGCGCTCCGTTCCGCTCGGAATGACGGTTACATTATTTTCATCCTTGGTGGTGAGCCGAGGCTCATGGCAACTTCTCAATATCTTGGGGGAACGCGACCATCTTGGTCGCTAGATGCCAGCAAGATGCTGGCGTTCCTCCACCTCACCCCCATTTATTGAAAAGATACGAATCATGTCGTTAGTCCGTGTCATCGGTCGAGATCAACGGGGCAAAACCACTGCCTGATATTGCACGGAGTTCCCGTGAGTAGTCGGAGAGCCTTTCCCCTCCCAAGTCGAGCAGATAGGCCAGGTCGGCGGCGCGGTAGCAGGTTTGCGTGACCAGGTCTTCGATCTGCTTCTCATCCGCCAACCCGTCCCTGACGGCATCTTCAATCGAGAAGCGCACGCCGTGCCGAAAGGACTCAGCGGGAGTGGGAGCGTCAACGATGGCCTTGGCCCGCTGGTAGGAGCGTCGCCAGTGCACCACGTGCTCTTCCTCGCCCCCAAGGGCCTCGGCCAAACGGGCGTCGTCCCAGTCCTCTCGCTCGGCTCTCTCCAGCGTGTCCACGTCGTCGGGCATCAACTTGTCGAAGCGGATGTTGCCAATGCCGAGATGGTTGTCGTAATTGGCATAACTGTAGTGAAAGGTCTCGGCAGCCAAGAGTTGCTCGCGGTTCATTCCGCCTTCCTCATCCCAGACGTCCGCAGTCTCCCAGGATTCGGAAGCCTCATCGTAGTCCATGAAAGCCTCCAGGTCATCCAGGTCATCCAATTCTGGCAGGTCATCCAGTTCTGATATGAGCATCTGCAACACGGCCTGCCTGGCCGCCGGTGAAAGTTGCCGTACCAAGGCGACCACCTGGGCTTCCGGTATTTCTAGCCGCACGTTTGCCATTGTTTGCCTCCTCTGCTTTCTTTCTATGCTCAACGCGCTTGATGATTGTCAGCACTCTGCATCGTGTATTTCCATCATCCGAGGTTCTCTGCAGTCTCAACGTCATTGGGCAGGCTGCGCAGGAGCGGCGACGAAATTCAGCGTTCTCGATTCGTAGCCATAATAATGCCGCCAGTAGTACTGCTCCGGTTCAAAGGCATGTCCTTCCAACTCCGCCCAGATAGTGACCATCTCGTCGCCAGGGATGGAAGCGAAGTCGGATTTGTAATAACCGTCCTGATCCGTGGTTGCCACCAGCACGCCGGAATAAGAGGCATATCTCCTATAGATCTTCACCTCGGCCAGGCCCGCCCCCTCCTCGACGCTCAACCACACGTGTCCCTGGATGACCAGTCCCGCAGCGGGCGGAGCAGTGCTAGTCGGTGTGGGCGGAGCAGTGCTAGTCGGTGTGGGCGGAGCAGTGCTGGTCGGTGTGGGCCAGTTGCAGGCCGCCGACGTGAGCACCAGGACCAACAGCCCTAAGAGTATCCAGAAGATGCGTCGGTGGATCATCTTTTGCTGACTCCCTTCGGCCCTCTCACCCAGCCCTCGGACAGAGCACGCGGCTTCCCAAAGCCAGTTTCCGAGAGTGGTGATGTCCATTGGTATGAGGGACATTGTAGCACAATGGGAAGCGCAGGACAAATTGACATCGCTTCGGCCGTTCCTCTCTTGTGAACGTATCCTTGACACGGATACGGACTGTGGTATAATTTCAATTACGATGAACGTATACCTGGGCCATCTGAGTAACTGCATACCAGGCTCACCGGTCTCCACCGCCGTGCGCTCCATTCTGGACGACGCGCAGGCAGCCGGTAAGCGGGTGCCCCAGCATTTGCCCGAACGGACATTGCCGGTGCGTCTGCCGGCCGGGACGGTGGAGTGGCTCCGCCAGCAGGCCGAAAGACAGGCGTGTGCGATGGCCAAAGTCATCAGGGCCTACGTCGCAGACCAGGCAGTCTCAGAGTTGACAGCACTTTATCAACACCATACCATTAGCCCCGCCGAGTTTTCGGCGGCGCTGTGGTCGGTCCTGGGATACGAGCCTGAACCCTCGCCAGGGGAGGAGGTGCGTGAAAGCACGTGACTTCCTCAGTTGGCGAGGAGCGCGGGGTCTTATCCAAGGCCCCGCGCTTTTTTGTTGTACCTTGCCAATTTCGTCTTCCAATTTCGTCTTCTCTCCACCGTCCGGGGTGATCAGGGTCCCGGGGTCGAGGCTCTCCGGCGATGTCCTCGGTGCAAGGATATCGCCGCGAACGATGTGGCGTAACCCGGTCAGCAGTCAGCAGGAAGCCGGCAGCAGTTAGCCATCACTGACCGATAACCTCTTGCTAACCACTAACTGCTAATGGCTAACCGCTAACCGCTGTTGGGCTATCGTTGAAGGGGACAGAGAGCCGGTGTCGCTCATAGCGGGCCAGGGTGCCGAAGCATACCTGTGAATGAGACCGTCGTCGGGACGCGGTGGGGGGAGTCAGGCCGGAGGCACCGCTTCGGCCTGCGTGGGGGTGACAGGTTTCGACCGGGGGCCAAGGGGGCCGCGAGAGGGGAAAGGCCCGCAGCAAAAACCCTCAATGACCGGCAGCGCAACCTCCGGGACCGGGGTTCGAGTCCCCGCACCTCCACCTATCAATACTTGGGACGCAGATTTACGCTGATCAACGCTGATTCTTTGTTTCATCTGCGTGAATCTGCGTTCCATATTCGAGGGGGGCTAGTTTAGCGGCAAAACGCGCGGTTGTGGCCCGCGCAAGGTCGGTTCGAGTCCGACGCCTCCCTCCAGCGTTGGGACGTAGGGGAGTTAGGAGTCCCCGCGTGGCCTGGGACCACGAGAGCGGCGGTTCGAATCCGCCCGTCCCGACCTCGCCGCCATGGCGGAAATGGAAGACGCGCCTGGTTTAGGCCCAGGTGGGTTTTGCCCGTCCAGGTTCGATTCCTGGTGGCGGCACTCAGGCTCACCTTCTTGCCGGGGTAGCTCAGTTGGTAGACGCGCCGCACTGAAGACGCGGAGGTCGCCGGTTCGATTCCGGCCTCCGGCATCTCTTGGGGAGACAAGACGATATGACAGCGAGAGTTCTACTGCTTAACGCATCCTACGAGCCGCTGCGGGTCGTTTCCGTCCGGCGTGCGGTTGGCCTGCTGATGCGGGGCGTGGCCGAGGGCGTGAATGGTACCGCGGCGCGGCTACGCACGCCGAGCACGGTCTTCGAGGTGCCCTCCGTGCTGCGGCTGCGTTACTACGTCAACGTCCCCCGGCGCGGGGCGACGTGGAGCAGGCGCGCCGTCCTGACCCGCGACGGTTATGCCTGCGTGTACTGCGGCGTCCGTGCCGGGGAGCGGTCTCACGGCCGGGTTGTCGTCCGCGCCGACTTCACGCTGGATCACCTGATTCCCCGCAGCCGGGGCGGGGGCAACGGCTGGGGCAACACGGCCTGCGCCTGCCGCTGGTGCAACCACCGCAAGGCCGACCGCACGCCCCACGAGGCGGGGATGCGTCTCCGGTGGGAGCCCAAGACACCGCGCGTCAACTACCTGGTCGTCTCCGGGGAGGTGCCGGCTGAGTGGAGGGTCTACCTGCGGGTCTGATCGCAAGAAGCATCGTCCTGCGCCTCCTCCACCGGCACCGTGAGAGAGAAGATGCTGCCTTCCTCCGCTGGACTATCCACCCAGATACGCCCCCCGTGCGCTTCCACGACCAGGCGACAGTAGGGCAACCCCAGGCCCATACCGCCCCGTTTGCGACCCGGCACGTGGGTGAATTTTTCGAAGATGCGTTCCTGGTATTCCAAGGGGATGCCTGGCCCTTGATCGCGCACCCAGAAGGAGACCGCTGGCGAATCCGCCCGGGAATAGTGCGCGCCGACCACGACCGTGCCTTCAGGAGGGCTGTACTTGATCGCGTTATCGAGCAGGTTGCTTAATGCCCTCACCATCAGCATCCGGTCAACCTGCACTTTCGGCAGGCGACTTGCTACCTTGGTACGCAGTTTCAAATCCCGGATATCGGCCAGGGGCTTTAGTTGACTGATCGTTTCTCGCACCAATGTCAAGGGCGTGACGGCTTCTCTTTCTCCCAGCGGTTCGCCAGCCTCCAGTCTACTCATCTCCAACAGCGTATTGATCAGGCGTTCGAGTCGCACCTGCCCCCGCTGGGCAATCTCCAACCACTGGCGAGCCACTTTTCCTTCCTCAAGCGCACTCAGTTCACCCTCCAGCATGCTGTAAGCGCCAGAGATGATGCTCAACGGGCCTCTCAGGTCGTGTACCAACATGTCAATCATGTCTTTGCGCAGCAACTGCACTTCCTGCTGCAGCCGTCGGTTTTCTGCGGCGCGCGACACCGTGGCGATCAGTTCCCGGCTCCGGCAAGGTTTTCTCAGGTAGTCGTAGGCTCCGCAGCGCAGCGCCTCTACTGCGGTGTCAATGGAGGCATAGCCAGTGATCACGATCATGCGAGTCTCGGGTGCGATCTCGAGCCCCTCTTTAACAACCGTGAGACCATCTATTCCGGGCATTCTGATGTCCACCAACACTACGTCAAAGTCCGACTTGGCCAGCAGCGCCAGTGCTGTCTCCCCGTTTTCTGCCGTTGCAACCTCGTATTCGGCGGCTGTCAGTTCATTGGCAAAACTAGCCCGCACGAAGTCGTCGTCGTCCACAACCAGGATGTTCGCTGTCTCGCTCATGATTTCCTCATTTCCTCCATTGCTTCGATTGTGCGGGGTAGCCTGATTGTGAAAGTAGTACCCTCGCCCATTTTACTGCGCACGTCAATCTGACCATGATGGAAGGTGACGATTTGATGGCTTACCCACAACCCAAGGCCAGTACCAACTTCGGTACCCTTGGTGCTGAAGAACGGCTCAAAAAGCCGGTCCAGTGCCTCCGCTGACATACCGCAGCCCATGTCTTGGATCTCGATGCACACCTCATCAGGGATGACTTTCGAGCGCACCCAGATTTCTCCGCCCTCTGGCAGCGCATCGGCGGCATTGAGCAGAAGGTTGAGAAACACCTGATTGAACTGACCAGGATAACTCATGATCTCGGCCCTCTCTGGAGCCAGCATCTCGTGGACTGTGATGTTCGAGGCGGCGAATCGCGGTGCCACGATAGCGAGCGTTTGTCGAAGGGAATGATGGAGATCGGTAGACTGTAGCGTGGCTTTGCTATCACGCTGGAAGGCCAGTAGGCCCTGTACGATGTCGCGGATGCGCTCCTGACCAGCCCGTACCATCTGCAGTTGCCTTCGTCCAGGGTGGCCAGGATCAAGGGTTCGTTCCAGGGCATCGAGGAAAAGGGTCATACCCTGGAGTGGGTTGTTGATCTCGTGCGCCAGGGACGCGGCCAGTTGCCCCGTGGCCGTCAACTTCTCGCTGCGTATCAGGTGCTGTTCCATTCTGCGTTTCTCCGTGATGTCGCGGATGACGGCCATAATTACCCGTTGGTCACCCAGGTCAATCACCCGAGCGCGAAATTCAACGGGCACCAGGTGGCCTTCTTTGTGTTGGATCGGCAGGTTGTCCGCCTCTCCCTGCCCCTGCTGCACGATGTGTGTGAGAAGTTCGCGCACAACGTCCGCCGCTTCGGGAGGATACAGTTGCCAGAGTTTCATTCCGCCTAGTTCGGTCAGACTCAGTCCGGTCATGTCCCTGAGCGTGTAGTTGCCGTCCACGATGGCGCCGTCAGCAGTGTCCACGACAATGATGCCATCACGAGCCTCCGTCATCAGGGTCCGATACCGGGTCTCGGCCCGGCGGATTTCCTCAAGCATACGGGCATTCTCAATCGCCACCCCCAACTGCTGCCCAATAGCGATGAGAGTGTCTACCTGCGAGTGAGAGATGGCCCACGAGACGTGGCTGCCTACGTAGAGCATGCCCAGCCGGTTGCCGGCCGCTTCGATTGGAACAATGGACAGGGAGGCCACCCCTATCTGGGCGCACAGTTCACAATCCGGCATGTGGTGCGGGCCGGATTTGGCGGTGTCTCCCACCACCGTAGGCTGGCCTGTCCTGTTCGTCCACTCGCCCAAAGCCTCGCCGGACCCCGCCCGTTCCTCGAAGGATATAAACTCCGCAGGGAAGCCCTGTTGTGCCGCAAATCGGAAAGTCATCGTTGCCTCGTCACGCAGTCGCACTGCCACCATCTCCATGCCGGTGACGCTGGCAATGACGCCCAGGGCACTATTGAGCATGCTCTCATGGCTCAGCGAGCGCCCTACGAGGGCCGCAATCGCGTTGCGTGCTTGCAACTCCCAGTTGCGTTGATTGATCTCTTCTTCGTAATGCTTCTGAGCGGTGATGTCGCGTGCGAATAGGATCGTTGCTGTATGACCTTCATACTCAGTGGTGGCAGTGCCCACAGTGACCGGCAGGCGATGACCTCCTTTGGTCAACAGCACAGTCTCGTAGGCCTGGCCTGGTGTGAGATCTATCCTTTGCCCACGGTGCCTGGTCAGCATAGCCCCCAATTCTTCAGCAGGTAGTAAGTCGGCTATGGTCAGGTTCAGCAGTTCCGGGTAGGTGTAACCCAGCATATGACCAAACGCACCGTTGGCATAAAGGATGGCCCCCTCTCGCCCGTCTACGTCTTGAAGCAAGACAATACCCTCGCCAGCCGTGCCAGCGGCGTCAATCAACAGACGATACAACTCCTGCGTTTTCTGTAGTTCTTGTGTGCGTTCCTCTACTTTCTCTTCTAATCCCTCGTACAGGCGCACACGCTCGAGGGCCAGCCTGATCAAATTGCCCAGTTCCATCAGCGCCTCTACGTCTTGTTTGGAGACAGGGCGGTGGCTGGTCGCATTATCCACGCCGATTACACCAAGCACCTCCTCCCCGGCCACGATGGGCACGGTGGCGAAGGAGGAGACACCCAGCGCCTGGAGCACATCGTGCAGGCCCTCGCAGCGCGGGTCGTGCAACTGATCATTGATCAGAACCGGTGTCCGCTCAAGTATACAGATGATAGGGGGAGGAGCGGGTTTGACATCCAGCGGGGAGCGTTGGGCGATAAACTCTGGGGTGATGCCAATGCCGTAGCCCGCTCGCCCTACTAATTCCTGCCGCTGTTCGTCTATCAGGCCTAGCCAGCAGCGATCAAACCGGAATTCTTCGCGGACGATGTTCACGATGGCGTTCAGGGCCTCATCAAGGGTGAAGACGCGAAGTAGGCGCTCGCCTGCGCGATGCAGGGCTGTCAGTATGCGCCTCTTGTGTTGTTCGGCCTCGTATAGCCGGGCGTTTTCTATTGCAGTAGCGGCCGGTGCTGCCACTGCTTCCAGCAAAGCGACGTCGTGTACATCAAAATCACCTTTTATCTTGTTCAGTGCCTCGATGACACCGATAATGTGGCCCTTGACCTTCAGGGGTACGCAGATGAGGGAGCGAGTAGTGAGCGGGGTCTTGGCGTCAATGCCAGCGTAGAAACGTGGGTCCTGGTAGACGTCCGGCACCAATTGAGGGGTTTGGTGCTGCATCACCCAGCCGGCGATGCCTGCACCCGGTTGCAGGCGCAGGTCTATGGTCTCGGTGGCGGCGATACCTGAAGCCGCGTGAAAGACCAACTCCCCCGTCTCCTGATCGAGCAAGGCCACCGATGTGGCCTCTGTGTTCAACACCTCATTTACGTGGCTGAGTAACCTCTCAAGGATGGTCTCAACATCCAGGGTCTCCATCAGCGTGCGGGCGACGGTACTGAGGGTGGCGAGTTCACGACTATATGATTCTGGTGCCTGCTCAGATTGCTCCATCACGCGAGATTCGGCGAGGGCGTTGGAGGACTCAGACGTTGGCCGGTCGGTTGATGCTCCATCCGGTGTCTGCTGTTGTTCCACTGGTATTCGCGAGCCGCAAGGAGTTGTAGACATGGTGTCTCCTTAAATATACAACAGTTTGGGGGTATTAGTCAAACCTAAACTTCGTGACGATTTGTTCACCTTGCTTAAACCGCCCTTTCACTTCCTTGTGATATTATTAAACTGAACAGAGCCAGCCTGTCTTTTCCAACTCTGGGGCGGATCGAGAAATAAATATGAGTTCACAAGTCAGTTCCGTAGGAGGAAAAATGGATATGAATGAGACGATCCTGGTAATAGATGATGACACCGGACTGCTCAGGCTTCTACAATTAGGCCTGGAGCGAGAAGGCTTTTCGGTCATCACTGCCTCTGGGGGAAAGGAGGGCCTCCGACAGGCCTACCAAGCTCGCCCAGACTTGGTCATCTTGGACGTGATGATGGCAGACATTGATGGCTGGACGACTTGCCAACGGCTGCGGGAGATGTCGGATACACCCATTATCATGCTCACCGCCAGGGGGGATGAGAAAGACGTCCTTCGTGGTCTCACCCTGGGTGCCGATGACTACATCGCTAAGCCTTGCAGTTTTGATGAGTTGAAAGCCCGTATTCACGCGCTCCTGCGGCGTTCCAAGACGCCTGCTAATCCGGCCTGGCGAACGGCCTACGATGATGGCAGACTGATGGTGGATTTGTCTACCGGGAGCGTCAGTCTGAACGATTCCCCTGTGCACCTGACCCCCACTGAGTCCCGCCTGCTGATGTGCTTGATGAGCCAGACAGGGCAGGTCATCTCTCATAAGGAATTGCTCACGCGGGTCTGGGGGCCGGAATATAGCGATGAGGTGGGCTATCTGAGCGTGTATGTCCATTACCTGCGCGAGAAAATCGAGGCCGATCCGGCAAATCCGCAATACGTCCGCACAAGGTGGGGGATGGGGTACTATTTCGCGACAGATTAGCCGAAATAACTATGGACGAAAGCCAGCAAGCATCCAACATCGGCACTACACCATTAGGGCAACGGTCAGCCACGCCGCCAGTGCCGCGAAGAGCAATGCCATCCCCAGTTTGACCGTCGCTGCCTGCCGCTGGAGGAAGTTGGTCAACTGCTTTGACCCAGTGCCGTAGTAGGCCAGGATGAAGACCACAACCAACGGCAGGATAAACAGCAGATTATAGAGCACGAGCAAGATAAGGGCGCGCACTCGCATCTCCGGCTGGCTCATCACAAAGATGATGGTCGGCAGGTAGACCTGACCCGTGCAAGCCAGTTCCAGGAACGAAACTACCACGCCGGTAACGAAAGCCCCTGCGACGAACGCCTGTGATTTGCGCCCCCTGCGAATGACCGCGTTGATGCGCATCCGCAACGCGTGGGGCAGGTTCAGCGCCATGTCGCCAATCTCACCCCGCCGGGCCTTGAGAAAGTCGAGGAAACTGAACACCGCCAGCACAGCGCACAAGACACCGGTCAGGCCATACACCCACCGTCCCAACGTCGTCAGCAAATCGCCCAGCAGTTCGAGCACCTTGTAGAAGCCCAACCCCACCGCCAGGTAGGCCAGGAATACGCCAAGAGTGAAAGCCATACCCACGACCAGAATCTCTCGCCCCTTGCGCCCGCTCAATGTCAGGTAGGAGACGAAAAAGGCCAGCGTGGCGAAGGCACAGGGGTTGAGACCATCCACCAGGCCAGCAAAGACAATGGTGGCAACACCAAAGGACTTGAAGCGCTCAATGATGCTCTGCTCGGCCCCCTCAGGGTCGAAACCAGCCCACACCTGCTCCACACCGGTGGGGGCGTACTGCTCAACCAACGCCAGCAATGCCTCGGACGTGATGTCGGTGCCGATCAGGTACTCATTGCCAACGAAGAGCGCCGGGGTTGCCAGACGTTGCTTCTCAGGCACATTAAGGCGAGCGCCCAGCCATTCCGCCAGTGCAGCATCTTCCTGAACACTATACTCCTCGACCAACAACTGCGGATACATGCTCCGCACGTACCGGATGTCATACTCGGCGCGGCTGCACTCCTGACAGCCTACGTCGTAGAAGTAGGCCGCCCATATCGGCGCTGGCCCCTCACAGGCCGCCACCTCCTCTGGGCCACAAGGCTCCAACCCCTCTATCCCCAGTCCCCCCGGGTTAAAGCCCAGGCCCGGCTCTCCTTCACCTTCAACAGCGATGCCCTCCAGACCGGGGATATCGGGCCAGTAGGTGCCCCCTGCCCCCAGGCAAGTATCGAGCAAGCAGGGCAACTGCCCGCGGACGGCTTCCTCGCCGATGAGCGCCTGCCCGTCAATGACCAACGTCGGCAGCCCACGCTGCTCTGGAGCCACGCCGAACATCTCCTCGGCCCGGATCAACATCGCGTAGTTGGTCGGGTCGGAGATCTCGACCATCTTGATCTGCATTTGGTCGCCATATTCGGCCTGCAGCGGCGTCAACATCTCATTGATGATGGTGATGCAATGAGCGCAGTCAGTGGCGTAGAAATAGACTATCCGCAAGACCGGACCGCCCTCGGCCCGGGCTGCGCCCACCCCCCAGGTGAGAGTCAACGCCAGGAGCAGTAAAACCACACACATTCTGTATCTCAAGCGCATTCGATTTCCCATCCTCCTTCACCGTTCAATACATTCTCGTTTCTGCGCCGTGCGCAGCGGTGTACATTGTACACTTGTTACACCAAATCCACCACCGACCCCTCCGGCGTCTTGGTCACCTCAACGCGCACGGGGAAAGCATCCTTCAACTCGTCAATGTGCGTGATCACCAGCACACAGGCGAAGTCATCTTGAATAGCGTTAATCGCCTCGACCAGCCGTTCCCGGCCCTGCGCGTCCTGCGTGCCAAATCCCTCGTCAATCACCAACGTCTGCAACTGCGCTCCGGCCCGCCGCGCCAGCAGTCTCGAGAGCGCGACACGGATAGCAAAGTTGACCCGGAATGCCTCACCCCCTGAGTAAAGGGAGTACTCTCGCGTTCCCAGTTCGTCCGCGATCTTGATCTCCAGTGTCTCCCGCACCTCGCCTGCCAGCGTCTCCCGCTGCGTGTCGAAGCGCACGTGCATACCCCCCCCGGTCATCCGTGCCAGGAGATGGTTGGCCTCGGCCTCGATCTCCGGTACCGCCGCCTCAATGATCATCGCCGGCACGCCTTTGACGCCGCAGGCGGTCCTCAGTTCCTCATAGATGGAGCGCCCGGCGGCCAACTCGTCCCGCCGCCTGAGTTTGTCCGCTCGCTGCTGCTCAAGCGATTTGCACGCCTCAAGCCGCTGCTGCGCCGCGCCCAACCGCTGGCGAGCGGCAGCCTCCTTCCCGCGCACCCGCTGCAACTCCGCCTCGACCGCCGGGGCATCCTTTAACCGCTCCTGCAGTTCCCCGGTTCTCCGTTCCAACTCCGCCCGGCGCGCCTGCTCGGTCTTTACCTGCTTCCGCCATCGCTGCCCAGCCTCCTCCAGCCGCTTAAGCGCTGCCCGCTCCTCCTCCATACCCGTATGCGCGGCGCTCAAGCGCGCCTTCCGCTCGGCGAAAACCTGCCCCTCGGCCACTGCCCGCCGTGCCGCCTCGTGAGCCGCCGTATCGTAGCCCAGTTCCTCCGCCTGTGCCAATACCTGCGCCAGTTCGGCCCGCGCCTCGGGACCGTAGTCCCCAGCGGCCAACCGCTGTTCCAGGTGGGACAGTTTCGCCCGGGCAGTCTCCAGCGATTCCTCCGCCTGCCGCCCCTGATTGAGCCGCTCAGCCAGCGCCGCACCCCGCCTTTGCAGCGCTGGCACCTCATGCAACAGCCGGTCGCTCTCGGCGATCTGCCCCTCCAGCGCCTGCGCCCGGCTGGTCAACTCCTTTGTTATATCCAGATTGGCGCGGTAAACGTCTCCCCTGGCCTGCCCCTCGGTCTGAAACTGATCCAACAACTGCAACCGGTGCTCGTCGGTGAGGGATTGTTCGCAGAGGGGACACTCGGCTCCCGCTCGCTCCAGCAGCGTGATCTTCTCCCGGAGCGCGTCCATCTCCGCCCGCAAGACCTCGTTGCGCGCCCGCAACTCCGCTTGCTCCTCGGCGATGTGCGCCAGGTCATCCCGCGCTGCATCCCGGCCCTCCGATAACTGCGCCAGGTGGGCCAGTTGCGCCTGCACCTCCTCGTGCTCGGCCAGGAGCGACTCATCGGGCAGGCGGCCCTCCAATTCGGCGAAACGTAACACGATGATACCTCGCTCCGCCTCGATCTGGTGCCGCGCCTCAGACAGTCGTGTCTCCAGCGCCATGCGACGCTCATTCAGTTCCACCGACTGGCGCAATTTGGCCCCCAGCGCCTGCTCCTGCCCCACCGCCTGCTGATAGGCCGCGTAACCAGCACCAATCTCGTCCGCCTGGGCCAGCAGGCTCTCGTACTCAGCCAGCCGCCTCTCTCGCGCGGCCTGTTCCTCAGAAAGCGCGTGCAGTTCCCGCTCCGCCTGGGCAATCCGCTCGCCCAGTTTGACGACCTGTGCCTCGGCGTGCCGGAGGTCCGTCCGCGCCGCTTCTATCCGCTGATAGGCCTCCTGGGCCTCCTGGAGCACCGCACTCAGTTCCGTCACGGCCGCCTGGGCTGCCTGGAGTTGGGCCTCGTACTCGGGCCGCCGCGCCAGTTCGGACTCGATCTCATCCAAACGCAGTCCGATCACCTGCGCCTCAGTCTTGATGGCCCGCAACCGTTCTTTGACCCGCTCCTCGTAGACCGTCCAGCGGTCGAGACCCAGGATGTCGCCTAGAACACGCTTCCGTTCGGCGGCGGTCTTGACCGTAAATTCGTCGGCGCGACCCTGGCGCAGGAAGGCGGAGTTGACGAAGGTCTCGTAGTCGAGCCGCAGGACACGCTCGATCTTCGCCTGCGTGGCCCGCACGCCGCTCTCGGAGATGGAGCGCCAACGCCCTCCCTCCCCCCCCTCGGGGGGAACAGAGCCCCCCCCCTCCCCCCCCATGGGGGGGATTGAGGGGGGTTCCCACACCTGAAAGTCCAGCAAGGTACTGCCACGCTTGCCGGCCTTGCGCCGGCGCAGCGCGCGATAGGTCTGTCTCCCCAGATCGAACGTGAACTCGACCGCCATCTCGTCCTCGCCCAGGCGGATCAGTTCGTCGTCCCGTCTGGCCCGCGACTTGCCCCACAGCGCCCAGGTGATGGCGTCGAGCAACGCCGACTTGCCCGCGCCGTTCTCGCCGGCCAGGCATGCGACGTGGATGCCGGCGAAGTTCAATTGCGCCTGGCGGTAGCACATAAAGTTAGTGAGGGAGAGTCTTTGGGGAATCATGTTTCAGGCTCAATGTTCACCACCATTGCGAAGGTTGTCTCCAAACCTTCGCAATGGTCAGTCCAGGTAATACGCATGGAGACTCTGCTCCAGTAACAAGTCCACCTCGCTCATCACGAACGCCTCATAATCGGTGGCAGTCGGAAAATACCCTCGCACAAACACACGATCCACCAGCGTGCCATCCCGCTGTTCCACCCACTCCAGATAATTGCTGTAGGGCCACTCACCCGGATACACCACCAACCCAGCCTTGATCGGATTCAGGTGGGTGTAACGACACAGGTGGAGGACGTACTCGTCCGTGTCAACCAGGATGCTCTTCGCACGCCCCTCGAACAGCGTACCGCTGCGTCCCTGCTGCTTGTTGAACGCCTGGGTGTAACTGTTGAACAGCCGTTGGATAAAGCGTGAAAGTGCGCCATCCTCCTCCGGGCGCAGCAGGAAGTGGTAGTGGTTGGGCATCAAGCAGTAGGCAATCATGCTCAGCAGATAATCCACAAGGAATGATTTAGCACGCCGGAGTAGGAACAAGTAGTTACCAGCATTGGCAAAGATAGGCTGCCGATTGCACCCGCGATTATAGACGTGTTAGTAGTGGCCTGCCAGATGCATTTCTTCCTCCTAACCCTTGCGAAGGTTGCACATAGCCCCGGCAATGGGGCGACCCCCGGTAAGCGAAGGCACTCTCGGTCTGAATGCTACTCCCTAACCTTCGCAAGGGTTCCTAGGAGCACCTGCTCCCCTACTCCTCCGCTCCTCTGCTCCCCTGCTCTTCCGCTCCTCCGCCCCCCTTGCGACTTGCAACTTGCCCCAGTATCTCCTCCGCACTCCGGTAGGCCGCCTCGCCACTCGCGCCGAGCATCTGCGCCAGTTCCTCCACCCGCGCCCCACCCTGCAACTGCCTGACCCGCGCCACCGTGCGCTCACCCGCCCCGGTCTTCTCGACGTGCTTCTCCACGCGGAAGTGCACGTCTCCGAAACCGGCCAACTGCGGCAGGTGGGTCACGCATAACACCTGGTGGCGTAGGTCACCCGTCCCCGTCTCTGCCGTCAGCCCCCACAGTTTCTCGCCCACCGTCGCCCCCACGCGCCCGCCTATGCCCTGGTCAATCTCGTCGAAAATAAGCGTCGGGGTCTCGTCGGCGCGGGAGAGCACCGTCTTGAGCGCCAGCATCAGCCGGGAGGTCTCACCGCCGGAGGCAATCTTCACCAAGGGCTTCAGTGGCTCCCCAGGGTTCGGAGAAACGAGGAACTCGACACGGTCAATGCCAGAAGAGTCGAAAGCCACCCGCGCAGATTGCAGATTCGAGATTGCAGATAACAATTCGCCATTCGTCATTCGCAATTCGCAATTCGCAATTCGCAATTCGTCCACCGGCACACCTTCTGGATCCTCCCTCAACTTGAAATCAACCCCAAACCGTGCCCCCTCCATCCTCAGGTCGCCCAGTTCATCCTCTATCCCCGCCGCCAGCCGCTCCGCCGCCTCGCGCCGCCGCAGCGAGAGTTCGACCGCCAACTCCCCCAACTCCGCCAGCAGCCGTTCCTGCTCCGCCTGTAACTCGGCGACGCGCTCCTCACTGTGGGTGATCGTGTCCAATTCCTGCGCCGCCTTCTCGGCGTAGGTCAGTACGGCAGGGATCGTCGTGCCATACTTGCGCTCCAACCGGCGGATCAACGTCAGCCGTTCTTCCACCTCCTGTAGCCGTTGCGGGTTGTGCTCAATCTGCTCCTGATAGTCACGCAAACCCCTGACCAGTTCCTCCACCTGATAGTTGAGACTCTCGGCGGCCCGCAACCGGGGTTCCAGCGTCGGGTCAACGCGAGCCAACCCCTCCAGAGCACGCAACGCTGCGCCCAGCAGATCCAGCGCCGCCACCGCCTGCCCCTCTCCTTCCTCAAGCGTGCAGAGCGCCTCACTGACCAACGCGGCCAATTGCTCGGCGTGAGTCAGCCGCAGCCGCTCCTTGAGCAACTCCTTCTCCTCACCAAATTGGAGGGCCGCCGCCCCTATCTCGCCGATCTGGAACTGCAACAGGTCGGCCCGGTGCGCCAATTCCTGCTCGCGGAGCACAAGGTCCGCCAGTTCCCGCCGTATCTCCCGCACACGGCCCGCCAACTCAGCGACACGCACCCGCAGCGGCCACAGTTCCGCGTACCGGTCCAGCAGATTGACGTGCTCGCGCACTCGCAGCAGGGAGAGGTGCTCGCTCTGGCCGTGGATGTCCACCAGTCCCTCGGCCACCTGGCGCAGGAGCGCCAGCGTGATGGCCCGGCCATTGACGCGGCAGACGTTGCGCCCGCTCAAACGCACCTCGCGCCCCAGGAGCAACAGGCCAGGGTCGTCCCCCTCCAGCCCCTCCCGCTCCAGCACAAGGTCAATCGCGGTCCGCTGCCCGGGTTCCAGCCGGAAAACGGCCTCGATGATGGTGCGGTCAGCCCCGGCGCGCACGGAGGTAGCGTCGGCCCGCCCGCCCAGCACCAGTTCCACCGCGTCAACGATGATGGACTTGCCCGCGCCGGTCTCGCCGGTCAGCGCCGAGAAGCCCGGGGCGAAATGTAACTGCAACTCATCAATAATGGCGAAATCACGAATGCGCAGTTCAGCCAGCACTCTCACCCTCCTACACGCGCCGCCCAGGGCGCAGCCGGGCGTAGGCCGCGCCCACCGCCGTCACCAGATAGACGACGTCCCACAACAGCCTCATCAATCCAGAGGTGATGTAGTACCCTGTCGCCGTGGGGTCAACCACAGGCCCGATGAAGGTAAGCAGGGTGAGCAGCAATCGGGGCAGCACCCCCACGGCGATGCAGCCGCACACGACCAGCCAGGTGTACCGCCCGCGCCGCCGTTGGATCGCCCGGTGTGCAGCCTCGGCGATGCCTCCACCAACCAGCGGTCCCAGGAAGATGGCGAACCAGCCCAGGCTGGGGATGAGCCAGCCCGCCACCAGCGCCAGCGGCAGCGCGACCGCCGCAGCGACCAGGTAGTGGACAGGGCGGAAATCGGCGTAGAAGACCCGCTGCTGAGCATTGACGCAGTCCCTGCAGCGGTAGCCGACCGGCGTCTGCACCACACACTTGGGGCATATCGGCTGCCCGCACTTGTTGCAACGCAGGTAAGTCTCGACGTCGGGGTGGTTCACGCAATGCATTGGTTCGGTCATACTTTTGGCTCCAGATTCGAGATTTGGGATTTGAGATTTGGGGTTTGATTTCGTGGCACCAACCGCGCCACCAGCGTCTTGTAGAAATACGTCCGCTCTCGCACCCGCGCAAAGCGGGCCACGTGCGGGCTGGCCTCCACCAGCACCTCGTCCCCGCTCTCCAGTTCCGCCTGCACCTCCCCATCCACCGTCAGCACAGCCGGCCGCCCACCGATGACGACGATATGCACCGTCACCCCCTCGGACAGGACAATGGGCCGCTCCATGCTCAGGTGTGGCGCGACCGGGACGAGCAAGATGTTGCGCAACTGCGGCGGCAGAATCGGCCCCCCGGCCGCCAGCGCGTAGGCGGTGCTCCCTGTCGGCGTGGCGACGATGAGACCATCGGCGACGTAGGTAGCGAGGTAGCCCCCGTCAATCTCGGTGCGCAGGTGCACCACGCGGGCCCGCGCCCC
Organism: Anaerolineae bacterium; assembly: GCA_030612585.1. The sequence continues at coordinate 34,821 of JAUWNP010000017.1, forward strand.
CCGCCCTACCACCACGTCGTTCAATGCCTCGGCCTGCCCCAGCGGTTCGCCACCCCTCCTGGTCGCTACACGAAGGATCATCCGCTCCTCGACCCAGCAGTCGTCCGCCAACACCCGCGCCAGGACCTCCCGCCACGTCTCCGGCTCGGTCTCGGTGAGAAACCCCACCCGCCCCAGGTTGACCCCCAGAAGCAGTGTGCCGTAGGGAGCCGCAGCCCGCGCCGCACGCAGGATCGAGCCGTCGCCGCCCAGCGTCACCAGCAGGCCGGTTTCCTGCAGGCGGAGTGTGTCCGGTGCATCGTCTGCCGTGCAGACCTGTGCTTCCCGTCCCCCCTGCTCCACCCACGCGGCTATTTCCTCCGCCAGGGGATATGCCCGGGCGATGCGAGGATTGTAGAGTATGCCTATCGTCTTCACATCAACTGCTAACTGCTAACCGCTGACTGCTACTCTCAGCCATTCCACCAACTCCGCCAGTTCCACGCTCGTCTGCTCTCCCGCCTGCATATCCCGCACCATCGCCGTTCCGCTCGCCAATTCGTCCTCCCCCAGAATGACAACGTAACGCATAGCCCGTTTGCCAGCCTCGCGAAGTTGGCTCCTCAGCCCTCGCTCCCCAAATGGGAGCCACGTCCCCACGTCCGCCCGGCGCAGCGCATCCGCCAGCCGCAACGCCTCCCGCCTGGCCTGCGGCCCCAGATGCGCCAGAAAGACTCGCGGTGCTGGCAGTGGCGGTACTTCTACACCCAGTTGCTCCATCACCAGAATGATGCGCTCCAGCCCGGAGCCAAAGCCCACGCCCGCCGTCGGCGGGCCGCCCAGGAGTTCGGCCAGGCCATCGTAGCGGCCACCGCCACAAACTGCCGCCTGTGCGCCGATCCCGGCCGCCCAGACCTCGAAGACCGTCTTGGTGTAATAATCCAATCCGCGCACCAACCGGTGGTTGATGGTGTAACTCCGGTACAGCAGGTCCAGGTACTCCCGCAGCGTGGCAAAGTGCTCGGCGCACTCCGCGCACAGGTGATCGAGGATGTGAGGCGCGCCGGCGATGATCGGCTGGCACTGGCCGGCTTTGCAATCGAGCACACGCAGCGTGTTGCGCTCCAATCGCCGCCGGCAATCCTGGCAGATTTTATCGCGATGACCGGCGTAGTACTCCTTCAGCAGGGCCACGTACCCCGGCTTGCACTGCGGGCAGCCGGTCGAGTTCAACTGGAAGGCCAGATCGCGGAAACCCAGACTGGCGTACAAGTCCCAGGCCAGCAGCATGACCTCCAGGTCGGCGGCTGGGTCCTGCTCGCCTAGAATCTCGACGTTAAACTGGGTATGCTGGCGGTATCGGCCGGCCTGCGGCCGCTCGTAGCGGAAGATGGGGCCGAACGTGTAGAGTTTGACCGGCTGGGGCAGGACACGCATCCCGTTTTCGACGTAGGCCCGCACGACGCTGGCGGTGAACTCCGGCCGCAGCGTGATTTTGTGATCCCCCTTGTCGGTGAAGGAGTACATCTCCTTGTCCACGATGTCGGTGCCCTCCCCGACGCCCCGGGCGAAGAGCTCGGTCGCCTCGAAAATGGGCAGGTCAATGCGCTCAAAGCCGGCCAGTTCAGCCAGTCGCCGCGCATGGGCGCGCACGTGATACCAATAAGGCTGGGCCTCCGGCAGAACGTCCAGGGTTCCGGTTGGTCGCTGATAACGGGGCATAGGGCATTTCCTCCTGGTCACAGATGCACGCTATTATAGCCCAAGTCGGGGCTATTGTCTACTATTTGAGAGCGCCCCGGCGATTGACGGCGCAGGCAGAACGGGTATAATGTATGTCGCCCTGTCACTCGCTTGAGAGGGGAGCAGGAAGTCAGGAGGAACAAATGATTGACGTCAACGAACTACGCAAGGGTGTCACCTTCACGATGGACGGCAGATTGTATAAAGTGCTGGCATACCAGCACCACAAGCCGGGGCGAGGCAAGGCCACTATCCGCACCACGCTGCGCAACCTGCGCACCGGCGCGACCATCCAGCACAACTTTATCTCCAGCGACCGGGTGGATGAGATCCGCGTCGAGCGGCGCGGCGTGCAATACCTCTACACCGACGGCGATCTATATCACTTCATGGACACCGAGACCTACGACCAGACAGCCTTGTCCGCCCCTGCGCTGGGCGACCAGGTTCACTATCTCAAAGAGGGGCTGAAACTGGTGTTGGCAACCTACGAGGAGGAAGCACTGGACGTGGAACTGCCAACGACAGTAGCACTGGAGGTGGTCGAGGCAGAGATGGCTGTTGCCGGCGACACGGCCACCGGCGCGATGAAAAAAGTGAGACTGGAGACCGGCCTGGGCGTGCAGGTGCCACTCTTCATCAAGCAGGGTGACGTGATCCGCGTGGATACCCGCACCGGCGAGTACGTCACGCGGGTGTAGTAGTTGGTAGATTGGTAGATTGGTAGATTGGTAAATTGGTAGATTGGTAGACTGGTGACCAGTTTCCCAGTTTGTCATTGGTCGTTGGTCACTGTTCATTGTTCATTGTTCATTGTTCATTTTGCCTGATGCGCACACCTGCTGGCACTGAATGTCGCTACTACTACGAGGACTTCTACCGTGGTCACTCCACCCAGGAGTGCCGCCTCATCGGGCGCAACCCGCGCTCAGAGCCGTGGAAGCCCAAACTGTGCGCCCGCTGCCCGGTGCCGGGCATCCTGCGCGCCAATGCCTGCCCCAACATGGTGCTGGAAGCACGGGTGGTCCGGCGCTGGCTGGGGCTCGTGCACCGCGTCGAGGTCTACGCCATCTGCACTGAGCACCAGGTCGAAGTAGACGACCCCCACGTCGGCTGCGGCCACTGCCACCCGCAGGCGGCGACGATCCTCGACGCTCCAGAATTATCTATACGGTAACCACCAGGCAGCGTCATTCTGGTCTACGCGTGGGAGGAAAAATGAACACGACCGCAGCCATTGTCCAGCGCTTCAAAGGCAATCCAATTCTCACAAAAGACGATGTCCCATACCCCGTAGCGACGGTTCACAATGCGGGGATGGTCAAGCACGACGGCCAGTACATCATGCTCTTTCGCGCTCACCGGCGAAATGGCCGTTCCATCCTCGGACTGGCAGAGAGCGACGACGGCTTTCACTTCCGGGCGCGGCCAGAGCCGTTCATAGTGCCCGCTACTGAGGGGGTCTTTGCAGCCTATGAGGAATACGGCGTCGAAGACCCCCGCATCTGCGCGATAGAGGGCCGGTATCTCATCACCTACAGCGCCTACTCGAGGCACGGCGTGCGCATTGGGCTGGCTCAGACCGAGGATTTCGAGTCGCTGGAGCGGATTTCGCTGATCACTGAAGCAGACTATCGCAACGTGATCATCTTTCCCCGCAAGTTCGACGGACGTTATGCCCGGCTGGACCGGCCCCATTCCGAGATTTCCCCCTGGTCCATCTGGATCTCCTATTCGCCAGACCTGGTACACTGGGGGGACTCCCAGTTGGTGATGAGACCCGTACAATATCACTGGGATGAGATGAAAATCGGCCCGGGAGCCACGCCCTTCGAGACCGATCACGGTTGGCTGCACATCTACCATGGGGTCTTTCCCACTATGGACGGCTCCATCTACCGCCTTGGAGTCGCGCTTCACGATCTCGAAGATCCAGCCAGGATATTGGGCGTCTCGGACGAGTGGATTCTGCAACCGGAGGATCCGTGGGAGGTGACGGGGTACGTTCATAATGTCGTCTTCACCTGCGGGGCGATCCCCGAGGATGACGGCACGGTCAAGATATACTGGGGCGGGGCAGATACGGTGATGTGCGCCGGCACGGCGCGCATCAGCGACCTGGTAGATCTGTGCCTGCAGAAACCAAGACCGCCCCTCCCTGGTTGACTCCAGAACTTCTGGCAAGCGAACGATGCGCCCTGGCGACAAGAAACCGGACACAGTAGATGCACTTGTAGGGCGGTTTTGCTAACCGCCATAGGTCGGATAGCAAATCCGACCTACAGGCTTATTCTGGACGCAGATTCTCGCAGATTTCCGCAGATAAAACAGGGAAAATCAGCGTGGATCAGCATTAATCTGCGTCCCATAAAGATTTGTCAGTTTGGAGTAAGACAATGCTCAAAGCCATCCTCTTCGATCTCGACGACACGCTGCTAGGCAACCCGATGGAGACCTTCATGCCGGCCTACCTCCAGGCGCTCACCCGCTACATGGCCCACCTGATCCCTCCCGAACGGTTGATCTCCGAGTTGATACGCGGCACACAAGCAATGAGCGCCGCCGACGGCAATGGTCCCACCAACGAGGAGACGTTCGCGACCGTCTTCTTCCCGGCAGTGGGATACGAGCCAGTGGAACTAAGACCTACTTTCGACCGATTTTACGCCGAGGAGTTCCCCAAACTGCGGGCCATAACGCAACGGCGAGCGGAAGCCCGCCCCCTGGTCGAGTGGGCCTTCGAGCGTGGCCTACAGGTAGCCATCGCGACCAATCCACTGTTCCCCCGCTTCCCCATCGAACAGCGGCTGGAGTGGGCCGGCGTGCCGGTAAGCGAGTTCGACTACGCGCTGGTGACCACCTACGAGGACATGCACGCCACCAAGTCCCACCCGGCCTACTACCGCGAGATCCTGGCGCGGCTGGACCGGCAGCCCGGCGAGTGTTTGATGGTGGGCGACAACTGGGAATGGGACATCGCCCAGGCCGCCTCCGTCGGCATCCCCGTCTACTGGATCGCGGGGCCACACGACGCGCCGCCTTCCCTCCCCCCTCATAGGGGGGATAAGAGGGGGGTACTGGCCGGGCAGGGGAGGCTGGCGGATCTGTTGGACTGGGTCAGAGGAGCAGACAAGCAAGAGGGACTGCTATCTGCTAACTGCTAACCGCTGACCGTATGATGCGGCTCCACGTGGGGAACCAGGGAATGTGGCCTCTCCAGCCCGTGCGACTCCATCAACTCCGCGTCGCCCAGCACCTCCCGCGGCTCCCCGTTGACGACGACGCGCCCCTCGTCCATCAAAACGACGCGGTCGCACATCTCCAGGATGAACTCCAGATCGTGGGAGGCGATGAGCATCGTCTCCTGCGAGGCCTGGAGGAAGTGGATCAGGCGGCGGCGGGAACGGATGTCGAGGTTGGAGGTCGGTTCGTCGTAGATCAACAACTGCGGGTGCATCGCCAGCACTCCCGCGATCGAGACCATGCGCTTCTCGCCCCCGGAGAGGTGGTGGGGCGGACGGCCGGCCAGTTCCAACCCCCCGGTGAACGACAGCGCGTCCGTGACCCTGGCCTCCACCTCCTCCTTCGCCAGGCCCAGGTTGCGCGGGCCGAAGGCAACGTCGTCCCACACAGACGGGCAGAAGAGTTGGTCGTCCGGGTTCTGGAAGACCATGCCAGCCTCGGGGCGGAATTTCCCCCGCGCGACCGGCTCACCGAACAGCACGATCTCACCCGCGCCCGGCTTCAACACCCCGCAGATCAGCAGGAAGAAGGTGGTCTTCCCCGCACCGTTGGGGCCGATCAGGCCAACCCGCTCACCCGGCCGCACCTTCAGGCTCACGTCTTGCAGCACGCCGGGTTTGTCCAGGTAGGAGAACGCCAGCCCCGAAACCACGAGTATAGGCTCCTTCAAGCCTTTCAACCCTGGCGAAGGCTCGGCAGTCACCCTCGAACCAGGAGCGACTTCGCCCGCCGGTGATCGCCCCACTACCTCAGATACCTGCAACCTTCGCCAGGATGCCATAACTACCCTCCGAACCGGCGCAAGAAAATTTCCGCAGCGACGAACCCAGCGGCGACGATGAGAATGACGACGAGACCTGCCACGTCCTGGGGACGGACCTGAAAGCCGTCGGGGGAGCGGACGGGCCGGCCATATCCCCGCAGCACCATCGCCTTGTAGATCCGCTCGGACTGCTCGTAACTGCGCACCAGAATACTCCCGGCCAGCGAGGCCAGGACGCCCAGACTACGACCATCAAAACGGCGCACACGAAAGCCGCGCAATCCCATCGCCGTCTCCATCGTCTCCAGATCATCACCGATCTCGTAGATATAGCGGTAGGAGAAGAGCGTCATATCGGCCAGGATGGGGGGCAGGCCCAATGCTCGCAGCGCCTTGATGGTGGTCAAAAAAGGCGCAGTGCCGAAGAGGATCAGGCCAGTCGTCAGGATGGAGAGGAACCGGGCGACGATCAAGAGCAACTCCAGACACCCCTCCTGTCGCAGGGCGAGCGGCCCGATGCGGAGCAGGACGGTCTGGCCTGAGAAGAAAGGCAGCAGGACGGCCACCATCAGCAAAAAGAAGCCAGGGAAGCGCAACCGTGTCACCAGGAAGGAGATGGGCAGACTGGAAACGACGTATAGAGCGAAACTGGCCGCCAACATCGCCGGCAGGAGGCGCAGGTCCCGGACGAAGGAGAAAGCGAAGATCAGAACCACGAGAGCGATGAGCCTGCACCTCGGCTCCCAGCGGTGTAAGGGGGAATCCAGGTGCGCGTACTCATCAAGCCCAAGCCTCAAGTGATTGCCCATTGTTCATTGTTCATTGGTCTGTAGAGTCCATTAATGGTATACCCCCGATAGTCCAGAACAGGTATACCCCTACCAAGGTAATGGAAGTTGAAAAGGTTGCGACAATTGCAGTACATCTTCAGGTTCCAAGCCAGTGATAGTTGGCACGTCCAATTTCTT
>JAUWNP010000225.1 GCA_030612585.1 Anaerolineae bacterium
AGCAGGTAGCGGTCGTGGGAGACGATGATGACCGATCCCTTGTAGCCGCGAATGAACCTTTCCAGGAAGGCTTTCCCTTCCAGGTCCAGGTGATTGTCAGGCTCGTCGAGCAGGAGTAAGTCGGGTTGGATGACCAGCAACTTTGCCAGGCCGACCAGTTTTTTCTGACCACCGCTGAGCGCCTCCACTGGCAGGTTCATGTCGGCGTCGGTGAACCCCAGGCTATGCAGCGTCGAGCGGACGCGCCCCTCGTAGCCGGGGCCACCAAGTTGCGTGTACTCGTCCAGCAGCCGCGCCTGCCGGTCTAGCGTGCGCGTCAAGACCCTCTCGTCGCCGTAGACGGCCGGGTCGGCCAATTGGGCCTCGACACGGGCCAGTTCCGCCTCAACACGAGCCAGTTTGGTCGAAGCGGCCAACGTCTCCTGCCACACAGTGTGCCCCGGTCCCAACCGGGGCTCCTGGCGCAGGTAGCCGACGGTCAACCCCTTGCGGCGGACGGTGAAACCGGTGTCGCTGGTCAACTCACCGGCAATGAGGCGCAGCAGCGTGCTCTTGCCACAGCCATTCGGCCCGATCAGTCCCACACATCGGTCGTCGTGGATTTCCCACGAGAGGTTTTCGAAAACCGGTTCTGAGATGTACGTGACGCTTACGCGATCAAGGTTTACAGCGATCATGATGCTACTCCATTAAGAACATGGATTCCAGGACATCAACGGATTCTTCCTCACTGATACATGAGCCTGAGTTGCTTGAACTGTTCGGGACAACTCAGCACATCGGTGGAATCAATGAACTGGTCAATCGCGCCCAGGTTGACCGGCAGTGCCTGAACTTCCTCGCTGGTGATTGCCGCGCGGATAGCGTCAGCAAAATTGTTGGCGTGGATGATCTGGAAGGGGCGGTCGTAGAACTGTGAAACCTGGGTCGGCAAGGGAGCGGTGATACCCAGGTCATTGTGCATCCCGGCGGCGAACTCGTAGGCGGACGATAAGTGCTCTTCTATCTCTTGCCAGGACGTAGCATCCAGAACGCGCATAAAGATGGGCGTGAGATGACCGGCGCAATCGAGTCGTGCAAACGCGGTCCCCATCCACTTGATGTAGGGGGCGTATTGTCGTTCTATGAGAAAACAGAGTCTCATCAAATCACGCACCAGCCGGGCCGCTACCAGGCGGGAACCTAGCTCATCGCCAACTTGACCGCAACGGCCCATGAAGGGTTCTTCCTGGGATATGCGCCTCCACTGGGCAGCCAGCAGATACAGCCACACGTCGCGTGGGTAGTAGTGCAGTTTAGCCCGGATGGGCTCCAACTGGCCCAGGCCATCGTGGAAGATGCAACCGCTGACAACGCTGCGCAAGTGTTGTTCCGGGAAGGTCAGCCAATCAACCAGGCGCAGTTCCTCACCGGGGTCAAAGTTCAGATAGTGGCTGAAGAAAGCGCGAACGGTGTGAATAGCGACGCGATGATTGACTGGGCCACTGTCGCCCCTCGTCATCACGGAAGTGCCATCCTCGTTCAAACCGAAATCAGTGGGATAGCCATGAATTTCGCGGGCAAGTTCCTGGCGTAGCACGTGGTCAATTTTGTCCTGGTAGGACTCGCGATCAGCCCCGTCCAGGAACAGCATCAGCCTGGGTCCCCAGTCGTGATCCATAGACTGGGGCGTGTCGAAACCCAGCACGTCGGAGCCATGCCCCAGCAGCGCGGCCGAGTAGGTGACGCCAGGAAAATGCGTCGCCAGAGTTGGCTTGACTGCTTCCTCGTAGAACAGTGCGCTGAGTTCTAGCCCCTGTATAAAGTGAGGGTGTATGTTAGACATATTCCTCCAAACTGCTCTACGTCTCCAATGTTCCCAAGAAATAGTCGCTGACGTGGCGAAAATCTTGCGGTTGACTCCACATCAACGGATGGGTTCCTCGATTGTTCAAGAAAACCCGGCTGTCGGGAACCTGTTCGGGCATTCTATACACCTGGCGTATGACGTTGGGCAAGGCATCATCCTCCCTGCTGGCAGTGAAAAGCACAGGGCACACGATTTCTTTCAAGCGGCCATTGAACCAATCTCCGCCTCGTTCAGCCAGACGCAATAATACGTCGCTGTCGGCATCTACCACCTGTTGCCAGTCATCGCCGTGGGCACGTTGCCAGAAGGCGATCTGTTCTGGCGTGCGCCTGGAACGCTCTTCTACGTTCTTCCGCAGCATCTCGGGAGAGAATCGCTCGACGCAACTGTCTGCGACGACGGCCTGCACGTGCCTTGGAAAGAGAAGGGCCATCAACAAGGCGGCAATTGCTCCTCCGCTGGTGCCCATAACCAGACAACGTTCCTGGCCCAGGTGTTTGACCAGTGCCTTGGCGTCGCGTGCTCCTTGCTCCCACCACTCACCCGGCCAGACCGCGATCCTGTCGGATTGGCCTGTGCCCAAAAAGTCAATGGAGACAGCGTGATAACGTTGACCAAAGTAGGCCAACTCGGCCTCGTGGCAAGCCGACGAGACGGTGTTACCGGGCAAGATCAGCAACAGTGGACCCTTGCCTTGCTCTCGGTAGAAAAGACGATTATCGTTGCGGATAAAGTACGGCATGATGGATTTCCTTCCTGCAAATGTCCTTGACTGTCGCATACGCCGTATGCGCCCATCTCCTGGGACTATGGTGCACTATCCAATCTACATCCATGCTTCCTTGCCCAGAAGATCGCGCGGCTTGATGTTTCCGTTCGTTTTCTCTATATCTCCTCCAAACCCAGTTTGAAGAACCGGTTTGGGTTGTTGAACAGCCAATCAGCGGCCAGCGACAGAGATTCTTCCTCTTCCAGCCACCCCCGTTTGACCAGGCGTGCCAGCGTGCCGGCGATATTCTCCCGTGCGATTTGCAGATGCCCGGCGACAAACTCGGGCACGTCGCCGTAATCCCCGCCAAAGCCATGCACTTTGGTATGCGGCAAAGTCAGCACTGACCGCTCCAGCAACTCAGAAGCATAGTCGGGGTCAATGATATGCAGCCAGCAGCAGTCGAGGGCAACGTTGGGATAGTTCTTGCCCAGAAAGAGCAAATCGCCCAGGTATGGCCAATTGCCGTGAAATAGATCAAAGCGCACATCGCGGTGAAGTTCAAGCACCGAGGCCAGGTAGGCGGCGTTGGTCTTGTCCACCCGATTGTAAGCACCTGCCATGTGACCGGTGTGAAGTTGCACCGGCAGATCGAGATCACGGGCAAAGCGCATATACTGGTGAAAGAGATAATCATTCAACGGTTTACCCTCTGGCCACCCCAGGCTGTTACGTGGAGCGGCCAGTATTCGGTTGAACTGTTTCTCTGCCTCTGCTTTAGGCACCAAGTCATAGGAGAGGTTCCGCACGTAGGCTGACTGATCTTTGATGCCGATAGCCCCGCGTTCCATGCATCGCTCGAACACGATGAACACCGCGTCCAGGTACTCATCCAGTGAGGTGATGTGCCGGTCGGCCAGGGTCCCATAGCAGTCAATCGTTTCCCAGTTCATGGTAGTTGGGTGCAAACCGGGCAGCGAGATCATCGGCCGCCACTTGTCCGGGAAGGTCTTTTTGCCATCCAGGAAACTGCTCAACCCTTTGGGCAGCCACCCCAGCACATCCACCAACATCACCTGGATACCAGCCTCGTCAATGGTGCGAAAATAGACCTCTTCGGTTTGGCCGGTCAGTTTCTCGGCGACACGATCCAACGCCTCCCTGGTCAGTTCACTTTCGCCGTACACGTTCTTGAGCACCAGTTTAGTCACCCGTGCGTAGGCGGTGTGCTCAGTAGCATGCCACAGTTTCTCAAAGAGAGGCCACTTCTCGTCGGTGGAAACATCCTGATCTTCCAGGCGTGCCACGTCACTATCGCTGATGCCAAAAGCTGCTGAGTGCAAGTCGCTCAGCATGTAGCCGCAGATCAATGAGGCGATCGGCTCCTTGTAGGGAGGTCGCTCCTCTGGACCGGTCAGGTGTTCGTGACAATCAATGACCGGCATAGCGTTGATCTGCTCGTACAAACGGTTGAATAGTGGAGATCGAGAATACAACATAGTTTGGCATCTTCTCAAAAAATTGGGGCGGGTGTAGGTCGGATTTGCTATCCGACCGGACGGCGGTTAGCAAAACCGCCCTACAGTCGTCATCCCCCCCTAAATATTGAGAAGATACGTAGTTTGCTCCTTTCATCTCTACATAATCCTCTTCGGCGTTGGCGAATCGCAGTGCTTTGGCGTCCATCACCTCAAAGGAACTTTTCATCTTTTCCAGCAGCCTGCTAGAACTGCCTCGTCCAGGGATAGCCAATGCAGTTCTTCTGGAACCCAATCGCTTCATAGAACGGCTGGCCTGAGCCGACACGGGCCTTTTCCGCACCGAGGGCAGATATCCGCCGGATGCCTTCCATCACGACCGCCCTCCCGAATCCCCTGCGCCTGAAATCGAGATGGGTACTGACAGGTTCAAAGAAACCCATCCGATTGTGTTCATCGTACCAAACGATGCAGGAGGATACAAACTCGCCGCCAGGTCCCACGACATAGAGATCCAGGTCCTTCCGGTAGTCTGGCGCCTTTTGCATTTCCTGGTAGGCGAAAACGGTCGCCCACTCTGACGGGTCCCGATGATTGAACCCCAACCCCTGGACTTTGTACCTCTTCTCAAGGTCGTTCTCCTGCGCCATAGACTGAACGGCATACCCTTCCGGCAATTTCCGCTCAGGCAGTCCCTCGATAACGAACACCGAGTCATATCCAGGATGCTCCACGTCTTGTTGGTAGCCACGCTTTTGAACCAACGTCCGAAACGGCTCGGCGTGGTCGTAAACATAGATGCGGAGCGTGTTGTTTTCCTTGTCGGCAAGGGTTTCCTCGGCATAGTCAAGCATCTCGTCAAGGAGAAAAGCGTATTGCGGATGACGCTGGAAAAAGGCTTCCCCAAACCTGGGTGCCTCTGCGTTCACGACGCCCACAATCTCGTTCTCGTCGTTCTCCCAGATACCAACGACTTTTTCCCAGAAGCGGATCTTTTTCTCAATGTCTCCCTCAAACATACTTGGGTGATACCGCGCCCAGTTCCAGCGCTCAAAACCCCAGTTGTAGGGTTCCGCAGAAGCCAGGTAGGTCTCGACAAGAAAGTCACGAATCCGCAAAAAATCCTGCTCTGGTCTGTACTTTCGAAGTTGTGTTTTCACCTTTGTCCCTCATTGGAATCATCATGGCTTACGCACCGTTTGCCCTGACCACCCTCCTCGGCGTGGCTGGAGCGGGAGATGGCCTACGCCGCCACCGGGGCAAGCGCAGGTGTCTTGAATACATCATACTCCTGCTCCAACTGTCGCCGGAACTGCTGTGTGTACAGCCGGTGGTAGTGCCCTCCGGCGCGCAACAGTTCGGCGTGGCTGCCCATCTCCGCGATGCGTCCATCCTCAATAACCAGGATGCGGTCCGCCCGCTTGATCGTGCTAAGCCTATGGGCGATGACGAAACTGGTGCGATCCTGCATCAGCGTCTCCATCCCCTGCTGGATCAGCGCCTCGGTGAGTGTGTCCACCGAACTGGTCGCCTCGTCCATGATAAAGATCTCGGGCTGCGCCAGTACCGCCCGCGCCAGGCTGACCAATTGCTTCTGGCCGACTGAGAGCAATACGCCGCCCTCGCCCACCTCTTCGTCGTAGCCCTTCTCTAACGTGGCGATGAAATCGTGTGCGCCGGCCAGTTTGGCCGCCTCAACGACCTCCTCGTCGCTGGCGTTCAGCCGCCCGTAACGGATGTTCTCGCGGACGGGGCCGGAGAAGAGATGCGGCGTCTGCAACACCACCCCGATCCGCGATTGTATACCGTGCAGCGATAGTTCGGTGTAGTCCCGCTCGCCGATGCGTATAATACCCCCTGTCGGCTCGTAAAAGCGGCACACCAGGTTGACGATGGTGGATTTGCCCCCGCCCGTCGGCCCGACCAGCGCGATCGTCTCGCCCCGTCTCACCTTCAGCGTGAAGTCCTGTAGCACCGGGTTGTCCTCCTCGTACCAGAAATCCACGTGGTCGAACTCGACGTCGCCCCGGATGGTGCCCGGGTCAATCGCGCTGGGCCGGTCGGTCACCTCGGGCAGCGCGTCAACGAGCGAAAAGACGCGTTCGGCCGAGGCGATGGTGTGCTGCATCTCGGCGTAGACGCGGGCCAGGTCCTGGATTGGCCAGAGCATAAAGGTGATATACCCGACGAACGCCTGGATGCCACCGATGGTCAGAGCGCCCACTTGCACTTGCAGACCGCCGTACCAGACGATGCTGCCCAACGCCACCGCGCTGACCAACTGCACCATCGGCAGGAACAGCGCCGACAGATACGCCGCCCGGTAGGATGCGCGGTACATTTCCCCCGTCAGATCACCGAACTCGCGCAGATTCTCCTCCTCCCGGCAGAGCGCCTTCACCACCCGCACGCCCTGGATGTTCTCGTTGTACGCGCCGGTGATTTTCGAGTTGAGTTTGCGAACCTTCCGGTACTCTACAATGATCTTTTTCCTGAATCGGGCCGCCACGACCACCAGCACCGGAATGATGGCGAACACTACGAGAGCCAGTTTCCAGTTGATGATCATCATAAAGCAAACCGCTGTGACAATGTTCATAAAACCCCAGGTGACGTCCAGCAACCCCCAGGTCACCAACTCGGCCAAACGCCTCGAATCGGATGTGACGCGCGATATAATCCAGCCC
>JAUWNP010000272.1 GCA_030612585.1 Anaerolineae bacterium
GCACCACGGGCGTGGCCGTGCGCAGCGCCCGGCTCAGCAATTCGTCCTCAATCTCGGTCTGAAGGTCGTTCGACACGTCCCCGACGTTGCCACCAGCCGTCGTCCTCAACCAGCGCGCCACGTCGGAGGAGAGCGGCCCTAATCTGCGCTATGAATGGAACGTGCCAGTCACCGCTTAGGTGCCTGGCACGGTATCTTCTCAATAAACTGGGGTTTGACAGATGAGAAACCGGGTTTTTTCTGGAAAACCCGGTTTCTTTCCCCGAACTTTTGAGCAGATACCTGGCCCGTGGCATTACACTCGCTGTGCGTCGAACAATCGTCGGATATTCGCCTGGCAGTCGGAGTTGAGCCTGATAGGGGATGTGCTATAATAGTCACGGAAGGATTTGAGATCTACGGATTTAAGATTTGGAGATTTGAGAAACTGGCGAAGCTCAGGGACTTGATATGAGACGCATAATCTGGAGTCTCCTGGCGGCCGTGGTCCTTTTGGCCTGGACGTGCGGGCCGGTGGCCGGTCAGGAGAGCGGTCCGACGATGCAGGTCACGGCTGGCTTCGACGGCTACTGCCGCCGGGATGGCTGGTGCCCGGTATACATCCTGCTCTCGAACGAGGGCGCAGATATCGAGGGGGAGTTGTACGTCGCCGTGCGCGGTGCGAGCAGTACTGCTGAGCGCGACGTGTATGCCAGGCCGGTGTTGCTGCCCGCTCACTCGCGCAAGGCGTTTTTCCTGTATCTGCCGTCGGTTGGTTGGACCACCCAACTGATAGTGCGGCTGGCCTCCGGTGGGGAGACGCTCGTTTCGCAGCCAGCCAACGTGAGACGGTTAGGCGAGGAGGACCGGCTCTACGGCGTGATCAGCAGCAGCCCCTCGGCGCTCAATTTTCTGAGCGATGTCGCGCCGGCCGGTGGGCAGGCGGCGGTGGCTCACCTGGGCCTGGAAACGCTGCCGCCCACTCCGCTGGGCTGGGAACCGCTCGACGTATTGATTCTGAACGATGTGGACACTGCCGCACTCAGCGCTGAGCAGCGGCAGGCGCTGGAGACGTGGGTGGCGCATGGGGGGCACCTGATCGTGGGTGGCGGCGCGGGGGCGGCTCGCACGGCCGCCGGCGTGGCTGGCCCTTCGACGGACTCAGGGCAGGCTCCTTCGCTACGCTCAGGGCAGCGCCTGCTGCCGGTCACGGTAGATGGTGGCACGCGGTCGGTGGAAAATCTGTGGGCGCTGGGCGAAGGCGTCGCTCCGGGCCCCTACGCCGTGGCCGAGGTAACGTTGGGGGATGGAGAAGCACTCATCGAACAGAGAGGTGAGCAGGGGGACCTCATCTTACTGGCCCGCCGTGCCTACGGGGCGGGCAAGGTGGACTTCCTGGCCTTCGATGCCGGGCTGAACCCTTTCGTCCGTTGGGACGACAATACCCAGATGTGGGAGTTCATCGTCGGGGCGGGGGTCGCAGACACACACTGGCTTACCGTGCGCAATGGGTACAGTGCCCGCGATGCGATCAACTCTATCCCCGGGCTGGAACTTCCATCTACACTGCAGATCCTGGCCTTCATGATCGTCTACACGTTGCTCATTGGCCCGGTCAATTACCTCGTCCTGCGCAGACTTGACCGGCGAGAACTGGCCTGGTTGACCATCCCGGTCCTGGTCGTGGGATTTACGATAATCGCCTACGTGACCGGTTTCCAGATTCGGGGTGGCGTGGCCATCGTACATAGTCTGGCGGTAGTACACGTGCCACAGGGACTGCCCTCCGCTTCGGGGGGGACGGGGCGCGTGAGCCAGTTGGTGGGGCTATTCTCGCCCCGGCGCACAACTTACGACGTGCACGTGCAAGACGCGCAGGTGCACCGGATGCCCGACGATTCTTACTACAGCGGGCCGGCCACACAGCGGTTGCACATCGCCGAGGAGGCAGGAGGCTCGACCATAACCGGCCTACGCGTGGATGTGGGGGGCATCCGGCCCTTCATCGCCGAGGGATACGCGGTTGTGCCGCCTGTGGAATCTGACCTGCGGCTGGCTGCCAGCGCGACGGGAGACCTGCGGGTGGAGGGGACTCTGGCAATGAGGGAAGGGTCGCTGGAGGGGGCTGTGTTGATTGCAGGCTGGCGGCAACAACAACTGGGCGACCTGGAGCCGGGGCAAGCGGTCACGGTCAGCGTCGAAGTCGCGAGTGGCGTGGCTCCACTGTTGCATCACTACGCGTCCCAGTTGCCGGAGCAAATCCTGGGGCCGGGGAATTACTGGGATGACCGTAACCTATATCGGCGCTACCAGTTCCTGCAGGCGATTTTTGCCCCTGAGGGGCTGGGTAGAGCCCCTGGTGGAACACCTGGTGGAACGGGCCTGGCACCAGGGCTGTACCTGATAGGCTGGGCCGAGGAAGAGGTTCCACTGCCGGTTGAGGTAGTGGACCGGCCTTTTTCGAGCGTTGGAACCGTTCTCTACGTCTACGACTTGCCGGTGGCAGGGCTGGAAACCGGCGCGAGGGTAACCATCCCGCCGGGCCTGATTGAGCGCCAGGTGGAGGAGACCACAGGCAGCGTGGAAGTGTGGCCCGAGGGCATGCACATGGAGCCAGAAGCGGAAGTGGTGTTCCGCTTCACGGTATGGCCGGGGGTGGCTGTGCGGCAGGTGGACGAACTGGTATTGGACATGCAGGGCAGCAGTTACGGGAGCACGTCTCACCCGCCAACGGTCTCGTTGTGGAACCAGGAGAGCGACAGGTGGGACGTATTGGACGTTGGCTGGAGGTCACACTCGATCTCGAACGCGGGGGCCTACGTCCTCCCGTCAGGCTCGGTGCTGGTGCGGCTGGAGACAGATGCCGAATGGCAGGCTGACATAGAGAGCCTGACGATCACGATCAAAGGGCAGCGGTGATAACAACATTATGACGATCATCGAGACGCGGGGGCTGACCAAACAATACGGCAAGTTGACGGCGGTGGAGGATCTGGCTCTCACGGTTGAAGAGGGAGCGGTCTTCGGCTTCGTCGGGCCGAACGGGGCGGGAAAGACGACGACGATGCGCATCCTGGCGACGCTCTTACGCCCGACGGCGGGGGAGGCGTGGGTGGCGGGCCACTCGGTGCTCAAGGAGCGGCGGGACGTGCGGCGGGCCATCGGCTACATGCCAGATTTCTTCGGTGTCTACGGCGATATGAAGGTCTGGGAGTACCTGGACTTCTTCGCCGCCTGCTACGAGATTCCCCCAGAGACGCGGTGTGGGTTGGTGGGCGACCTGCTGGAGTTGATGGACCTGGCCCACCGGCGGGACGACTACGTGGACGCGCTCTCGCGGGGGATGAAACAGCGGCTGTGTCTGGCGCGGGCGCTGACCCACGATCCTCAGGTACTGATCCTGGACGAGCCGGCCTCGGGCTTGGACCCACGGGCGCGGGTCGAGATCCGCGAACTGCTGCGCGAGTTGCAGGCCATGGGCAAGACGATTTTCGTCTCGTCGCACATTCTCTCCGAGATCGAGGAGATCTGCACGCACATCGGCATCATCGAGGCGGGGCGACTGGTGGCGACTGGCCGGCTAGCGGAGATGCGGCAGCACATTCAGGCCCAGCGCGTCGTGAAAGTGGGGCTGACGGGACAGGTCGAGGAGGCGCAGGCGTGGCTGGCGGGGCAGTCGGACGTGGTGGACGTCGAACCGGTGGTGGGGAACGGTGAGGGCGATCTACAAGTCGCGTTCTCCGGGGACGACGAAACGCTGGCCCGACTACTGAGCGAACTGGTGGGCGCGGGCTTCCCGGTGGTCATGTTCTGCGAGGAGGCCGGCGACCTGGAGGACGTGTTTATGCGGCTGACGGAGGGGGTTGTGTCGTAGAAGGGAGTAGGGAGTAAGGAGTAGGGAGTATGGGAGCGGATGTAGGAGGAGGGGCTGTGCGAGAAACGTCTGCAGCGGTTGAATCACCTGATACTCCCCTCCCCTTGCAGGGGATGGGTTGGGGGACAGATGAGTCATTGGATTGAGGACGATACTCCCCTCCCCTCGCAGGGGAGGGGCCGGGGGAGGGGTTGGCTGCGTGGTGAGTCCAATCCCCTGCTGATCAAAGAACTGCGGGGGCGCATGCGTGGCGCGCGGGCATTTGTCGTGTTGACTGTGTATCTGCTGCTGTTGAGTGGCTTCACCGCGATCATCTACTATGCCTACAGCGCGTCGTCTCGTGGACCTGGCGGCGGGCCGGATATGGCTTATCTGGGCAAGACTGTCTTTGCCAGTGTCGTCCTTATCGAGATCTTCATGGTCACGTTCATCACGCCGGCTTTCAGCGCCGGGGCGATCAGCGGCGAGCGGGAGCGCAAGACCTACGAGTTGCTGCGGACGACGCTTCTGCCGGCTCGCAAATTGGTCGCTGGCAAACTGACCTCCGCGTTGACGTATATGTTCCTGCTCATCCTGGCCGCAGTGCCGCTGGAGAGTCTGGCCTTTGTCCTGGGGGGCGTCGTGGTGGAGGAGTTGGTGCTGGCGCTGGTCGTTCTGCTGGTGACCGCCTTCGCCTTCGCCGCGATTGGTATTTTTTTCTCCTCGCTCGTGCGCACGACGCTCGCCTCCACTGTGCTGTCATACGCCACGGCGCTGCTGACGACGGTGGGGCTGCCGATACTGCTGGCGATTTCGGCTGCCTTGTTGGATCCCTTTGCGTACGGTTACGGCTCATCGGGACCTTCCTGGGTCGTGCAGGCCGTCATGAGTTACGCGCTCTATCTCACTGCCGGTCTCAGTCCCATCACAGCGGCGATTTTCACCGAGGTTACTCTGGAGGAGGAGAGCACGATTTGGTTTTTCTGGCAGTCTGTGGGGTCCGGTCGTCGTATTCTGATCCCATCCGCCTGGATCGTCTATACTGTGTTTTACCTGGCGCTGGCGCTGGTACTGCTGCTGGTGGCCGTGCTGCGGGTGCGGCGGCAGGAGACGCGGTAGGAGACAATGAACAATGACCAATGAACAATGACCAATGAACTGTAGAGTCCATTAATGGTATACCCCCGATAGTCCAGAACAGGTATACCCCTACCAAGGTAATGGAAGTTGAAAAGGTTGCGACAATTGCAGTACATCTTCAGGTTCCAAGC
>JAUWNP010000090.1 GCA_030612585.1 Anaerolineae bacterium
CCAGTTCCGGCAATCCAGACGGCAAGGCCGCCGTGAGTTCATCCGCGCCGAGGAGGGGAATCGCCCCACCCGCCGCAGCGTCGTGCCGCATGGCGATCGTGCCACCGGTGGTCAGAATGGCGACGTGGAGATTGGAGATTGGTGCAGGCAAATCGCCGTGAACATCAGCCAGAACCGCCAGACGCATCTCTACTCCCTACTTCCTACTCCCTACTCCCTACTCCCTACTTCTGCTCTCTGCTCTGCTCCAGTTTGAGCGACACCACCTGCGAAACTCCATCCGTCCCCATTGAGACGCCGTAGATGGTGTCGGCGGCCTCAATAGTGACCCGGTTGTGCGTGATGACGACGAACTGGCTCCGCTGCGCCAACTCCTCCAGCAGCGTGCGGAAGCGGCCCACGTTCGCCTCGTCGAGCATCGCGTCCACCTCGTCGAGCACACAGAACGGGGTCGGGTGGACGTGGAGGAGGGCGAACAGGAGCGCGGCCGCAGTCAACGCCCGCTCCCCGCCGGAGAGGAGCGCCAACCGCTGCGCGCGCTTGCCTGGAGGCCGGGCGACGATGTCCACGCCGGTGTTCATCAGATCTCCAGGGTCGGTCAACTCCAGCCGCGCTGTGCCGCCGTTGAAGAGGACCGGGAACGTCTCAGAGAACCTGGCCGCCACCGCATCGAATGTTTCCCGGAAGGCGGTCTCCATCAATTCATCCAATTCGGCCAGCACCTGGCGCAGTCGGGCCGAGGCGGTCTCCAGGTCAGCCGATTGCTCGGTGAGAAAAGAATGCCGCTCCTGGGCCTCGGCATATTCGTCAGGGGCATTGGGGTTGACCGACCCCAACCGGCGGAGGCGGGTCTTGAGACGCCGGATCTCATCCTCTAACCCTTCGGGCAGTTCTTCAACGATGGGGAGTTGAGAGACCAACGGTCGCAGCGGCAACGGAGCCTGTGCCGTGACACTCTCCGCCAATTCCAGTTCGACCAACCCCAGGTCTTCCTCGATGCGCCGTGCAAGGAGCCGCAACTCATCCCGGCAGCGGGCGACTTCCAATTGGGCGCGGCCATGACGGGCCTCCATTTCGCGCACCCGGTCGCGGGCCCGCCGCTCTTGCTCTTCTAACGCCGTCTGTTCCTCGCCGAGATGTGCCAGTTCCTCCTCGGCCGGCTGAATGTGCGTGCGCACATCGCGCCACTGCGCACCCATCCGAGAGGACTCTGCGCGCAATTCCTGGACTCGGGCGACGACAGCAGCGTGCTCAGCCTCCAGTTCCTCAGCCCGTTGGCGCCGGGCAGACATCTGTGCCCGAAGCCGGTCTAACAGTGCCGTCTCCCTTTGCAGAGCAGCCTGCTGGCTGCGAAGTGACTCCTCGGCCACCGCGACCTCGGTGCGAGCCTTCCCCAGCATATCTCGGAGGGTGCGCGCCTTCTCCTCGCTGGCTGCCGCTGCCTGCCGGTCCAGTTCTTCCAACTCGGCCTCCAGCGCTGTTATCCGTTCGGCCCCCGCTCGCTGCTGCTCCTCGATTTCCTGGCAGCGCTGGTGGGTCTCCTCCAGTCGAGTGGGCAGTTCCCGCCGGGCCCGCTCATCTGCAAGAACGCCGCCCGCTCCGGCCTGTCCCACCGAGAGCGCGCCCTCGGCTCGCAGGACGATGCCCGTACTGGTGACACAACGGCTCCCCGGCGGCATATTGGTGAGCAACGCCTGGGCCGCCGGTAGGTCCTCACAGAGGGCCACAGCCCCCAACATCGTCTCGACCGCCGGTCGCACGCTCTCGTCGCATGTGACGACGTCGGCGGCGCGGAGAGCGCCCGGGGGCAACTGCGGAGGTGGGCGGAGGCCATCCAGCGGTAGCAGGGTCACGCGGCCTCCTCCCGATTGCAGCGCCCCGCGTACCGCCTCAACGACGGACGCCCGTTCCACAACGATGGCCTGAAGATCAGCGCCCAGCGCCGCCTCGACGGCATGCTCCCACTCAGGAGGTACCTGCATCAACGTCGCCAGCGGCCCGACGACGCCATCCAAATCAGTCTGGAGCAGCGTCTGAACGCCAGAGCCATAGGCTACCCAGGCATCGCGCATCCTGCCCAGCGCCTCCTGCTCGCCTACCAGACGAGCAGCCTCCGCACGGACTTCGAGCAGTGCCTGATTCAGGCTTCCCAGCCCCGCGCGACGGGCGCGCAACTCCTGCTCGACCCGAGTACGCCGCCGGGCCGGCTCCTGCGCCTGCTCTTGGACGCTCTCCCACTCTTGCTCCAGGTCCGCCAACCGCTTCTTGCGCTCCGCCAGTCCGCGTCCCAATTGCTCGACCTGGGCGCGGGCCTCGACGACCTGCCCGACCTGCGCCTCTTGCTGATCGCTCAGGGGTTCGAGTTCGGCCAGCAATTCCTCACGCCGGGCCATCAGCAGCCGCGCCCGTTCCTCCGCCACGGCCAGTCCGCGCTGCACTTTGTCAGTCTTGGCGTGCAGGTCGGCGCCTTCGCGGTGCCAATCGCGCAGCCTGAGACGCAGTTCACTCTCATGCTGACGCAGTTGAGTCAGTCGCCCACTTAGAGCAGACGCACCCCCCTGCTGTTCCTCCAGGCTGGATTCCAGAACAGATGCCCTTTCCAGAACACGGTCCAGCACAACCTGCTGGCGACCCCAATGGTAACCGTACCAGGTGCGCTGCAATCGCTCCAGGTGGACGGTCAGCCGGCGATGTTCCTCCACCCGCCCCGCCTCCCGCTCCAGGCGGTGCAGGCGGGGGGTGATTTCATTGACGATGTCATAGACGCGCTCCAGATTACGCTGCGTCTCGTCCAAGCGCCGGATGGCTTCCTCCCGCCGGGCACGGTAGAGGCTGATGCCAGCGGCCTCCTCAAAGAGCGTGCGCCGTTCCTGGGGACGCAGTGAGAGCGCCGCGTCCACCAGTCCCTGGCCGATGACGGTGTAGGCACGCTGCCCCAGGCCGCTTTCGGCCAGCATTTCGGTCACGTCGCGCAGGCGCACCCGCGCCCCGTTGATGAGGTACTCATTCTCGCCGGAGCGATAGGCGCGGCGGGAGATGGTGACCTCGCTGAATTCAATGGGCAGCCAACCGTCGGAGTTGTCGAAGGTCAAGGAGGCCTCGGCCATGCCGGACCGGGCGCGGCGACGCCCGCCGGCGAAGATCATGTCGGCGCTGGACTTGCCCCGCAAAGCGCGCATACGCTGCTCGCCTAACACCCAAAGGATGGCGTCGGCGACGTTCGACTTCCCGCTCCCGTTGGGGCCGACGACGGCCGTGATGCCTGTGGGGAACAGGAATTCCGTCTTGGTAGCAAAGGACTTGTAGCCCTGGAGTGTGATGTGTTTGAGACGCATTTTGGTTGGCTGGGTGGTTGGTTAGTTAGTTGGTCGGTTGGTTGGTTGGTTAGTTGGTTGGTTTAGTGACAGTATACCGCGCTTGCGGGGAGAAGGCAAGTTGGGGAGCGGAGAGTGGAGATTGGAAATTAGAGATTAGAGATTAGAGATTAGAGATTGGAGATTGGAGAATTGCGGATTGCGGAGGAAGGCGTATAATGAAGACATGGTATACAAGGTTACGCGGCGGCGGTTTCTCAAGTTGATGCTGGGTGGCACGGCGACGGCCGGGCTCTCGACCCTCGGCGGAGTGGGCTACGCCAGACTCGTCGAGCCGCACTGGCTGGCGGTGGAGCGGGTAGACGTGCCAATCCCCGACCTGCCAGCCAGGCTCGACGGTTTCACGATCGTGCAACTTTCCGATTTGCATCGCGGGCCAAAGGTGACGCAGGAACAGGTCTCGCAGGCGGTGGAACTGGCATTGCAGCAGGAGGCCCATCTGGTCGTGGTGACCGGTGACTACGTTTCAGTATCCGCCGAGTACGCTGCCTCTTGTGCAGAATCGCTCTCCCCGCTGGCAGCCTCCAGCGGGGTGGCTCCCCCCCGCTTCGGGGGGGCTGGGGGGGGTAACGTGCTGGCCTGCCTGGGCAACCACGACCACTGGACAGACGCCGACACCGTCGCCGGGGCGCTGACCGACGCCGGGATCACCGTGCTGCGCAACGCGGCACGGGAGGTAGCGGATGGGCTATGGGTGGCGGCGGTGGACGATGTGAGGGAGCGATATGCCGACCTGGAGAAAGCGTTAGCGGGAATGCCTGCCGGAGTCACGGTCGTGCTCCTGGCCCACGAGCCCGACTACGCCGACGAGGTGGCAGCCGATGGGCGGGTGAGCCTGCAACTTTCGGGCCATTCCCACGGCGGGCAGGTGCAGTTGCCTTTCATCGGAGCGCCGTTTCTGCCCTACCTGGGCCGCAAGTATCCGGCGGGGCTCTACCGCGTGGGCGATATGTGGCTCTACGTCAACCGGGGCGTGGGGCTGATCGGCCCGGCAGTGCGCTTCAACTGCCGGCCGGAGGTGACGGTTTTGAGGCTGCGGCATTTGCCCCTCCTATCCCAGCGGTAGCCGTCTCGACCCGCACCCCGGCCATCGCGAGGGTGACCACGCGGTTCGCCTGGCAACCCCCTAACGGCGAAACCGCAACCCGAAGCACATATCAGCAAAGTCCATCATCGCCTGCTGTTCCGGGGTCTCGCTGGTATAGAGCAGGTCAACATACATGGCTGGCCCACCAACGGCATGCGAAAGCGCCCAGTCCACGGTAGCCGCCAGCGTGCGCAAGGGGGTCAACGGCGTCATTATGATCAGCCGGTTGATGTGTGCGCGCACCAGTCTCACCGGTGGGACATCCTGGAGAATCAGGCAATCCACCTTTCTCCTCTCGAAACGACGCCACAGGCTTTCTCGGGCAGCCGCATCGGACAAACGTTCGAGCACCTCAACAGCCATCCCTCGATCGGTCAGCGTCTTGCGAAGCACGTTCGTCCAGAGTCGTTCAACGTCAAGAATCAGGCAACGTGCTGGCTGGCCAGCCTCACTCAGCAGATCCACGACCACCTCACGCTTGGCTCTGGCCATATGCGCCAGTTCCTCGCGACGCTCCCGTAGCGTGAACAGGGTGGCAGCCTGGTGGTCCACGACTCTTCCAAGAAGACGGTGCAGCGCTTTCCAGAAGTCCGTAGCGTCGTCCAGTTCCGGGTAGCGGCGGATCACCTCGTTGTGCACAGTGATGAACTGGTCATTCATCTCTCTGTACTTCTGGAGTTCGTCTTCCTGCAAGGCAATGGGATGGCGCAGTAAATCAAAGGGACGTAGCCAGCCGTCTTCCTCGGCGTCTGCGAAGGTATAAGTGGCCACTGCCTGCTGCTGGAAGAAAGCGGTCAGCATGCGGCTGGCCGCCGCCTGAGGGTGGCCAATCGGGTAGCGAGTGAAACCGATAAACTGATTGCAGCCAAAGAGAAGCATAGCGATCCAAACCGGATCAAGCAGATCACAACCGTCTACAATGGCTGTGATACGGCGACCGACATCCGCAAATCGGGCGGCGTGTTGGTTGTAGCGCTGCTCAATCTGAGAGTAGCGATAGACAACGACCCGGGTATCGCGAACCCGAGGCAAGCCACGCTCACCGAAGACGCACACGGCACCGGACGGGAGTTTGCATCGCTTGCACAACTCGCCAGCCCAGTACGCGGCCTGCGCCTGGTCTTCCGTGAACAGGAAGACGACGCGATTCTTGTGCTGTGTCAGGACGCGGACGAGATGGGCGGTGAGAGCCAAACGTGCCTCCAGCGGAGCGATACTGAGGACAGCGCGATGACGCATAGAGCGGACCCGGCCATACAGATTACTTATCACTCGTTCCAATCTTTTTGCCCGGCGTTCGAGGCCCGTCTTGGACCTCTGGCTGGCAGGCTTGACCGGGCGCGCTTTCTGTTTCTCCGCCTCTTCACGGCGAGACAACTTCCACCAGCGTATCTGCCTCGCCAACTGTCGGCGGATGGTCGTCTCCATCATGCCGCCGCTGGGTACTGTGATGACCGGCACGGGGGGAGAGGCACACATAGCGATATCGGCCATCTCCTTGTCTCGCGTGACAATGGCGCAAAAGCCTTCAGTTAGACGCGCCTGAGCCAGCGCGATCTGCTGATGGTCTACGCTTTCCGGATCAAGTGGCGGCGAAATGACTGCCGGGGCTTTGGCGACGACGAGGCGTCCTGAGGTATTCGACCTGGACAGTCCCTCGGGTAGTGGACGCTCTTGCAGGCTATCCAGGATCGAAAGCGCACGCCGGGCCGCCGCGGCCCTGGCGACGTTCTTTTTGCCCCGCGCCAGGCCGCGCAATTCACGTACCACCGCGTCGAGAATGTAGACAGTGACGGGCTGCCCCCCCCAGTCGAACCTATATGCCGCGGGAAGTTCCATCAGGACACTCGTGTCTACCACCACGGCAGGGGAGGGTTGGTGAGGGTTCGTTCTTTTGGGCATTTGGGGATCACTCCATTATGATAGATCTTCTGAGAGGGTGAAGGCAATTTTCCGTTTCTACATTACGCTCTCTCCTGCGCGGAGATGCTCTCTCCACTAGCAGGCCCAGGAGGCGGGGATGCTCCCCTCCGCTTTGGGGGGCTGATCTGCACAGCGGTGCGCTTCAACTGCCGGCCGGAGGTGACGCTGTTGACACTGCGGGTTCCTCCCGCATAAGGGACTTCCACACGCCTGCGCTGCCGGTCTCTTCCCCTCTGCGTTCCCCAGGGGAACGGCCTTAACTATCCTCTCGCAGGTGGTGGATATGTCCGATGGCTTCTGCACCTGCAACGGTCTTGAGAGGGATACAACCGCAGAAAGTGGGCTTGTCTGTCAGGCGAGTCAGTGCTTACTTGACACAGCTGTGTAGCCTAGTCCCTGCTATCAGTCGGAGCAGGCACGACGCTCGGCTTAGAAGTGGGCGTCGAGGTGGAGCGTTCTTGCACGAAGACTATGACTTCGGTCTGTGCTTCACCCTTTAGCCCTACAGCGCGTAGGTCATAGGTGGTGCTTTCCTCTGGCCCAACTCTAACAGAGCCCCTGACCGGCATTCTCTGGTCGTTCAGAAAGACCCTTTCTGCCCTATCTGTATACCAAGTCACAAGTGCCGTCTCACCTGGGGCTATCGTGCACGGGCTGCATTTCAAGGATATGATAGGGTGCTCGATCGACTCTTGTGTCCTTTGAGACCAAATCATGCCAGCCACTGGGACAACTACAACTACAACTATGAATACTGTCCCACATAGCAGCCACGTGACCGCTCTGGAGCGCCATTGTCTCTCCCGATCCTTCACACGAAGATCCAGGTGCCTGCGTTCCTCCTCAATCGCGTCTTTGATGAACGCGTCTAGGTTCTCTTGAGACAAGTGCTGTTTCCTCTGCGCTGCATCCACAACGATCCGCAGTCGAGCAAGGTCGGTTTGCCTAGTTACACTCGCCTCATATTTCTCAGTCTCGTCCGCAACCAGAGCAAAGAAGAGCCCAACTACAATGAGCAGTAGAGCCAATATAATGTCCAGTATGGGTATGGGCACTCCTTGCGGGGCGTTTGCATGTTCTGCCAAGATGCTGGCTATGCGCTCGACTCCACCGCCAGCGAATACCCCGCTAAGCGCATAGAAAATCGGCTCGCTTCTAAGCAAGCGCATAAAATAGATTGAGATCGTACTTCTCATATTCTTCCACGCTAGGGTTTTCAAACGCTCTCCCAGAGCGGCTAGTGGTGACATGGAATTCTCCCCAACGCTTAGACTGCAGGCAAGCTCTCCGGTGAACAAAAAGAGCAGAAAGCCGAAGGGCCGTGCTGGCTGACGGACAACCCGAGTGTTGCAATCCCCTAGGTTGGTCCTAGTTCTAGGCTGTTCCACAAATCTTCGCGCAACCTCCTACCAGGGTCTGCGTCTGTCCCTGCACGGTCTGCGTCGTGCTCCACTCCAGGGTGCGGCGAGGGGCGTTCGTCGGATGGCGTAACGGTTGATCTCTGCGTGATCAACATGGGCGCTGCCCAAGCGCAAAAGTAATTGATATCCCCTCGCTTCCATAGATCATATACGTATTCTCTGGTTTTGAACAATGACCGGGATATGTCTGAAAGCAACACGGTGTCTCTCAGGTAGTCCCTATGGAAGACTCTAGAGATAGTCCCGAGAACTTCTCGTTGAAGAGTCCAACGAAAGCATACTAATGCAGCGATTCGAGGGGAGTGGCGAAGGAGCCGATAGAGAAAGCCCCTTCTGGCTCCAATCAAAGCCGTCGGTTGCTCAGAACTGTACGAAAAGCTGAGGTAGAGTAGTCTGATGTTTCTTAACCGCCATTCGAGCTCCGGATCTAGGAAATCATCTGCCGTAAGTGATGGACCGAGATACTCATCGCGAATTTGCAGACCTTGCTCAGTGCCAGGACCGATCAGATAGAGCAGCAGTTTACTGTCAGGCGGTATATCTGTAAGGATCTCAATGACACCATCCTTAAAGACGTTGTAAAGCCAAATAACCCTCGCCTTCTTCAATTCTTGCTGTCTCTCATTCCTTCGAGGCGGTGGAATTACAGACGGCTCTCCTGTCAAACAAGCATGGGACCTTAGCAGTTCCTTTGCATCATCTGGGTGAGTTATGTGACAGGCTACCTGCTGCCCATTTTCCAAGAACCCACCGGCGAGTCTCCTTATGATGGACACAGCCTCTCTCGCCACCTGAGACTTATGATCATCATCAGCATACGAAACTATCACGACTTTATCAGAATCCGGATCTAATTCGCTGTCTAACTCCCAGCTTCTCAGGCTCTTACTACATATGATTTGCTTCTCGACAGCCTGGACGAACTCCATGTCCCTCTCCTGTTTGTCTGATAGCGAATAATAACATACCTGATCAATCGCTAGTGGAACAGAATTAACAATACTGCGCTCATCTGGGGAAAGTTGAAGGATGATCTTGGAGTATTGTGAATCTGCGATGCCCATGCTATTGCGCCACTCCCTACATTCGCATATAAAGTCCAGGAAAGTATCGTACCAGTCCTTGGCGAGAGCCTCATCCGTTGATGGCGGTGGTGAGGGGTTTAAGAAGCGTGTGAATCGAAGTAAATAGTCTTGTGCATCCAGGCGTATTGACAGGGTTCCTGATGCAGGCTCATATTTAGGGGATCCGCCGCTGTTCTCAAGTCGAAGCCTCAGATAGAGCTCACCCGCCATGAGGCCCCTCCTCTGTCGTACTTTCTTGCGAACTGTCGCTGCTTCGCCTTTGAGCTACTTCTTCCAGCCCCCCCAGCAGAACTGCCACCACGGTCTTTTCAAACTCAGGTAAGGCTTCACTGCCAGTGATTGCCCTTCTTACATTCTGCAGGTTAGTTAAGAATGTCCTTGCACTTCCAGCGTCGTCTATTAGTTGCTGATCTTGAAGTGCAAGTAGTCCGCCAGGGTCAAGCAAGCCCTCATAGAGAACACTGTGCTCAAGACAGTCCTTAACTTCATCAACAAAGAATCTAATTCTTCTATCACCGGACAGCGCCATCCTAATGTCCAACCCCATCAGCAGGTAGCAGAATCCAAGTACATCCTCTCTACGTTGCATATGCCTGCCTTGATCATAAGCACTCAACGCGTCCAGAATGCTTCTTAATGCCAAGGATACCTTTCTGGCATTCTTATTTGCAACAGCCCAGAGAAGGTTCGCATATCCATCACATAGAAGAGAACTAAGCCCTTGGCGCTGTGCTTCCTCTGACAACTCTTGCGCTCTACACTGTGCTTCTTCTGATGCTTCTTGTGCCTTACGCCGGGCCTTTTCCGATATTTCTCGCGCCTTGTACCGTGCTTTTTCTGATGCATACTTGAACACCCTATGTAGAGCCTCATAGAATCTACTATGGGGCTCTGGATTTGCATTAACAAAGTTCAAGATACCCTTTAGGGTGTTTTCCTCCCGCTCGACAAAGACTTCCCCCACAAGCCCCAGGAACGGCGTGGCAATACTTTGGTCTCCCAATCTCCAAAAGGTAACGATTCCTCCCCACCCCCCATCCGATAACGTCTGTTCCATTACGTCCCGAAATTTCGGTTCAACCTCTTCCCTCCACTCCTTTTCCTCTTCAAGGGCTCGTAGGTTAGCTATTTGACAAAGTTCTCGAAGTTTGTCGGGGTCTTTCGTGTGCGAAAGCAGTTCTCCCACTCTGCGGGGATCGCCAAGATCGATGCCAACGGCGTCGTTAAACCACCTTACGAAAGGATCCCGTATTTTACTGCTCAGCCGGGTCGGAAAGCTATCGTTTTTGATACATTCTAGTACAAAAGCACATTGAGTGCGCAGAGTTTCAAAGTCAGATTCCTTACCTGCTTCGTAGATTTCCTTAGCCTTCCTTAGATAAGTAGATACTAGCTCCTTATATACAACTCGTCCTTTTGACTCCCGGCTGTACAATTTTCTGCACACATAATCCTCTGCACGATACAACCACCGTGCTCCTGTTAACTTATCTCGCTCATCGAGCATATCCCGCGCGTGAGCGTAGTCACGTGAGCGGATAGCCTCCATAAACTGCACCTGAGGCCAGAATAGCAAAATCAAAACAATTAGAATTAGTGCTAGTACTCCAAGTCCCCCGACTATAGGCCAGAAAAATGGCTCCAGTCCGGGCGGGACAAGGCCTGCCCACGGTGGCTTTGGAGTGACTGTGGGAGTAGACGCTGGTGTGCCTTGCTCTGCTGCAGGCGTAGCCGAAGGGGAAGGCATCGGACTAGGTCTCGGAGTTGGCGTCGAAGTCGATTGGACCGTTGGCGTTGCAACCACGGGCAACGGCAAGATATCCACGGTCACAGGCAGAGGGCGCACGCTCAGCGCCTCGTCATCAAGAAAAGCCCTCGCTGTTGCCGTGTAGGCACCCTCCATCTCCACACCTCTATAGCTACCAGTGTACCTGCCTTCGCCAATGGACGAGAGGACCTGGGTGATTACGTCACCATCAGGCAGGGTGATCTCCGCCTCAAGATGCAGTCCGGGATCTACAATGGTCACGTTATTTCGAACCAGGCTGGCCGTGATGGTGATGGGCTGACCCACAAGAGAGGGAGATTCTATGGGCTCCACCCGAATGATGGGGTATTGTTTATCTACCCAGTATCGGACTTCTCCCACCCCCTCCCATAATGCCTTCCACTCCCCTGCATCCGGGTTTGTGATCCTGTAAATCGAGTGGTGTATATCAGCCGCCTCTATCGTGGGCGTGAGGATGACGCCGGTCGGGGAGATCAAAATGATGTGAATGGCCGGGTCGTTCTTCACAAAGGAGAAGACGACACGCTCCAGGTAGGGTTCGACTTCAACGGACACTGTCTGCCCGGCGGGAATGGTCTCCCCCTCGGACACGGCTACTCCAATGAGGCCAGCCACAATGCCATGGTAGACGTCGGCCAATTCCGTCGCGCTCGTGATGGAGATGTAATGCTCCGGAGGAATGAGTCGCGTCCAGTTGTCCCGGTCTTCTTGCGCATCCCCAATGCCCAGGACGAAAAGCGAGACTCCCCCTTCCTGAAGTTCGCCCACCAGAAGGGCCAAATCCTCAAAATGGTCTAGCAGTTCCTGCTCAGACATAGGTACGTCCGTCAGGTTGGGGCGGCCATCGGTGAGAAGGATGACGGCCATCCTATTCCCGGTGCCGAAGCTTTTTTCTCTGAACTCCTTGGTTGCGAACTGCAAGGGGCCAAGGAAGTCAGTACGTCGGATCTCCTCGGCCTGGATGCCCTCGCGCACGGTGTCATCCTGCAGCAGGCGCAGGGGAATGACGTCGCCCACCTCCCCGCCGAAACTAACCACCCCCACGCGATAGTTGGCCCCCAATGCCTCGGCATTGGCCCTGAGGTAGTCCACCAGGAACTTCGCCGCCCGGATACGCAGATCTTCAGGATCGCTCGGCGGTACCCCGGTCACCGGGTTCCCATGGGACATGCTCCACGAATTGTCAATCAGCAGGATAACGTCCAAGCTTACAGGCCTGTCCCCTGGCTCCTGGGCCCAGACGTAGGCTGAGGACCGCACAAACAGAAGCGCAAGCACTATTCCCAGAATGCATCCGATGAGCAATCTCGATCTTCCAGGTTTAATGAAGGCCATTATGGTTTTCCCGCTTTGCCGCAGCCCAGCTTTTTCGCGTCTAATCAACACATTCCTCCTCGCAGCCTGGTTCATCCTGGTTCATTCGGCCCACCCCGCACACACCCCCTGCCTCAAAGTGAGATCAGGCTGATTGAAGCGCCCGGTCTCGCTCTTGGCGTGCTCGAAGCCATTCCTCAAACAACCTCGCTCGCAGTCTGTATCGCCCATCTCTCTTCTCCAGCATCCGCTTTGCTTCCAACGGAAAATCGTCCCATGCCCTGGCGATAAGCCCTGGAAGGCACATCAGATCCCAGCCAACAATGTATTCAACGACCTCAGGAACATCGGTGCACGTGACATATCTCGGCTGGCCTGTCTCCCACCTTTCCCCATCTTTCAGATACCTGACCAGGCCATTTAGCAAGATATGCACGAGCAAAGGATAGCCCCCACTATACTCCAGGAGTTGCAGCAAAGCAAGTTGATTACAATGCACATACAGATTCGCTTCCAAGCAATACTGCCTCAACTCATCAGAGGTCAAGGGGCTATTGGATTGGAGCAATCCGACTATTTCTTCTCCAATAACAGGTCCACGAAAAGTCTTCAGGACCCTGAACCCCCGATGGAGATAAGAGATACGCTCGGTGCGACGTTTCCACCTGTCACTCAGTGAAACAGCGAGCACCAGATCCAGATCAGCGGGGAGTTCAGAGCCTGCGAGTTTGCTCAACGTGAACTGTACGCGCTTCTGATCACCGCAGAGCAGCACCTCTCCTTTTGTATCACACTCCAGTTCTCGTTCCCCCAAATACAGAGCGCTTTGATGGATCTCAGCAGAGCCAGGCCCCTCGTTACGAAAAACCCACGCGACGTGCACATCGCCAAGCCCCACGTTGTTGGGAAACCACCTGGTAACGGGCTTTGCTACTACCTGTGCCTTGATCTGCTCTTCACCCAGCTCCATCTTCGTTATCTGCCCAAGGCTCGTCGCCTTCTTCACCTCGCCAATGGTCTCTACCAGGCTCCCCGCACGCGGTTTTTTCTCCCTGTCAGACGATACTCTTATTCTGTACAGGAACCAGAAGGCCATCCCCAAACCCACGACGATCAGTACCAGGATCGGGCCTCGCCATCTTCCTAACAACTCCACCAACCCAGCCATGGGAGTGGGCGTGGCGGTGGGCATTGGTGTAACCGTTGCCGGCGCCGGTGTCTGGGTCGGCTGAGGGGTCGGCGTTGGTAGTATGGACAGCGGGAAGACCTCAACC
This sequence comes from Anaerolineae bacterium, assembly GCA_030612585.1. The sequence goes on from JAUWNP010000090.1 coordinate 13,268, forward strand.
ATCATCGACATCGGTCGCGCTGACAAGAGAAGGCCATCTAGTATGGCCTTCGCCGTCACCGTGTAGGTTCCCTCCGCTTTCACGTCTTCAAAGCCGCCAGTGTAGCGGCCGCCGCCAACGGGCGAGAGGGGTTGCGTGACTACGTCACCGCCGGGCAGGGTGATCTCCGCCTCAAGGTGCAGGTCGGGATCCACAACAGTCACATTACTCCTAACCAGGCTGGCCGTGATGGTGATGGGTTGCCCCACGAGAGAGGCAGATTCCATAGGTTCCACCCGCATAAGAGGATATTGTCTGTCCACCCAGTAGCGGACTTCTCCCTCTCCCTCCCAGAATGCCTTCCACTCTCCTGCGTCCGGGCTTGTGATGCTGTAAATGGAGTGGTGTACATCGGCCGCCCCTATCGTGGGCCTAAGGACGGCGCCGGTCGGGGAGGTCAAACTGATGCGGGTGGCCGGGTCGCTCTTCATGAACGAGATGACAACACGCTCCAGATAGGGCTCGACTTTTATGGACACCGCCTGCCCGGCAGGCAAGATCTGCTCTTTGGACGAGGCCACTCCAGTGAGGTCAGCCACGATGTCATGGTAGACATCGGCCAATTCCCCCGTGCTCCTGACGGGAGTGTAATGCTCCGGGGGAATGAGTCGCGTCCAGTTGTCCCTGTCCTTCTGTGCATCCCCAATACCCAAGATAAAAAGCGACGCTCCCCCTTCCTGAAGTTCGCCCACCAGAGGGGCCAGGTTCTCATAGTAAGTGCGCAGTTCTTGCTCAGTCACAGGTGCGTCCGCCAGGTTGGGGCGGCCATCGGTGAAGAGAACGATAGCCATCCTGTTCCCGGTGCCGAAACTTTTGGCCCTGAACTCGCGGAGCGCGAACTGCAAGGGGCCACGGAAGTCGGTGAATTGGATTTCCTCGGCCCGGATGCCCTCGCGCACGGCGTCATCTTCCAGCAGGCGCAAGGACGCGACGTCGCCCACCACCCCACCGAAACTGACCACCCCCGCGCGATGGTTGGCCCTCGATGTCTCCGCATTGGCTCTGAGGTAGTCCACGAGGAACTTTGCCGCCCGAATGCGCAGTCCTTCCAGATCGCTCGGCGGCGCTCCGGTCACCAGGTCTGCGTGGGACATGCTCATCGAATTGTCAATCAGCAGGATGACGTCCAGGTTTGCAGGGCTGTCTCCTGGCTCCTGGGCCCAGACGTGGGCTGAGAACCACAGAGACAGCAGCGCAAGCCCTATCCCCAGAATACATCCGCTGAGCAATCCCGATCTTCCGGGTTTAATGAAGGCCATGACGATTCCCTATTCGGTAAATCGGCTTATGAGCCTTATTGTAGCACAAGTGTAAAATCACGGCAAATCACCGGCCCTTGCAAGCCATTTCCTCCGCCATATTATACAACAAAAATCGCACTTACGCTCCGGCAGGACCTGGCGATCCAGCCGGAGCAAAGTGCGACCTTTGCATGCCCTGGTGCCTCTTAAGGCTCAGGACGATCTCTGGCGCTACTATTGTGGCTTCAAGGTAACCGTCAGTTCATACGGAGTGCAATTGTCGGAATCGCCGAGAGATTTCACGACCACTACGTAGTACCCGATGCCCTCGGCAGACCAGTCAATGTGTTCATCAACACCACGTCCCGCATCCTCGCTTCCCACCCAGTGCCCGACCCAAAGGAAGAGGTCGTAGTTCACCGTATCGGGCACGTCAAGATCAACCTCGATATCTTGCAGGGTGTCAATCGTAAACCAGTACCAGTCACGCTCTACCGGCTTACCGTCCTCCAGGTCTATGTGTTGATAACATATGTAGCCTTCGGTGGGCTCACCAGGTTCCAGGCCCGGCCAGTCCAGGTAATACTCGTACTCGTCCGGTTCGTGTGTGTCCTTGCAAGAACACGGTTTGACAACGATGGGGAGATAGACGTGCCAGATGGGAGGTTCTATGAAGGTGGCGGTGATGGTCTTGCTGCTGTCCATGGTGATGGTCACAGGGTTCTGCGTCGTGGGCGATGGCGATAGATCGCCACTCCAACCCTCAAAAGTCCCCTTAGTGTCATCAAGGGTAGCGGTCAGCGTGACCACTTCACCGTAGCTATAGTAGCCCTCCTCATCAGGGAGAGGGTCCTGCGCAACCGAGCCGGGGCCGACGACGACGATGTCCAGGGTTTGCTTGTCAGTGGTCACTTGCAGGTTATAGCTGACATCACATCCACCGTGCCGATCGTCGAAAGGCCACACCTTCACGTAGTATCTCCCGCCCTCACCCTCAGGCACCTCCCAAACAATCTTGGAGGGCAGGAGATCATCCGCATCATAATCGTCATTCACCTCCTTCAGCACGAGGCCTCCGGTGCCCATGCTATATAGTTCAAGCAGCGTGTCATTGCTGCCTCCCAGGCTGGAGGTCTTAATAGTATATACACCACCCTCTACAGCGTCGAACCACACCCAATCCACCTCGTCGGCAGCGCGCTCACCCTCACAGACACACGGAACGTGGAAGTTGTGAGACTGCGGACCACCATCTACGGTGATTGGCTCTGCATCCTGCGGCGTGTCATCTTCCTCATAGCCATCCACGCAAGGGACAGTGCTGGTAACCTCCAGGGAATAGGTGTAACCGGATCCCCCTTCGGACTTATGATGCTTCACCCGGATAAAATAGGCTCCTGTCTCACTTATGGAATAAGTGATGAGGGAGTGCCCACTGCCAGAGTAAACATCGTCGTTATAGGCCAGCAGTTTGAGATCCGCGTCGTATAAGTAAAGTTCCGTATCGTTGCCCTCAGGCAAGTCGGATGTCTCGATGGTGTACTCGTTGCCAGCGAAGGCCCAAACCTTCACCCAATCCTCATCGCCTGGCACGTCGAAATTGCGCTCCTGTAGCCCACCGTTAACCTCGATAGGCTGCGCATCATGCCAGGCATTGTCAGGCTCAAAGTCATCGGCATAGTAACCGGGAGGTGAGCTGGGTGCAGGTGGATCCTCCGCTGTTGCCACCTTCAGGGAATAACTGAGATTATCACCCCCACCGGCGAAGCGGTTAAAGTGAACCACCGCCACGAAATACGTCCCACTGTCGGTAGCCGTCCAGTCTATCCTGGAAGCAGGGGGATAGTCCGGGTCATCATCGTCGGACGCGATTTCCTCCCCACTGGCATCATATAGTCGCAGTACTGTGTCATTGTCACCGCTCAAGCCGAGCGTCTGAATTGTATACGTGGTGCCAGTTGTGGCGTCGAACTTCACCCAGTCCACGTCACCACCACACGCGCCATGAAACGTATGTGCCTGTTCCGTACCTACGGTGATCGGCGCGGCCTCATCCATAGTGTCATCAGGTTCGTAGGCATCGCTATCGGGGTAATCCTCGATCACCTGTAGGAAATAGAAGTACCCGTCCCCACCCCATCCTTTTTCGTGTGTCACCTTGACAAAGTATGTTCCACTTGCAGGGGCCACCCAATCTATCCTGGAAGCAGCAGTGCCTCCATAGTCCGCGTTGTACTCCAACTCATTGCCGTCCGGATCATACAACCGGAGTTCCGTATCGTTAAAGACGCTCAGCCCAAACGTTTCGATGGTGTACTCGACGTCAGCCCAGGCCCAGAATTTCACCCAGTCCTCATCGTATGGCTCTTCAAAATAGTGACATTGGGGCGCGCTGACAGTGGCCGTGATCCTATTTGCCCGGTATATCACATCGTCGGGCTCGAAGGAGCCAGGCTCACAGATGACCACGGTCACCGTGGCTGTGTCGGTGTCAGTCACCACTACGCCGTCCGGGTCGGTGCCCGTGGCGGTCGCC
>JAUWNP010000156.1 GCA_030612585.1 Anaerolineae bacterium
TTACCGCAAAAAAAGAGGATTTGCCCTCTCTCCCCGCCCGGAGTATACTCTACCACGACCACCTGGTCTGGCATCCGAGGCGGTACTAACCTATTACTACAATGAGTACAACATCACGATTCACGTTTCCTTGCGACGTCATGGCGAACTCCACTGATTTCGTGCACAGGAACCTGCATGGCTTCACGCAGGCCAACCTGTTCCTCCCTTTCGCCAACCCCACGTTCAACAACCCGGACTTCCAGGACGCTTCCTACCGGGTGTTGATCGTCAGACTGTCCCCCTTTCGGGACGTAGACCGCTCCATATCCCATCTCTTCCTATTTCAGGAGGTCCGGCGGGCGCTGCCACGCGCGTTCATTGACCTGGCCTTCTTCCCCTCTGTGGGAGAAAGGACACTGTTTGAGCAAGAAGGCATCCCCTACCTCATCGGCGTCCAATCGCTGCGTTCGGCCAAGGAATTCGACCTGGTGCTAATCTCCAACGCCTACACGCTGGAGTTGATCAACCTACCCTACCTGCTGATCCGTTCAGGCTTCTCGCTCTTTTCCAGCCAGCGCGGGCCAGAGTGGCCGATCGTGATCCTCGGCGGATCCAATGCTATGGCGGCACAATCCATCATCCGCAAAGACCGCGATAGCCTGGTAGACGGCATCTTTTTCGGCGAGGGAGAAGGACTGGTCGGCAACCTGGTGCGCTTTTTGCAGCGCAACCTCGGAGCAGACAAGGGGGACTTGTTGGAACGAGCAGCCCAGCAAACGACGGGACTCTGGGCCGCGGGATCGCCCCATCCCACCCGAAAGGCCATCCTCCACACGCCAGAAGCGCAGTTGTTGCCGCTGGAGTACCCCATCTTGAACAGCCCCGAGGCGCACACGGCTAATCTCCAGATCAACTATGGCTGCCCGGCGTTCTGCGCTTTCTGCTTCGAGGGGTACGACCGCAAGCCATATCGCGAACTCTCCCTATCCGGCATCCTCTCCGCCGCCCGCCAAGTCAAACAAGCGCAGGGTAACGAAGAACTGAACCTGTACAGTTTCAACTTCAACACGCACCAGGACATCCTGAAGATGATTTTGGAGTTGCACCGGCTTTTCGACCGGGTGAGTTTCAAGAGCCAGCGGTTGGACATTCTACAGCATGCGGGGTATTTGCTGGAGGCGGAGGTTGAGGCGGATAAGCGCAACTTCACGCTGGGCATCGAGGGGATCAGCGAACGGATGCGAACGTGGTTGCACAAGAGCCTGCCCACGGAGGACATTACGGCCTTGCTGAATCGGCTCTGCGCACTCAAAATCCGCAGAGTCAAGTTATTTTACGTCCTCACCGGTCACGAAACCGACGCGGACATCAAGGAGTTTCGTCGTTTCCTAAAATGGCTCAAGGAAACCCGTCGCGTGCGCGTCATCTTCAGTTTCGGGTTGCTGATCCGTATGCCCTTTACGCCGCTGCGACACGACCGCCTCCTCCTCGACGAGCAGGCATGGCGGCCGCTGATCGGACGGGTCAAATCGGCCTGCGAGACAAACGGGTTCGAGTTTCGGTTGGCCTTCGACTGGCCGACCTATTGCGTCACTCAGGTGCTGGCCATGGGCGGATACTGGCTGGCAGACCCCATCGTGGCGCTGGCCCAGGAAGGGCACTGTTTCGACACCACGCTACCGCCGGAGTACTGGGATGAACTCAAGCGCCGGATGAAAAAAACAGGGCACTGGAACGAGACTTTCCTGGGCGAGAAGGGCCCGGACTACCCCTTTGCCTTGGAGTTTGTCGAGTCGAACGTCTCCGACGAGTTCCTGTACCGTCAGTTCCGACCCCCCTCAATCCCCCCTGTGAGGGGGGAGGTCGGAGCTAGCACGGACGGCGGCTACTGCCTGGGTGACCACGAGCAGCCCGGCCGTTGTCTGGGATGCGGGGCTTGCCTGGACGAGGAGCAGAGGCGGGCGATCACACACCACCACATCCGCCAGCCAGAGCGCGGGTCATACATGGCACAACTGCGAGAGATCGTGGCTCGCAAGCGACGATTGCAGCCGGCGTATTTCTTGCTGCGCCTGGATCCGTGGCTGGCCGGAGTTCTGCCCGGGTTCCTGGATGCTTTCGTCTTCAAAGAGCTCCTCACCCGGTATCCCGAACTGCTGGACAACCTGTTGGCTGTGCGAGAGAGCCTGTTCTCCCTCCGTCCCAACGATCGCCGTTTTCCCTCCGTGAGCGGAGAGACCGTCTTTGCCCTGAAAGCCTGGGACGTCGATCTATTGGAAACCGGGTTTTTTCCGCAAAACCCGGTTTCTGGGTTCGAAATCATCGGACCAGCCGAGGGATTCGCTCCCGGCGTGTTCACCAGGCTGCACCTGGACGTGCATCTGCCAGCCGACATCTTTCCCGAACCGCGAGCCCGGCTGGAGCAGTACCTGCGCGGCGCGTACCTGCGATATTCCTTGCGGCGGGAGGGCGTCCACTATCGTTTCGACCTGCCTCGCAAAGCGCTCAAGAAGAAGATTCTCTTCGACGGTTTCTTGGAGACTCAGGAGGACGGCTTCCTCGCCAGCCTGGACGTGGGACCTAAGTTCGACCTGGGAGCGTTCTTGCAGACGTTCGGCGGGGAGAACCTGTTTCGCCACGCGCGGGCGCGGGTGTCCGGGATACGATGGTAGGCGAGGGGAACTTGCCCGCCGCTCCCGGCTGGGGTATACTCTATGCAACCCACTGGTCAGACGAAGTGACTGACCACGAACCCAACAACTCAAGAAAGGAGATACAAACAATGAAAGACAGAAAACTGCTCATGATCCCCGGTCCCATCGAGTTCACTCCAGAGGTGTTGCGGGCGATGGGCATGTCCACCACCAGCCACGTGGCCCCCAACTTCATCGAGGCCTTCGGCCAGACGCTGGAACGACTGCGCCAGGTGTTCCTCTGCCCCAGCGGGCAACCCTTCGTCATCGCTGGCTCCGGCACGCTGGCCATGGACATCGCCGCCGCCAACCTCGTCGAACCCGGCGATAAGGCCCTGGTGGTGAACACCGGCTACTTCGGCGACCGCTTCGCCGCCATCCTGGAGCGGTACGGCGCGGCCGTGACCCAGGTGCGCGCCCCGGTCGTCGGCGACGCGCCAGCCCTGGAGGAGGTGGAGACCTCGCTGAAGGGGAGTGGTTTCAAGTTGATGACTATCACCCACGTGGACACCTCCACCGCCGTGGGCGCGGACGTGAAGGGCTTGGCCGCGCTGGGGCGGGAGTATGGCGCGCTGGTCGTGGTGGACGGCGTGTGCGCGGTGGCTGGCGAGGAGATGCGGCAAGAGGAATGGGGTATTGATCTGGCCCTCACCGCCTCCCAGAAGGCCATCGGCGTGCCGCCGGGGCTGGCCCTGGTGGTGGCCGGGCCACGGGCGATGGATGCCTTCCGCAATCGCAAGACCCCGGTGGGCAACTATTACGCCGATTGGACCCAATGGCTGCCCATCATGGAAGGCTACGAGGCCCGGCAACCCCGCTACTTCGGCACACCGCCGGTGAACCTGATCTGGGCGCTCAACGTGAGCCTGGGCCAGATCATGGACGAGGGAATGGACGCCCGCTTCGCCCGCCACCGACGACTGAGCGAGGCACTCAAGGCAGCGGTCACTGCCCTGGGGATGAAGCAGGTGCCGGTGAGCCCCGACAAGACGGCCACCACCCTGACCGCTCCCTACTTCCCCGACGGGGTAGACCGCACGATGTTGGCCCACGTCAAGGAGGCGGGAGTCATCCTGGCGGGCGGCCTGCATCCGGACATCAAGGCCCGCTACTTCCGCGTCGGCCACATGGGCGTGGTGAGTATGTCCGACATCCTGGCCACCGTGGGGGCCATTGAGAAGGGGCTGGCCCAGGTAGGGTACAAGTTCGAGCCCGGGGTGGGCCTGGCCGCTGCGCAGGCAACTCTCACCCGATGACGTGAAGCGTGAAACGTCAAGCGTGAAACGTCAAACGTCAAACGTCAAACGTGAGAAGGTGAATGTACGGGAAAGTGGATGCTGACATTGTTGAGGCGCTACGCTGGATTGTGGGGGAAGGCAACGTTTTGGCCGATGCCGAGGCGATGGAGCCCTACACCCACGACGAAGTGGTGGGCCTGCGAGCCGACCCCGAGGTGGTGGTCCGCGTCACCTCGGCGGAGCAAGTAGCGGAGATCTTCAGGCTGGCCCAGCAAGAGAGAGTGCCGGTGACGCCCCGAGGGGCGGGTTATGGCCTCAGCGGTGGGGCCGTGCCCGTCCACGGCGGCATTGTCCTCTCGACGGAGAAGATGAACCGCATCCTGGAGATTGACGAGGAGAACCTGATGGTCACCGTTGAGCCGGGGGTGATCACCGGCGACATCCACCGTGCGGTCGAGGCCGAGGGGCTGTTCTATCCCCCCGATCCGGCCAGCCTCGATTCCTGCTCCATCGGGGGAAACGTCGCCGAGGGCGCGGGTGGCCCGAGGGCGGTCAAATACGGGGTGACCAGGCATTACGTCTGCGGCATGGAGGCAGTGCTACCCTCGGGCGAGATCATCACCTGCGGCGGGAAACTGGTCAAGAACGTCACCGGCTACGACCTGATCCAACTGCTGATCGGTTCGGAGGGCACGCTGGCGGTGGTGACCAAGATCATCCTGCGGCTCCTTCCCCTGCCCAAGGTGCAGGTTGACCTCCTCGTGCCCTACGAAAACTTTCAGGCGGCGGCGGACACTGTGTCGGATATCATCGCCCACCGCATTCTGCCCACGGCCATCGAGTTCATGGAGCGGGACAGCCTCCTGGCCGTCGAGAGGTTGCTCAAGAAAGAGTTGCCCTACCGGGACGCAGCGGCGTATCTGCTGATCCAACTGGATGGCAACAGTCCCGAGGCAGTGAGCGGAGACTACGAAGTGGTGGGCGATCTCTGCCTGGAGCACGGGGCACAGGACGTGCTGGTGGCCAAGGACAGCCGCACGCGCGACCGGCTATGGGAGGCGCGCCGCTTGATCATCGAGGCTCTCAACCACGAGAGCCCGATCAATCACATGGAGGACGTGGTCGTGCCCCGCGCCGAGATCCCTCCGCTGCTAAAAGGGATCAAAGAGATTGCCCGGCGACACGCTGTGCGCACCGTATGCTTTGGCCACGCTGGCGATGGGAACGTGCACGTCAACGTCCTCAAGGACGACATCCCCGACGAGCGGTGGGAATCGCTCGTGCCCGCTGTGGCCGAGGATATCTACCGGCTCACCCTGTCGCTGGGGGGGATGATCACCGGCGAGCACGGGATCGGTGTCACCCGCCGCAGATACCTCCCCCTGGCGCTGGACGAGGCCCAGATCCAGGTGATGCGCCGCATCAGGGCCGCCTTCGATCCCAACCACATCCTGAACCCAGGTAAGATCTTCCCGTAAGACAGGGTAGGGCAGCCAGGTGGACAGTTCAGTAGCCACTGATACGCGCGACAACCTGCTAGGTGCGGTCTTTGGCGAGATAGACGAGACGGCAGCCGGCACGTTGCTGGCGGAAACCCTGGGTAACAGGTAAGATGGTTAATCTGTATCTCAAACGGCTTTTTCTTCTATGCACTGTTGTTGCCCTTGTTTCAGGTTGCGCTAGAGCGACCTCAGCGCCAACTTCAACCTCAGCGCCAACTCCAACGCCAACCGCAACCTCAACGCCATCTCCAACCTCGACGCTAACACCGACGCCCACCCCGACACCCACCCCGACACCAACACCTACCCCAACATCAACCCCGATCCCCTTTTGGGACCTGAGACTCTCCACGCCCGAACAGCAGGGGATGGACTCGGAATTGCTGGCGGCAATGTTTGATTACATCGAGCAGCAGAAAGCCGACGTTCACAGCGTGCTAATCATACGTAATGGCTACATGGTAGCAGAGGCATACTTCTATCCTTACGACCCAGACATCCCGTACGGCACGCGCTCCTGCACCAAGAGCTTTCTCTCCGCGCTGGTTGGCATCGCTATCAAAGAAGGGTACCTCGATCTGGACGACAAGGTGCTGGACTTCTTCCCCGACCGCGTCATCGCGAATGACGACCTGCGCAAGCGGGCGATGACGGTGGAGCATCTTTTGCTGATGCGATCTGGGCTGGATTGGCCGGAATCATCGGTCTCTTACGGCTCCGCGAACAACATCCTGTGGCGGATGATGGACAGCCGAGACTGGGTACAGTTCGTGCTCGACAGACCCCTGGTGACAGAGCCGGGAGCCACGTTCAACTACAGCACGGGTGATCCACAACTCCTGGCCGCGGTTCTGGAAGAGGCCACCGGGATGAGCACGCGGAAATTCGCCCGAACGCATCTCTTTGAGCCGCTCGGCGTTTCTTCTGGCCATTGGGACTGGCGGTCTGCCCCAGAGGGAGTTGCCTTTGGAGGCGGTGGTCTCAGTATAACGTCGCGCGCCATGGCCAAGTTTGGGTACCTCTATTTGGAAGGCGGCGACTGGAATGGTCAGCAAATCGTCCCGGCAGACTGGGTCGAGGTCTCTGTTGCCGATCCCCACTACGGGTATCAATGGTGGCGTCTCAGCAATGGTGGTTACGCGGCACTTGGATATGGAGGCCAGCGCATCGCTGTGATACCAGATCTCGAAATGGTGGTGGTCATCACAGGTGAGTTCTCCGGCACTACGTCGCGATACCTCGTTGATGCCTTCATCATTCCTGCGGCCAAGTCATCTGAACCGCTGCCCGAGAAGTAAGCGTTCAGAGGAGTGGGGAAAACGCTCAATGATCGTGCTGCGCCCCAGCCGGCTGGTTGTTGTACGCATCCACGAAGGCAAAGCCCATCAGTTGGCCATCGGCATCTTCCCACAGGCGCGTGTTTGCCTGTATGGTAGACCTACCCACTTGCCCCCTACCATAAGGTTACCGCTTCGGTATCTTCCCCTCCTCCCGGCGCTGCTTGATGATCTGGTCGGCGATAGATTCCGGCACGAAGTCGTAGCAGCGGAACTCCAGCGTGAAGGTGCCCCGACCCTGGGTGAGGCTGCGCAGGTCGGTCGCGTAGCCCCGTGCCTCGGCCAACGGTACCTCGCCATCTATATTGCGCATATTCCCCCGCATGTGCATTGCGTTCACGCTCCCCCGCCGCCGGCCAATGTCGGCCACGACGGCCCCCATGTGCTCCTCGCCGACATTGATGTCAGCGCGCATTAGCGGCTCAAGCAGTGCAGGATGGGCCTGCCGCACCGCCTGCCGCACCGCCATTGAGCCCGCGATCTGAAAGTCCATCGCGGCCGAGTCCACCTCGTGGAACTTGCCGCCCAGTAGCGTCACGCGCACGTCGGTGACCGGGTAGCCGGCGATGATGCCCTTCTCCAGCGCGTCGCGCACGCCCAACTCTGTGGGACGCACAAAGTCGCGGGGGAACTCGGATGGGGGAGCCTCGTTCTCAAAGACGACACCCTCCCCCCGCTCCAGCGGCTCGACGCGCATGTACGCCTCGGCAAAGTGACCGTGGCCGCCGGTCTGTTTCTTGTAAGTGCCGGTCGTCTCGGCTGCCTGTCGCACCGTCTCGCGGTAGGAAACCTGCGGCAGGCTCACCCGCGGGACGATACCGAACTCGGTCCGCAGCCGGTCCACGGCGATCTCCAGGTGTAGTTCACCCATCCCGGCCAGCGTCTCCTCGCCCGTCTCTGGGTCGAAGCGCCTGATCAGCGTGGGGTCTTCGGTGCACAGTCGTGTCACTGCCTGGCGCAGTTTGTCGCGGTCTTTGTCAGAGGTCGCCGTCAGCGCCACCGCGATGACCGGTTCCGGGAACTTGAACGTTTCCAATTCGATGGGATGGGCTGGGTCGCAGAGCGTGTCACCGGTGATGGCCGACTTGACGCCCACCAGCGCCACCACGTCGCTGGCTGCCATGTGGTCCACCTGCTCGCGCCGGTTGGCGTGCATACGGTAGATACGTCCTACCCGCTCCTCCACGTCCGCACGCGGGTTGTAGACCGTCTCTCTGACATTCAGGTGGCCGGAGAAGACTCGCACCCAGGTCAGATGCCCCACGTGCGGGTCGGTGACGATCTTGAAGGCGGTAGCGCACAAGGGGGCAGCGGGGTCATCGGGCCGCTCGACGATCTCCCCCGCGCGGCCGGGGATGGTGCCCAGTGTAGGGGGCATGTCCACCGGCGCCGGTAGGTAGGCGACGACAGCGTCGAGCAGGGGTTGTACGCCGAAACGCTTGCGCGAAGCGCCACACAATACTGGCACCAGTTTGCTGGTGATGGTTGCGCGGCGCAGCGCTCCCCTGAGCGCCGCCGCGTCGGGTTCGCGCCCCGCCAGCCGTTGCTCCAGCAGTGTCTCGTCCGTCTCGCAGATGATGTCCAGCAGCGACTCCCGCGCCGAAGCAACTTGCTCTTGCATCGAAGCCGGGATTGGCTCCACTGCCGGATCGTCCGCGCCATCGCGCCAGATTAACGCCTGCTGGCCGATGAGATCCACAACGCCGGTGAACTCGCCTTCCCGGCCGATGGGGAGTTGCAATGGCACGGCGTGTGGCGTGAGTCGCTCGTGAACCTCGCCCATCACGCGCTCGAAGTTAGCGCCCAACCGGTCGAGTTTGTTGATAAAGATGATGCGCGGTAGATTCTCCCGGTTGGCGTGCATCCAGACCGACTCGGTCTGCGGTTCGACGCCGCCCACGCCGCACAGCACAATCACCGCCCCGTCAATGACGCGAATCGAGCGCACGACCTCGGCGGTGAAGTCAATGTGGCCGGGCGTGTCAATCAGATTGATGCGGTGGCCTTGCCAGTGGCAGGCGGTGGCGGCGGCGGTGATGGTGATGCCGCGCTCCCGCTCCTGCTCCATCCAGTCCAGTTGTGTATCACCAGCGTCTATGTTCCCGGTGCGGTGAATACGCCCTGAGTAATACAGAATCGCCTCCGACGTGGTAGTCTTGCCAGCGTCCACGTGGGCGAAGATGCCGATAATACGCACTTTTTCAATAGGTGCTTCTTTTTTCTTGCTCATACTTCTCACCTCAGAGAACCTGCATGAAAAAACGTTCAGCCGGTGACGTGCGATGACTGAACGCCTACTTCGTACACAAGCGTAGTATTGTACCAGAAAATCACGATTCGACCAGTCTCAAATGTCATACAAGTCAAGTGAATATGACGATAATTTGCGAGAATATCGCCAGATGCCCGGTCACGTTTCACTGCGTCGCTTTCGCCGCCTGGTAATCGCTGTAGCCGCCGAGGTACTCGGTCAGCGATCCCTCGTCCAACTCCACGATGTGATCCGCCACCCGGTCGAGGAAATACCGATCGTGGGAAATCACGAACACCGTCCCTTCAAAATCGGCCAGCGCGTCTTCCAACACTTCGGCGGAAGGGATGTCCAGGTTGTTGGTCGGCTCGTCGAGCAGCAGGAAGTTGGCGTCCGAGAGCATCAGCAGGGCCATCTGCAAGCGACTGCGCTCCCCGCCCGACAAGTTCGCCACCAATCCCCGGGACTGCTCGTAACTGAAAAGAAAACGACCCAGGAAGCGCACCGCTCCCTCTTCCGAAAGTTTGGCTGCCTGGCGCACCGTGTCAATCAGCGTCCGCTCGTAGTCGAGAGTCTCGTGCTCCTGAGCGTAGTAGCCCACCTTGACGCTCGGCCCAATTTTGATTTCGCCATCACTGACTGTCTCCTGGCCGAGGATGAGCCGGAAGAGGAGCGACTTGCCGGCCCCGTTGGGTCCGACCATCCCCACCCGCTCCCCCCGCCATAAGAGCAGATTGAGCCCGGCCAGGATAATCGCCTCGTCACTAGACCCTAAGGGTTTGCTCTCAAAACCCTTAGGGTCTGCCGGGAACACCTTGTCCAGGTCAATGATCTCCAACACCTTGTTGCTGCCGCGCCAGCCGTCGAGTTCCAACCCCATGCGACGGCGCTCCAACACGGGCTTGTCGAGGCGATCCATCCGCTCCAACCGCTTGAGAATGTTCCGCCCGCGCCGGATGAACTTGACATTATCGTACACCGCTCCCCAGGTCAGCAACCGTTTGGCGGCCTGTTCCAGCCGTTTGACCTCTTTCTGCTGCGCCTGGTAGAGTTGCTGTTGTCGCAACAGACGCATCTGCTTCTCGAAGGCGTATTCGGAGTAACTGCCAGGGTAGTGCGTCAGCCGCCCATCCTCCAGTTCGACGATCTCGTCCGCCACCAGGTCGAGCAGGTAGCGGTCGTGGGAGACGATGATGACCGATCCCTTGTAGCCGCGAATGAACCTTTCCAGGAAGGCTTTCCCTTCCAGGTCCAGGTGATTGTCAGGCTCGTCGAGCAGGAGTAAGTCGGGTTGGATGACCAGCAAC
>JAUWNP010000325.1 GCA_030612585.1 Anaerolineae bacterium
ACGATGTAGTCCACGATGTACGTGGGGGTATAATACACGCCGCCCGCCTTCTTGACCTCCGGCTTCTCCTCCACCTTGGCGCGGTGGGCGGGCGTCAAGCGGATGACCTTGCCCAGGAACTGCTCGTACACCTGGCCCAGCACCTCGGGCGGGAGGACCGAGAACTCGTAGGGAGACTGGGGGTAGTAGAGGCTGGCCAGGATCGGTTTGAGCACCTTGTCGTCAATCGTCAGCGATTTGGTCAAGGTATCGGCCTGGAAGTCGAAGATGCCGGAGTTGTACTTCTCCTCGGCCTGCCGGTAGAGGTCGCCCAACCGGGCGTAGATGTGGGGGCCACCGGTGAGGGCCAGGAGACGCCCGTACTCCTCGATGGACCGGTCCTCGCACATGCGCAGGAAGATAAGACGGTCAACCGTGCGCTGCACGGCAAAGTTCAGTTCGTGCACCGAAAGGGCCGGGTTGCGCAGGGCGATGTGACGGGCCAGCGTCTCGCGCCAGCCCTCGATCTCCTTGAGGAATTCGGCGTCCACCTCGCTGGTGCCGCGCTTGCGCTTCGTATCCTGCACGTACCGGTCGAAGGAGCCCTGCAGCACCGACTCCCTGCCGAACACCCCGTAGACGTCGTCGAAGCGCTCGAGGTACTGGTCGAAGGTGAGGTACGTGATACGGCCCACGCCGGCCCCGTCGTTGGGTTTGGGCCGCTGGCGGCAGTCGTAGACGGCGAATTCCTCAAAATCGGTGAGGATGCTCAGGGGCAGTTTGGCGGACCAGGCGTAGCGGCGCAGTTGGTAGGCCGGGCCGACGTCCCCTTTGACCGAGACCGAGGGCTTTTTGGCCTCCAGGAAAAACTTGCGGGTACCGCCGACGCGGAAGCAGTAGTCGGGCGCGCGGGTCGCCCCGCCGACCTTGATGGCGTCCTCGTGGATCACGTCCTTGTACTGCTCGGCGTATCCACGCACGTTGCGCACGTCCCAGCCGAGGGCCTCAAAGAAGGGGTCAATGAACTCGACGCGCACGTGGGCCTCTTTGTATTCGGCCTGCTTGTAGGCGTCCAGATTGCGGGCGAAACGTTCCACCAGGTGTTCGATCTTGTCCCTGGCCTCGGCGTAGGTGGCAGGTATGGGCATGGGCTACTCCCTTATCGTGTGGCTACCAGTGATTATACTCAATTCCGCCGCGTGCGCCAAACGGCAGAACCTCTGCCCTGAATCTGACATCACCAAATCTGAAATCGGGCAGATTAGAGGTCACACAGGCCGGCCAAGGGGATGCCGGTTTCCGGGGTGGGGTGGGTTAGATTATATGATCAGACCTGACAGGTTTTTACCCAGGACTTGCTGTTCAACGTGGAAACCTGTCAGGTCTTGACGCCAAAGCGGGAATTGCTGTGCTGGTTCCGATGTTCTCTACACAGTACTCCAGTTCTCCGTCCACATCTGATCCAGCACTCCCCAGGCGACGGCAATGCGCGTCAGCGTAGCCGTGTCGTGAACGTCCAGTTTGTCCATCACCCGCTGGCGATGATTGCGCACGGTGTGGGGGCTGATGCCCAATTTCTTTGCGATCTGCTTATTCCCCATGCCAGCAGCGACCATACTCATCACTTGACGCTCGCGTGTGGTCAGGCGGGATGCCCTACTGTCTGGATTTGCCCATCCTTGTGCAATGGCAGGTGGCTGCCTGCCTAGCCCGGACGAGACGAAGCGCTTGCCCTTCATGACGATGTGTAGCGCGTTGACCAGGTCTTCTGTACAACGCAGTTTGGAGACGTAACCATGTGCACCAGCGATCATCACCTGGTCCACAATCTCCAACTCGGTACGCGCGCTGAGCACTATCACCTTGGTGTCCGGCTGCGCCTCGCGCAACCTGCGCACCACCTGGAGACCGTCCAGGCCGGGCAGCATCAGGTCAAGAATGACCACGTCGGGCTGCACTTGCCTGGCCAACTCGACCGCCTGGCGTCCGTTCCCTGTCTCAGCGACCACGAGGAATTCGGAGTAGTCAGAGAGAAGCGATCGTACACCCTTACGCACCACCCCGTGATCGTCGGCCAGCAGTAATCGTATACTCATTTCGCCCTCCTTCCGCCTTTCGCATTTTTTGTTTCTCTCGTTGCATGATGCATTTGCTCTAGTATAAATATACCATATATTGAGAGCGTTGTCTATGGGACAAAGACCCATTTTTCCCATTCCAGCGCCCCATTTTGGCATGGGAGGTTATACTATTCAGGCTACCCTCCCGCAGGTTACGATTTGCTGTACTCGCAGGCTTGCATAGCCGTTGGGATGTGCTTTTGCGTTGAAAACCCGTCAAAACCTGCGGGAGGGTGAGCAGTAACCAAGGAGCCTGCTAGGGCTGGATATTCACACTCTGTAGCCAAATCAGGCCATGCTGGGCATAGGGATGGTCGCTGGCGACGGGAAGGCGCTTGGTGTCTGGGTAGGTGTACATGCCCGCCACCAAGTCGTATCTCCCCGGCGGCGTGTCAACGGGAACCTCCAGAGTCACCTGATGCAGGAACATGTCGCTTGCCACCCATTTGGAGGCAGGGTAAGAACCAT
>JAUWNP010000011.1 GCA_030612585.1 Anaerolineae bacterium
TCTCAGGAGATAAGGTAGTACCTTGACGATCAAATTCTTGCACAATAAACAAGGATCTTGGAAAAGTTGAACCACGAAGGACACAAAGAGCACAAAGGTTGGGTCTGTGGTTTCTTAGTGTCCTTGGTGTCCTTTGTGGTAAGGACTATTTTGGCTCTGGCTCGTCCAGGTTAGGAGATAAGAAATGAACTCAAAAGGGTGTATTCTCATCGTTGACGACAACCGCTCTGTGGTACGGATCATCGAAGTCCTCTTGCAGAGGGAGGGCTTTGAGACCCTCACCGCCTTTGATGGCCTGGAGGGGCTACAGAAGGCGCGGGAGGAAAAGCCCGACCTTATCATCCTGGACATCGTCATGCCTAGAATGGACGGCTACGAGGTCTGTCGCCTGCTGCAAGACGACGCGGGCACTGCCTCCATACCGATCCTCTTGCTCACCGTGATGGGACAACTTGATGACCCCACCCTGGATGACCAGGCCATTAAGACCCACGTCCGAGAGCGGATGGAGGGTTTCGAGGCTGGGGCCGTAGACTTCTTGAGTAAGCCGATCAAGGCGAAAGAGTTATTGGATCGGGTGAGAACCTTGCTGTGGTTTGACAGTTGTCCCGTGGATAGCCCCGAGGCCAATCGAGAGGAACGAGGAGCGGCTCTTGCTGTACAGGGATCAGGCTTGTGAGAAGATCTTGTGGTAAGATAGGGAGGCATCCAGATGGCTGCAAAGAGTAAAAGGATACTGCTGATCGAGAGCGATGCTCAATTAGTGGAGATGATGAGGCATCCTCTGCAGGATGAGGGCTACACGGTGGTGTGGGCCAAAGACGGTCCTGAAGGGTTGAAGGCCAGCGTGAAGGCACAGCCCGATCTGGTGATCATGGACTTTAAGTTGCCGAGCATGAAGGGAAACTCACTCGCCCGCCGCATACGAAAAGACCCGGTGACCAGTCACATACGCATAATCATGATCGCCGACGAGAGCCAGTTGGAGGACCTGGAGATCGGCCCAAGATCAGCGGTGGACGACTTCCTCATCAAGCCCTTCGGCACTGTGGAACTGGTGACCAAGATCAAGCCCTTCCTCATCAGTGACGAGGAAGCAGCAGGGTTAGTGATTCCGACGGGAAACAGCGAACTCGACGGGAAGATGGGCGGGGGGATACCCGTAAAAACCTTGACGCTGATCGAGGGCGATTCGGGTGCGGGCAAGTCTGTGCTTTCCCAGCAGATGATGCATGGATGCCTGTCGGAGGGATACAGAGTGACCTTGTTTAGCAGCGAGAACACGGTGAAAAGCCTGGTCAAGCAGATGCGGAGCCTGAACCTGGACATCATAGACCACTTGCTCCTGGACAGGATGAGGATATTCCCAATAGAAACCTCGCGCCTGGGTGCAGATGCTCCCCCCACCCTGCTCCGAGCCATCAAGAACGAGAAGGGGCGCGACATGATATTCGTGGACTCCCTCACCACCTCCATCCCCAGTTCCTCCGATATAGAAGTCCTTGCCTTTTTCGAGGCATCCAAGAGGCTCTGCGCGGACGGCACCACGGTCCTCATTGTCGTTCACTCCCACGGCCTGACCAGGGAACTCCTCACCCGCATCCGGTCCCTGTGTGATGCGCACCTCCAGCTCCGTACCGAGGAGGTAGGAAACAAACTGGTCAAGACTCTGGAGGTCACGAAGGTGCGGGGGGCGGAGCAAAGCACAGGCAATATCGTCAGTTTTGAGGTGGAACCGGGGTGGGGAATGAGGATCATACCGGTCAGCAAAGTGCGGGGGTAAGGACCTATGACGATAGAATTACCGTTTGTCATTGATCACTCCAACAACGGGCGCGGCCTTCCCTCCATGCTGCCCAAGAAGTTACAGAAGGCCTGCGACGAGTACCCGTATCTTGCCGACTACCTGCGCCACGTCCCGATTGACGAGATCGGTGTTCCCGACTACTATCCGGAACTCTCGAGGAGCCTGAAGGACCTGGAGGAGCGCAACCTCATCTACGCGATTCAAGAGGGCCTCTTCGTTCACGTCTACCCGATCCCAAGTGGGGCGAGGGACATACACATTCCGATAGAGCCTCACACGACAGTGAATCTGGATGGCATCGTACCGGAGGTTGAGACCAAACTTCTGGACTGGACCGAGGAGATTGGCGCGGCGGAGACGGACGAGGAAAAGCAGGAGAAACTGCTGGAGGCCATAGACCACATCGCCTCTACCAAGGGCGGAAAAGGGAAGGTTAAGATGACGCCCCAGGAACTGGAGGCGCTCAAGTATCTCTTCGTCCGAGATAAGGTCGGCTACGGACTCCTGGCCCCGTTACTCCTGGACCCCTACATCGAGGACATAAGTTGCAGTGGAACAGGGCCTATCTTCATCGAACACAAGATCTTTAAGAGTCTCGAGTCCGCCATTGTCTTCCCCACCGAAGAGGTACTGGACGAATTCGTGATCTGGCTGGGTGAGTGGATCAAGAAGCCCGTCACGGTCCGCAACCCGATTGTTGACGCTACGCTCCCCGATGGTTCTCGTATAAACATCGTTTATGGGACCGACGTCTCCAGGCGAGGGAGCAACTTCACAATCCGTCAGTTCCCCGGCACCCCCCCTAGTATAATGAATCTCATCGAGTGGGGAACCCTGGATTATATGATGGCCGCGTATCTCTCCTTTGTCCTTGAGGAGGGTATGAACCTGTTCGTCGTGGGCGCGACGGCGTCGGGCAAGACGACCACGATGAACGCCATCACCACCTTTATCCTCCCCGACAAGAAAATCGTGAGCATAGAGGATACGCCAGAACTACAGGTTCCCCACAAGAACTGGATTCGAGAGGTGACTCGAGAGTCGGGAAAGGATAAGACAGGCAGCGAGGTCGGCATGTTCGATCTCCTCAAAGCGGCCTTGAGGCAGCGCCCAGATAGGATCATCATTGGAGAGATCCGAGGCGAGGAAGGGGCCATTGCCTTTCAGGCGATGCAGACGGGACACGGCGTGATGTCCACCTTCCACGCCGGCTCCGTTGGGAGGCTGATCCAGCGTCTTAGCGGATCACCCATCAACATACCCAAGACCTACGTGGACAACCTCGAGGTGGTGATTATTCAGGCTGCCGTGAAAGCGCCCGGCACCATGGGACTGGTGCGACGGGTGACCAGTATCAATGAGATTGTGGGATACGACCCGGTTGATCAGGCCTTCTCCTTCATCCAGGCCTTCCGCTGGAACCCGGCAAACGACGCGTTTGAGTTCCCCGGCTATATGAACAGTTATCTTCTGGAGGAGAAAATAGCCGCCAAGCGCGGCATTCCTTCTTTCAAGAGGAAAGTGATCTATACGGAGCTCAAAAAAAGAGCCAAGATCCTCCAGCGGCTCCATCAAGGTAGAAAGGTGACAGATTTTTATGAAGTCTTCAGCGTCCTTGCAGAAGCGCATCGCCAAGGCCTTCTCTGAACGTATCACGAGTTTCGATCTCTTCTACCAACTCACGCACATGTCTGCCGCCTCGGCAGCAGGTATCTCGAGGGACAGGGTTTTCCTTCTGGCCCGCGAGTTGCCCTGTCCTTCGGCCCATTATTTCAAGGACATCTATCTGCTGGTAGACGGTATGCGCTACAATTATCCCGATGCCTGCCGCATGGTTGGCCAGAATGTAGACGGAGAAGAAACCAAAAACTTTCTGCTCCGGCTCTCGGATGCCCTTAGATCGGGGGAACCGCTGGAGCCTTTCCTGGTCCGGGAAGCCGCGGTGCAGGGAGATAACTACTCCAATGAATATGAGCGCCAACTGGAAAGCCTGAGTAAGTGGAACGACGGTTACACGGCCATTACCGTCTCGGTGGCATTGATCGTGATCATCAACATGGTTTCGACGATGATCTATGACCTGGGAACCGCGACGATGCTAATAATGGTGATGACGGCTGGCGTGGCGGGCTTTGGCGTGGCCTGGGTGATATCCCGCTCAGCGCCACAGGAGGTCAAGAACATGCCTTTGAAGGAAGGGTCCAAGGAACACCAACTTGCTCTAAAACTCTTCCAAATCCTTACTCCTGTGACAGTGGTGGCAATTATTGCCCTCGCGCTGCTGGGAGTGGACGCGGGTTGGATCATGATCTTGGCCGCTCTCCCTATGATCCCCGTAGGGATAGTGATCCTAGTAGCCGAAAGCAAGGCAGGCAAGAAAGAAAAGGAAGTCAGCGCCTTCCTGCGCTCCGTAGGGGGGACAGCAACTTCAAGAGGGACAACGCTGAAGGAGGCCCTGGCCAACATTAAGATAGACACCTTTCCTACATTAGAGCCGGACATACACAGGCTTAGGCTGAGGCTGAATGCCTTTGGCAAGCCCGGACTCTGCTGGCGGATGTTCGGGGCTGAGACGGGCAGCAAGCTGGTGAACCAGGCCATAGGCATTTTTTACGAGGCGGTGAATCTAGGAGGGGACCCGGAGCAAGCAGGCATTCTCTCCAGCATGTTCGCCATGAGGACCTCTATGCTGCGGGCCAAACGGGACGGTGTTGCCGCGACGTTCACCTACCTTATTGTGGTAATGCACGGTGTGCTTGTGGCACTGATGGTCTTTCTCCTGGGGATTCTCGCCCAATTTACAGTCATACTAGAGACCGCCATGACGCCAATTGCACGGGACGGAGAGGCGCTGCAATCGACGCAGATGTCAATGGGCGTGTTGCCCTTCAGCCTGCCCGACATTCCGTTCCTCAGGCAGATGACGATGGGCATGGTGATTATACTCGCCTTGACCAACGTCTTCGCCATGGTGTCCAGCGAGGGATCACACCTACTCAAGATGTTTCTCTATCTTGCCATTTTGCTGCTGCTGTCTGGAGTGAGTTTTCTCACCGTCCCTTCCTTAGTGCACCTGGTGATGTAGAGAGCCATGACGCCTATGCAGGAAGACTTGCAGTTTATTCCAGAGGAGTTTGAGGCTACCTCTTATGAGCCTGATGATGAGCCTGATGACCTGGAGGGTTATGAGGCCCATGAGGCCAAGAGGGGCAGGTTCGCGGGCCTCATCAAAGGATCTCGAGGCTACATCATCGGTCTGACCTTTGTGGCTGGCCTGCTCCTGGGCTGGATGGTCATCGGTTGGTGGCTCTGGCCGGTGCAATGGAGCAACTCCGACCCCTGGGACCTCCATCCGGAGCACCAAAAGACGTTCGTCGGCCTGGTTGCAGAGGATTTTTGGCGGACCAGCGATGTATCTGGGGCCAGGGAGGCCCTGGCTGGCTGGGATGCTCAGGCTCTGGCCGACCTCCTGGCTAAGATGCAGGCTCAGGCATCCAGCCCCGAAGCGCGCCAGCACCTGGAGGCGCTGGCAGAGGCACTGATGCTGCCAGAGACCGAGGTGGACTTACTAACCTCCCTCCTCGACCAAAAGGTCATCATCCTGGGCGCTCTCTTGTCGGTGTTACCGTTGGTGCTGGCAATCGCCCTTGCCGTTTCTTCTCTTGTGCGGAGCAGAAGGCAGCCGGGTGAAGAGTTGCTATCACTAGAGGAGCAACTTGAGGGAACACTTGAGGAATTGCTGGCTCAAGAAGGAAGAGAAGAGGGACAGGAAGGCCAACGGCTTCAGGAAGGACAACAGGAGGAGGAGCAAGAAGGACAGCAGGCTGAGGGAGAAGAGGGAGAGGAGGGAGAGGAGGGAGAAGAGGAAGAAGAATACGAGGAGGAAGAGGAAGAGTTAGAGTCAGGCGCAGATGTGCAGGATCTTGTTTTCAGTTTACTCGATGAGGAAGATTCTGCCCTTCCCGCGCTCGAATCTCTCTGCAAGAACTTGTTGGATATTGACGCGCCGGATCTATTGGAGCAGGCTAAGAAGGTAGCACATGATCTCTCCAGGGGCAGTGCCCTACGCCACAAGTAGATTCCCGGATAGCCAGGAGGACTGATCTATGATCCTTCTGTGCGCCTTGGTGGGTTTGCTGGTGGGCAGCCTCCTCAACTGGGCTGGCGATTATCTGCCACGCTTTGCCTCCAGCGGTGCGGCCCCCTCACTTGAACCCACTTCCTGGCCTGGGCCTGCCCTGTGGCACCTGCTGACGTCGCCCCTATCTCGAAGAAACACCTTCCGTTCCCAGAAACCACCCTGGTTGAGCGTTGCGGTAGAGATTTTCACCGCCTTGCTGTTTGTCTATCTCTGGGAATATCTCGGCCCCTCCTGGAGATTGTTATCGCTGGCCCTTGACTGCTCCCTTTTTCTGCTCATCGCCATCATTGACCTGAAATACCGGCTGGTACTGAACGTGCTGATCTATCCCGCCGCGGTATTTATGCTGCTCTTCCACTCCATATCCCCTGAGAAGGATATCCTTACTGCCCTCCTGGGTGGCGCGGTAGGGCTGTCACCTTTTTTGTTGGTCGCCTTAGTCAGACCGGGAAGTATGGGCGGGGGCGACGTAAAGTTGGCCGCTCTCATCGGGCTGACGGTCGGTTTTCCCCAGGTGCTGTGGGCTCTGACGCTAGGCATCCTGGCGGGCGGGATCACTGCCCTCCTGCTTATCATCACCCGTCGTTGGGGGCTCAAAAGCCATATTCCCTATGCCCCCTTCCTCTGCCTGGGAGCGATGATCGCTCTCCTCTATGACCCGCTGCCCCTGATCTTTCCCCTTTTGATGAATGGGGGGTGACCCCTGTTTCGTGTTTCGTGTTGCGTGTTCCGTTGCACCACACGTCTCACGTCTCACGTTTCACGTCTCACGTCTCACGTTTCACGCCTCACGTCTCACGTTTCACGCCTCACGTCTCACGTTTCACGCCCTCTCAGATTTCAGGCGCGCTTGGTCTACGATTTGTCAAAAATACCGCTTCGTGCTAAGATTAGATTGGGATGCAACGTGCCAGCGTTAAAGTGATGTGGCGGGAGATGATGAATGGCTTCACCTGATGTTGTTGACCTCAGTAACTCGCCGGAACAACCTCGGTCACGCAAACCGTCCCAGAGGACGATAATCCTGGGACTGGTAGTGATCAGTTTCGCCGCTTTTTTCATCCCTCTCTACTTTGTCTCCGTCAGTATTCGCAGTGAGAACACTCGTCTAGAATCCGACATCCAATTCGTCCGGGGGGCTTTGGCAGAGGGCTACACTCCAGCGCCCGATATCCAGGATCTCACGGACGCCCTGGCCCAGGTTCAGGGGGCGGCTAGCGAGATCGAGGGAGCACGTAGCGCCATCGAGGCTGACCACACGAACTGGGCGGCTGTAATGGCCGCCATTGGCAACTACAATCCAGCCCAACTCACTCTCACCTCTCTCACTCAGGCCGATAGTCGCATCATCCTCAATGGACGAGCCCTTGACGACTCCGTCGTGGTGGCCTACGCTCATGATCTTGAGGAATCCGGTCTTTTCTCTCGGGTTGTTGTACAGTCCTTGAAAACAATCGCCACTCCCTTTGCTACGCCGACGAGCACGGGTGTGGAGCCAACGGGGACACCCCTGACGCCCACCGCGACTATCACACCCACAGTGACACCTACCCCAACTCCCAAGGCGAGCGATGAGTATGAGGTGGATGACTTCGAGCCCAAGATCATCTTCCTGGGCCATTCACAATCGCACAACTTCCATCCCGTCTACGATGTGGACAAGGTCGAGTTCCTGGCCAAAGCGGGGCGCTACTACCGGGTCTTCACCTCAGACCTGGCTCCTGGGGTGGACACTTTCCTGAGCGTGAGTGTAGGTGGAACCACCCACACCAACGACGATCGTGAGCCAGGCGATCTAAATTCCGAGATTGTGTTTCAAGTCGGGGCCGGCCATGACGCAGACGCTATCGTCAAGATAACGAATCGGGGGCAGTATGGCCCCGACAAGTGGTATCAGATTGCCGTTGAGGAGACCATACCCACGCCCACACCGGAGCCCACAGACACGCCCATGCCCACAGACACGCCCATGCCGACATCCACGCCCACGCCCACTGCTGTGCCAGCAGATACACCCACGCCTGTCCCTTGTACTGATGAGTTTGAAGTGGATGATATCTGGCGACAAGCCAAGCTGATAACAGTGGGAGAAGAACCTCAAATCCGCAACTTCCACATTTCAGGGGATGAAGACTATGTGAAGTTTGTTGGGGAGCAGGCTTATACCTACACCATCAAGACGCTCAATGTTAACACGTACAACGATACAACTCTGACCCTCTATGTCTATGGTACCGATGGCATGTCACAACTAGACTACAACGACGATGACTTAGTCGACCCAAACAATGCCCCATTTTCTAGAATTGATTGGTACTGCGAGACGACAGGAACCTATTATATCAGAGTAGCACATCATGCGCTTGACGGCGGGTGTGGTGAGGAATATCGATACGAACTTGAAATCACAGGGAAAACATTATCGTCTTCCTCGCGGTCTCCTGGCGTGACCTCGCTGGTGCCCGGCCTTGCTTTGGCCGCCCCATCCCACTCCTTGCAGATGATGACTGGACAGGCACGTATCCTTCCACCCTCTTATTTAGCCAGAGGGGGTAAGAGTACTGCAAGTGTTTTCAGCGCTGAGGCGGTTGAATTTGTGATTGTCCTGGAGTTAAGGTAGAATCGCCATGAGTTTCCTGAGCAACCTGAAGGAACAAGTCCCGAGCGGAGAGCGCCTCTATTCCTTGCTGGCCCTGATTGTTATCATTGCAATAGCGGTTGGCTACGTCTTATTTGCCAGGTTCTCCATCCTCCCACAATTGCAGGCCAGGAATGAGTTGGGTCTCCAACTGGCCGCGGCCGAGCAACAACTGGTGCAGGCCCAGAGGTCCCAGGAAGAAAGCCCCGAGGGACTGGAGGAGCAATTGGCGGAAGCGCAGGCCGCATTGGATGAAGCGGCCAGTATCTTCCTCAGTGAGGCCGAGGCGGCTGAAGTGTTAAACAGGCTGTATCAATATGCCGACGAGAGTGATGTGGAGATCGTCAGCCTGCAAGCGCGTGGCACAGGGGAAGCGGAAGTGGCAGCGGAAGCAGAAGGGGAAGGGACAGGGGAAGAAGAAGCAGAAGGAGCAGGGGAAGTAGAAATAGAAGTAGAAGTAAAAGGGGAAGAGGCGAAGAAGGATACATACGACGTCAGGGTGTTCCAACTGCAAGTCGAGGGCGCCCCTGCCAATCTAATCGCCTTTGTGTCCCGGATCGAGGAGACCACATACAAGAGTTTTGTCATAACCAACGTGAATATCGCAGAGGGTGAGGAGCGCCCCGTCCTCACTATGGATATCACCCTCTATACTTCCCCCTACTCCTCTGGAGCAACTGAACAAGTGATACCAGTTACCACTCCTGTGCCGACACCGGCGAACCTGACGCCGTTGGAGGAATCGCTGGCAGCAGCCTGGGCGTCAGAAGATTGGAAGCAGGCAATCGTCATCATCAACGAGATACTGGCCCTAGACCCCAATTACGACGACGGTGTGGAGCAACTCTACACGGCCTACGTCAACTACGGCTACCGGCTCTTGGGGGAGGGAGATAACGACGCGGCCATAATGCAGTTCAACCTTGCCCTGGCGGTCAAACCTGACGGGGAGGAGGCTTTGGCAGGACTCCGGCAGGCTATCGTGATACCCACTCCAACCTTGACTGCGGAGGAGCAACTGACAAAACGGCTGGACGAGGAGTGGGAGGCGGAGAACTGGGAGGATGTCATAAGCCTGATCGAGCAGGTATTGGCGCTCAGCCCTGATAACGAGGAGATGACCGAGAAACTCTACGCGGCCCACGTCAACTATGGGTACGCGCTCGCCGCCGAGGGGAGACTTGAGGAAGCGAAGGAAGAGTTCAGCCTCGCCCTGGTCATCAAACCAGGCGGGGCAGAGGCCACAGCGGGCTTGCAGCAGTTGGCTGGTGGAACGCCGCCCCCAACGCCGCCCCCAGAATCCGAATATACCATCCACGTGGTGCAGCGGGGCGATACTTTGTATTCTATACACAGACGATATGGCGTCAGCGTGCAAGCAATTATGGCAGCCAATGGGCTGACTGATTATAATATCCACGTAGGACAGCAGTTGCGCATCCCCACCCCCTAAAGGTGGTGAGTTTGACAACCCCTTATTGCGTGTTATACTTCCTTCCTGTGGGCCGTTAGCTCAGCCTGGCAGAGCAGGGGCCTTTTAAGCCCATGGCCGCAGGTTCGAATCCTGCACGGCCCACTTGGGCAAGTGCAGGAGTAGACAGGTACACAGGGCTCTTGCCTACTTGTATCCTTGCCTACCTATATCCTTATTTATCCTTTGCATAATGGTACTTCCAATGTGGGCGTTCTGGGTCGCGTTGACGGCGATGGCTGTCGGGTTGATCGGCGTCATCCTGCCATTCGTCCCCGGCGTCGGCTTCATCTGGCTCGTGACGCTGGTCTACGCCATCGCTGAGCAGTTCGCCACGATTGACCCGCTCACCTTCTCCGTCCTCACCCTCTTGGGCGCGATTGGCTTCACCGCCGACCTATGGATGAGCCACGCGGGGGCCAAAGTCGGCGGTGCCTCCATCTGGTCGCTGTTGGCCGGGGGGGTGCTGGGTGCAATTGGAGCCATCGTCGGCCTGGTCTTCCTGGGGATCGGTGCGGTACTCGGTGCCATCGTCGGCGCTGTTGCCGGCGTCGTCCTGGCCGAATGGTACCAGCACAGGGACTGGCGCGAGGCATTCAAAGCTGGCGGTGGGTGGCTGGTTGGTTGCACCATCTCCGGCGGCGTGCAGTTCATCATCGCTATCCTGATGATCGCCATATTTACCTGGCAGGTACTGAGAGGGTAGGCCGATGACGCGACGCTCTTCCCGCCGGCGCAGCCGAAAGGTGCTCGTCACCCGTGCGCCACGCAGGGGTACGCTGATCATTGCCTCCATCTTCTACATCATCGGCCTCTTTGGCGTACTCGACTTTTTCCCCATCCCGGAGACCTACGCCATCACTGCGCTGGCCATCGCCGGCGGACTCCTCATCCTCGGCGCACTCCTGCGCGATCTGTAGTAACAAGCCTTGCCACAAGACCCGACCTGTGGTAGAATGTGTGCAGTCCTGATCAGACGTCGAGGGAAAACGGGATGACCTTCCAACCTTTTGCCAGTACCTTGTGTGGCCTTCTTTGTGGTGAGCCTCTCTGCGAAAGGGGCTATCACTGCTTGGGAGGGCACTGACGTCGGGCTGGACGAATCTATCGCCTCACACAAAAGCCTCCCCCAGTGGGAGGCTTTTTTAGTATCAGCGACGGTTGGGAAAGGAGCAAGAACAAGGAGGTTCTGAAATGGGGCTTACCAAATAGAGATGTACAATCACCAGGCCGTCGAGGCCAAATGGCAGGAACGCTGGGCTGAAACCAGCATCAACCGCACTCCCACACCCCCACACTCCCAAACTTTCTACTGCCTGGACTTCTTCCCCTACCCCTCCGGCGACGGCCTGAGCGTCGGTCACGGCCGCAATTACGTGCCCACCGACGTCATCTCGCGCTACTACCGTATGAAAGGGCACGCTGTGCTCCACCCGATGGGCTGGGACGCCTTCGGCCTGCCGGCGGAGAACGAGGCGATCAAGAAGGGTGTCCACCCACGCGAGACGACGACCCGTTACGCGGCCAACTACCGCCGCCAGATGACGCTGATTGGCTGCTCCTACGACTGGGAGCGAGAGATCAACTCCAGCACACCGGAGTTTTACCGCTGGACGCAGTGGTTCTTCCTGCTGCTATACCGGCGCGGCCTGGCCTATCGTGCTGTGGGACGCCAATGGTGGTGCCCCGGCTGCAAGACTGTCCTGGCCGACGAGCAGGTCGAGCCAGGCGGCGTCTGCTGGCGCTGCCACGGCCCCGTCCATAAGCGCGACCTGGAACAGTGGTACTTTCGCATCACCGCCTACGCCGACGAACTGCTGGCCGACCTGGAGACACTGGACTGGCCGGAACACATCCTGGCCATACAGCGTCACTGGATCGGGCGTAGCGAGGGAGTCGAGTTCGAGATGGTAGTAGATGGTGTAGACGGCGCCGACGCGCGCTTCACCGTCTACACCACCCGGCCCGACACTGTCTACGGTTTGACCTTCGCCGTGCTGGCCCCGGAACACCCGCTGGTGGAGCGCATCACGACGCCAGAGCGAGTCGCCGAGGTGACGGCCTACTGTGACGACGCAGCCCGCCGCAGTGAACTGGACCGCCTGCAAGCCGGCCGCGATGGCGTCTTCACCGGCGCGTATGCGACCAACCCGGTCAACGGCGCGCGCGTGCCGGTCTACGTGGCCGACTACGTGCTGACGGGCTACGGTGGCGGGGCCATCATGGCCGTACCCGCCCACGACGAGCGCGATTTTGACTTCGCTGCGCGGCACGACATCCCCGCCCCGGTGGTCATCGCGCCGCCAGGTTGGGATGGAGAACCGCTGGCGGCTGCCCACACCGGGCCTGGACGTATGGTCAACTCCGGCCCGTGGGATGGGCTGCCTTCCGGCGAGGCAGTGGGACGGATCGCCGAGTGGATGGAAGAGCAGGACATCGGCCGCCGGACGGTGCAATATCGCATGCGAGACTGGTTGATCTCACGGCAACGGTACTGGGGCGCGCCGATCCCCATCGTCTACTGCGACGAATGTGGCATCGTACCCGTGCCGGAGCGCGACCTGCCGGTGCTGCTGCCGCACGTCGCAGCGTGGCTGCCCGGCGACGATGGTCGCTCGCCGCTGGCCAACGAGCCCGAGTTCGTCCATACCACCTGCCCGCAGTGCGGCGGCCCGGCCCGGCGCGAGACCGACACGATGGACGGCTTCGCCTGCTCCAGTTGGTACTTCCTGCGCTTCGTCAGTCCCGACTACGAGGATGGCCCCTTCGACCCGGCCCTACTGGCGCAGTGGGGTCCGCCCGACCTGTACGTGGGTGGCGCGGAGCACGCCGTGATGCACCTGCTGTACGCCCGCTTCTGGACCAAGGTTTTGGCCGACGCTGGCATCGTTCCTTTCCGCGAACCGTTCCCTGCGCTACGTAGCCAGGGCGTCATGCACGCCCGCGACCCGCAGATCGGTGAGGGTTCCGGCGAGTCCTTCGACTCTGCTCAGGGCAGGCCCTTCGACTCCGCTCAGGGCAGGCCCAGTCAAACCGTGCGTCGTATGTCCAAATCGGCTGGCAACGTCGTCACGCCCGATAGTGTCGCCGCCATCCACGGCGCGGATGCACTGCGCATCTACCTGCTGTTCATGGCTCCCTTCGAGAACAACACCGTCTGGGAAGAAGAGGGCATCATCGGCGCGAAACGTTTCCTGCAACGGGTCTGGCGCCTGTCCAACGCAGTCGCCACCACCAACCAACCACCAAACCACCAAACTAACCAACCAAATAACCAACCACCCACCCAACTAACCACCCAACTACACCGCACCATCCAGCGCGTCACCGCCGACGTCGAAGCCTTCAAATTCAACACCGCCATCGCTGCGCTGATGGAGTGCCTGAACGAGATGAGCACCCACCACCGGGCACATGGCGCCACGGAGGAACTGGCCGAGGCAACTCGTACCTTCGTCCTGCTACTGGCCCCCTTCGCCCCCCACATCGCCGAGGAACTGTGGGCGCGGCTGGACGGCCCGTACAGTGTCCACCAGCAAGTGTGGCCTGTGTGGGACGAGGCATTGGCCGCCGAGGAGACCATCACGCTGGTCGTGCAAGTGGACGGCCGGGTGCGCGACAAACTGACCGTGCCTGCCGACATCGGCGAGGCCGAGGCCCGCGACCTGGCGCTGGATTGCGACGGTGTCCGCCGCCACCTGGATGATCGCCGTGTTGCCCGCGTGATCTATGTGCCAGGGCGGTTGGTCAACGTGGTGACTGATGTCGGGATATGAGTAGACGGGGAATGGGTATACGGGTAGATGAGGGACGAAGCCCTCACCTACTCGTTCCTCGTCTACTCATCTACTTCCCCACACTTGACACCTTTCTCCCCCTGCGCTATCATACCCTCAACCAACAAACCAACCAACAAACCAACTAACCAACCAACTAACCAACTAGCCAACCACTATGTTCGAACAACTCAGCATCTTTGGCCAGTCGGGCGGCCCGACTCTCTCCGAGCCGTATACCGTCAGCCAACTCACCGGCCACATCCGTCGCCTCATCGAGGACGACCCTGAACTGAGCGACGTATGGATTGAGGGGGAAGTGTCCAACTTCAGCCGTGCCTTCTCCGGCCACTGCTACTTCACGCTCAAGGACGCTGGCTCTCAGATCGGCTGCGTGATGTGGCGCAGCGTTGCCATATTGCAGGACACCCTGCCCGCTGGCGGTGACCTGGTGGTGGCCCACGGAAGGGTGGGCGTCTACGAGGCCGGGGGGCGCTACCAACTCTACGTGGATCAAATCCGGCCGGCTGGTGTGGGCGACCTCTACCGGCAGTTCGAACTGCTCAAGGCGCGGTTGGAGGCCGAGGGGTTGTTTGCGCCGGAGCGGAAGCGACCGCTACCAGGCTTCCCTCGCTGCATTGGTGTCGTCACCTCACCCACTGCTGCTGCGCTGCGCGACATTCTCAACGTGCTGGGGCGTCGCTATCCGTTGGCGGAGGTGCTACTCGCACCCACGCAGGTACAGGGAGAGGCGGCTCCTCCGCAGATCGTCGCCGCGCTCGAAGCCCTTAACAAGCGCACAGATGTAGACAGGGTGGACGTCATCATCGTCGCCCGCGGCGGTGGCAGCCTGGAGGATCTGTGGGCCTTCAACGACGAGCGGGTGACCCGCGCCATCGCCTCCTCCCGCATTCCGGTCATCTGCGGCGTGGGGCACGAAACCGACTTCAGCCTGGCCGACTTCGCCGCCGACGTGCGTGCCCCCACTCCCTCCGCCGCTGCCGAACTGGTCGTTCCAGACCGGGCGGAACTGCGCGCGCAGGTGGTCGGGCTTTCGTCGGCGCTGGTGGCGACGCTGCAGGGAGCCGTCGGGGAGCGGCGCTGGCAACTGTCCGAGCAAACGCGGGCGTTGAAGCACCTCTCTCCCGCCGTCCAACTGGCCCAGGCCCGCCAACGCGCGGACGACCTGCTGAGCCGCGCCGAGACGGCGACGTACCACAATCTGGCCCTGCGCCGCGAGCGGGTGGATGGGCTGAGCGGGCGACTGGTGGGGGTCAGCCCGCTGGGGACGCTGGAGCGGGGGTACGCCATCGTGTGCCACCGGGAGACGGGGGGCATCGTGCACTCGGTAGCCCAGGTCGCGCCGGGGGACGCACTTGACATCCGCGTTGCCGATGGGGAGTTTGAGGCAAAAGCAGAGTGACCGTTGAATTCGGCCAGCGTTTCG
Organism: Anaerolineae bacterium; assembly: GCA_030612585.1. The sequence continues at coordinate 15,281 of JAUWNP010000011.1, forward strand.
TCGTGGTCGGTACGAGCGGTTCAGGCAAGACGACCACAGCGGGCCAGGTTGCCCAGCGCCTGGGGATTCCCCACGTGGAACTGGATGCGATCCATTGGGAACCCGATTGGACTATGGCCCCACTCGACGTTTTCCGCGAGCGGACTGCGCAAGCGCTGAGCGGAGATGTTTGGGTCGTTGATGGCAATTACAGCAAAGTACGCGACATCGTCTGGAGTCGGGCCGACACGGTTATCTGGCTGGATTACACCCTGCCGGTGATTATGTGGCAACTGGTGCGGCGCACATTGCAGCGGAGCCTGACCCGGGAAAAACTATGGAGTGGGAACCGCGAGTCATTGCGTATGGCACTCTTCAGCCGCGAGTCCATCCTCCTTTGGGCACTCCAGACCTATCGCAGAAGACGAAGAGAGTATCCCATCCTGTTAAGCCAACCTGAGCATGCCCATCTGGCAATTGTACACCTGCGCTCGCCACAGAATACACGCACCTGGCTGTCGGGTCTTACGCCTCCCAGAGGCACGGGGGAACATCAATAAAGCCAGCCGTGCACTGAAAACACACGGCTGAGGTCACATTTGGCCGCTAAATGCTTATCGCTGGTAGGAGAACCGGGAGGGAAAGCTATGTCCGCAATTACTGTCCAATCAGTCCACTTCGAAAAACCCGGGCCACAAAACACCGCACGCACGCTGGAGGTCGCCAAACGGCGGGCCGACGAACTGGGTGTCCGCACCGTGCTGGTCGCCAGCACGTGGGGTGAGACTGGCGTCCAGGCCGCGCAACTGTTCCAGGGGTACGACGTCGTCGTCGTGACCCATGCCACCGGCTTTCAGGGGCCCAACACACAGAAACTGACAGAGGAAAACCGCGCTGCCATCGAGGCCGCCAGTGCGAAGATCCTCACCTGCCAGCATGCCTTCGGCGGAATCAGCCGCGCCGTGCGCAAGAAGTGGGGCACCTACGAGATTGATGAGTTTGTGGCGCAGACGTTGCGCATCTTCGGCGAGGGGATGAAGGTCGTAGTCGAGATCGCGCTGATGGCCGCCGATGCCGGGCTGGTGAAGGTGGGAGAGCCATGCATCGCCATCGCCGGCACTGGCCGGGGGGCCGACACCGCTGTCGTCCTCGCCCCCGCCCACGTGCAACAATTCTTCGACCTGCACGTGATGGAGATTCTGGCCAAGCCCCGGCTGGGCTAGAGTTCGAATGGCTCCAGGCCGACGCTGACCCAAGGAGAACGTAATGAGCAAGATAAAGAACCTGACCTTCGAGCAGGCATTCGCCAAACTGGAGGAGACCGTCCGTAAACTGGAGGCGGGGGGGCTGGCGCTGGAAGAGAGCCTGGCCCTCTTCGAGTGCGGGCAGGCGCTGGCCGCCCACTGCGGCGCGCAACTGGACCAGGCCGAACTCAAGATCAAACAACTCACGTCTGAGGGCGACCTTCCTTTCGATCTGGAGAAATAGCCGGGCGGTGTTTGGCTTGAGTTTCATCGTCCTGGCGGCCAGCGTCGTCGTCCTGCTACTCGTGGTCGCCCTGGGAGTAGCTGACATCGTGTTGAGCAAGCAGGCCGAGCGCAGGACTGTCATCGTCGTGGTCGTGATAGGCGGGTTGTTGCTGCTGAGAGAACTGGGACAGCAGTAGAAGGCAACCATGTCTTACAGACGCCCACTTCTCCCGACCAGTCCTGCAAGCGCTCTGAGTTCCTCCACCCGCAGCAACAACGCCGCGCCCAGGTAAACCGCCACGCCCAGTACAATGCCGCCGCCGCCAAGTACTAGCGATCCCGCGCCCGGCAGCACAGCCTGCCACCCCAGCAGCACCACCCCCATCGCCAGCGCCGCCAGTCCGCTCTTGGCAAAGGCGGTTAGCGTCCGCCGGCCTTCCAGACCGTTCATCCGCCGTTGCATCAGCACCAGCAGCGCCACCAGTTCCAGCAGTATGGCGACCGAGTTGGCCAGCGCCAATCCAGCGTGGTGTGGCCAGCCCACCAGCCCGAACACCCCTGGCAGCGTCAGGCTCAGCGCTACGTTAAGCCCCATCGCCAGCCCGCCCACCCACACCGGCGTGAGCGTGTCGTGCAGCGCATAGAAGGCGCGGGCGACGATCTCCAGCCCGGCGTACCCCACCAGCCCCAGCGCGTAAAAGGCCAGCGCCCACGTTACTGCTTCCGTCGAGCCCGCCTCGAACGCCCCCCGCTCGAAGAGCAGCCCCACCAACGGCCGGCCCAGCATCAGCAGTCCCACCGTGGCAGGGATACTGAGGAAAAAGACCGCTCGCAGAGTCGCGGCCAGCGTGCTTCGCATCTCGTCCCGCTCCCCTCGGGCCACCTGCTCGGCGAAGGTCGGGAAGGCGGCCGTCCCCACAGCCTGGGCGAAGACCCCCTGCGGCAACATCATCAGCAGCCAGGCGTAGTTGATGGCCGAGACTGCCCCCTCGCCCATCATCGAGGCCAGGCTGTTGTTGACGACGAAATTGAGTTGGATGACGGCTGTGCCCAGCACCCGTGGTGCCATCAGTCGCCCCACCTCGCGCACGCTGGGGTCATCCAGCCCCAACGTGGGGATGTAACGCGCGCCATAGCGCATCAGCCCTGGCACCTGTACCAACAGATGTAGCGCCGCCCCCACGACCACGCCGACCGCCATTCCCATCACGCCCAGGCGTGGCCCCAGGAGCAGCGCCCCGCCGATGATCGAGAGATTGTAGACCGAGGGAGCCAGCGCTGGCAGGAGGAAGTGCTGATGGGCATTCAAGGCTCCCATCACAATGCCGCTCACGCCGAAGATGATTGGGGAGAGCAGCATCAGCTGCAGCAGTCTGGCCGTGAGTGCCTGCTGCGGCGGATCGAAACCGGGGGCGATGACCGTGCGCACGAGCACTGGCGCAAAGACCGCCGTCAGCCCCGCCGTGACAGTCAACACGATCAGTGCCAGGTTGACGATGGCCGAGGCCAATCGCCACGCCCCGGCGTGATCTTCCTTCGCCATGTGGTCGGCAAAAGCGGGGATGAAGGCTGATCCCAACGCCCCTCCCGCGACGACCAAGAAGATCATCTCCGGGATGCGGGCTGCGGCCTGGTAGGCGTCGTACGCGGCGCTGGTGCCAAAAAGCGCGCCGACGACCATCTCTCGCACCAGGCCAAACACGCGGCTGACGACGAAGAGCGCCATCACCAGCGTCGCCGCCTTTGCGATTTGCCGCCCGCCTCTGTTCATCTGATCTCCTGGGCAGGATTATAGCACTATGGGCCGTTTGCGCCAACCGTGGCGCTGCGGCGAAGAAGGGGGAAGCCTCTCGTGCCCCGGCGCAGGCGATCACCATGACTTATCAGTACCAGCACATGATCAGGCGGGGCAGGGCATACGTATGAAGGGCCGGTGGGCGCGACCCGCCGGCCCTATAAACACGGAGAGCCGGGGTCGCCGCACCCCGGCCCTCACCAAAAGGAGGAGAAGAAGAGAAACCGTCCCTAACTCGTATACATCATACCATGCTTTGCCCCGCAGGACTTGACGCCAACCCTACGGAAACCCTACGGAAACCCTACGCCTATCGTAGAAACACAGAGGGTGCTCTTGATTGAGCACCCCTGTTGGAAGCAATCATCAGGGGTTACAGGTGCAACGCACTTTTGCTACAAATTTGCTTGTTCTACGGTGCAATCCACTGCGAGTACCACCGCGAGTACTCGTGGCGGGGCTCGTGGCAGGCTGCTGGCCGAAATCGCTGAAATGGCAAGAAACAAGTGCGTTGCACCTTATGGGCTGCCCCTGCGTCAAGCCTTCAGGGCAGGCAGCACGAAACTGAAAACACTGCCTACTCCCGGCTTGCTCTCTACCCATACCCGCCCATTGTGCTTTTCGATCACCGCTTTGGCGATTGCCAGTCCCAGCCCTGTACCCTTGATGTCTGCTGTCTCTTCCGACTTCACACGGTAGAACTTGTCGAAGATGTACGGCTGTTGGGCCTGATGAATACCGAGGCCGTTGTCGGCCACGTGTACTACGATGTACTCTCCATCCTCAACAGCGCTCACGGCGATCCAGCCGCCTTCCTGTGTATACTTGACCGCGTTGCCGAGCAGATTGTCCATCACCTGGCGCAGACGATGGGGGTTGCCTTGCACCAGCAGCAGTATCTCGGGTGGCTGCCAGCGCAACTCTTGCCCTTTGTGCTCTGCCTGCAGTCGGGACTCTCTGACCGTTCCTTCTATCACCTGTCCTAAGTCGCAGGTCTCCATCTCCAGGTCAAATCCGGCCTCGATACGGCCAATGTCGAGGAGATCACCGATCAGTTCAGTGATAGTCTCCGTACTCTCGCGGGCGCGCTGGATGAATTCCTGTTGTTGCACAGTCAGCGGTCCTACACGGGGCAGCAATTCGATGTAGCCTTGGATCGTGGTCAGTGGCGTGCGCAAATCGTGAGAGACGGTGGCGACGAACTCCGACTTGATACGATCCAATTCCTTCAGGTGCGTGATGTCCTGCATCATCAGCACCCGGCCAACCCCTTCGACAGGCGTGAGTTGTGCGTTGAACGTGAGCCCATCCTCCGGGGATACCTCATTGTGTGTTGCCTTCCCTGTCTCGCGCACCTGAGCGAACATTTCATGCAGAGACGGATGCGGGATGGCCTCGCCAACGGGGCGGTGCAACAGATCGGCCTCGGCCAGGTCCAGCGCGACGCGGGCTGCCGTATTGCACAATAGGATATTGTCATCCTCGTCAACGACAACGATTGCCTCCTGAGCCTCTCGCAAGATTGCCTCTAACTTGGCCCGCTCGACCTCAACCGCCTCGAAGAGTCGCGCATTTTCAATGGCGATAGCCGCGTAATCCGCCAGGGCTGAGAGCAGGAAAATGTCGCGCTCGGAGAATGAGCGTGCCGTCTCGCGATTGACTACCCCCAGCACGCCGATCACCCCGCGCTCAGGAACCCGCAGTGGTAGATAGAGCAGTGCCTTGACCAGATAGCCGGTGGAGACCTTGGCTTGCTCGCCGGTCAGAAGCACGGGCCGGTCTGTCCGCAGCGCGCGGCCAGCGATGCTGTCATCTATGCGTATGCGCAGGCTGCGCACTACTTTTTCGTCCACATCCTTGGCCGCCCGCAGGTAGAGTTCGCCACTCTCGCTATCCAGCAGGAGGAGCATGCCCTCTTCAGCATCCGCCATGTATACCGCCGCCTCGACTACGCGGTTGAGCACACGGTTCAGGTCCAGCAGCGATGTGACCGACCGACCAATCGCGTAGACGGCGTTCAGTTCCTGGAGTTGGCGCTGAAGTTGCTGCGTGAGTTGATCCCGTTCCTCATGCACTCTGGCGGTAGCGAGAGCGCGCCGGATCGCTTCCTGCATCTCCTGAGGATCGAAAGGCTTGATGACATAGTCGCGCGCTCCCAACCGTAAGGCTGGCATGACCACTTCGGGAGACTCGCGGGCGGTAGCGAAGATGACCGGGATGTCTATGTCCCGCTGTTGTAGCGCCTCCAGCACTTCGATCCCGTTCATCTTCGGCAACTGCATGTCCAGGATGATGAGATCGGGGTGCTCCTCTAGCGCCAGCCGAAGCCCCTCTTCCCCATCCAGGGCCGCGATGGGCCGATAGCCGCTGGGTTCAAGCACCGATTCGGCCAGCAGTTGCTGAGTCTCAGGACTACTCTCTATAATCAGAATGCTTTTCTGTGCCACGAGTTTCTCCTGCTCCGTGCTAAATATACACGGATTCGTGCTACAAGTCAACTGACAAGCCCGGGGGCTGATAGATATTTTCCTCAAACCTTTGACTTATATCCAGCGAGGTCGCTGGGTGGTAATGGACGTGAACTCGGCGCATGAACTCAATGCGCTTGATCAGAGTGCGTTCGACCTGAGTGGCAATCTCATCGCCTTCGGTCACGCTCAACGAACCGTCGACGCCGATAGTCACGTTGGCTACCAGGTATGGTCCAAACCGGTGGGCGCGGATCTCTTCAACCTGCTGTACGCCCGGAATAGTGTCCAACAATTCGGTAATTTGTTGAGCCAGTGCCCTGCCGGGTACGGTATCCATCAAGTCTGCCGTAGACTCACGCAATATCTGGATGCCTGTGCGTAGGATGATCAATGCGACGATCGCGCCAGCCAATGGATCAACCCAAGGGTAGCCCATCCGGCCAAAAAAGATGCCCATCGTCGCTGCCAGGGCGGAGAAGATGTCATTGCGGTGATCATAGGCCAATGCCAGCACGGCGGCGTTCTGGATCTGTCGGCCTATTCGTTGCGTCCAAATCGTCAACCCCAGCTTGAGTGCCACCGTGAGCAACCCCACCCACAGAGCGCCAATCGCGGCCCCGCCGAAGTCACCCTGTCCAATCAACAAATCGTACACGTTGTTGACCGCATCCCAGAAAATGGCGATGGCGGTGGTCATCACAAACGAGCCCACGACCACTGCTGCGATACTTTCCATCTGGCCGTGGCCGTATGGATGCTCTTCATCGGGCGGCTTCCCGGCCAGCCGCATAAACACGCTGACCACAATCCCGTAAGCCACGTCGGAGGTGGAGTTGACGCCATCGGCAAGTAAGGCCGGGCTGTGGCCCAAAACGCCGATGCTCGTTTTCAAGGCGGCCAGAAAGATGTTGGCGGCCAGTCCAAGGCTGACAGTCAAGATGCCTTTACGTTTTCGCTGTTCAGGGAGCATTGTGACCTCGAAGCCTCTCTTGTTTCAGACTGCGACAGGAACAGCCCGATTGAGCCATCCCGCAGAACTGCCTCCGTCTACTCTGTGCGGCGCATTCTACTACATGGAGACAATGCTGTCCAGTCCGATACGGCCCTTTTCCTGCTTTAGCCCAGGTCACGGTCTGCGAAGACTGATCGGAACTGCGTCGAGCGTGATTTCATCTGTCTGGCCGAAAGGTATCCAGGATACTGTGGGGGGGAAAGGTACCAGGGAATGTGCTCGCGCGGGTGGCCGCGCCACGTGCCGTAGTTGACCGATTGGGGCTTGCCGCCACCCGCCCGCTGGTCAGCGTATTTGCGGTACTCGCGCCGCAATGCCTGGGCAAAGTCGTGCACTGCTGCCTTGGGGATGTAGTTATGCGCCCGGGCGCGTCTGACCAACTCCGGCCCCAGGTCCGCTTCGTCCGGCCGACGGCCCTGCTCGTACAACTCGTCAAGCAACTCGTCCAGCCCCTGCATCCCGGCAGGCGCCCGCCCCACCAGGATCTGACGGTAACTCAATTTCGCCATATTCATCTCATCCGCGCGATCTTCCCACCGGGAAGATGCAATCCTCCGCTCATCAATCGCCTTCAAAGTAGTAAAGCGACGGGATTTGTTCAAACGCGGATCGCAACGCCGGCTTGAGGCGCTCGTAGGCCCAGGTGGACTCCACGTCCCTCAATTGTGGGTTGCCCAGCAGGTGTTTGACCAGCCGGAAGGCATTTACGCCGCCGCCCACGTCCTCGCCCTGGCGCAACAAGGTGTTGACAGCACCCTCGACAAAGGCTGGCGTCAGTCGAGATTGGACTGCTTCAACCTGTCGCTTCAGTTCCTTGTATGTCACAGTTCTCACCTCCCTCACGAGGTATCTTCTCAATACCTTGGGGCAAGGGCAGCGTAGGGCGGTTTTGCTAACCGCCACAGGGTCGGATAGCAAATCCGACCTACTTTCGCCCCAACTCTTTGAGAAGATACCTCACGAGGTTGTTGCCTGGGGGTCTCAGAGCGTAGCCCAATCCTCATCAGGTGTCTTGTGCTGTATCTAAGGGAGTAGGGCAGACGCAGGGCAACACGTCTCGATGCTTCAATCCTTTCACCAGATAGGCTGCGACCAATCCCGCCGCGAAGCCCATAGCCATATTGGTGGCCACCGAGACGGCGGCAGTGACCAGGGCCAGCCACAGTTTCCATCCCCGCAGTCTCATCACCGCTTTACCCAGTTCGATCCCCACCAGAAGCATCATCCCGCCCACCAGTGGCATGGGGAAGGCGGCCATTATGTTGGCTATGGACTGGCTCAGGAAAAGCCCTACGAAGACCTCGATGAGCCCCTCCAGGATGCTGGCGCCGCCCGTGCGGGCTCCAAAGTAGTACTGCCCGGCCAGGCCACCGGCTCCGTGGCACATGGGCATTCCGCCGAAGAAGGAGGCGGCAACGTTCATTATGCCCATGTTAAGCATGAGTTTCCGTTCGCCGACCGCCTTCTCGGGGAAGTAATCACGGATGAGAGCGGCTGTGGCGATAACGGCGTTGGTTATGGATAGAGGGATCTGGGCGAAGCCGGCCAGGAGCATGGCTTTCCAGACATCTTCCAGACGTGGCACTGTGAGCGGGGGCAGAGTGATGGCCAATTCCAGCGCACCCCCTAGTCTCCCCTGCCAGGCGACGATCCCCACCCCCAGGGCTATAAGCACAATGGCTGCCGGGGCGTAGCGATTCTCCCGCAGGGCAAGCACGATGACCACAGCCACCAGCCCCAGCAGAGGCGCCGGCTGCATCATTTTGAGCCCCTGCCAGGCAAGCATTACACCTAACGCCAGTTGGATGCCCCGCACTACGAACAGCGGCGTGGCGACGATGATCTTGCGCAGGAGACCGGTGAAGACTAGGATGAACCAGGTGATGCCCAGCCCGAAGCCGGAGGTATAAATCAGAGAGGGCGGCCACTTCTGGGCTATGGCGACCACCGCTATCACCTTCTTGGGCTGCAAGGGCATCGGGAGGCGGTAGATGAGCCCCAGAGCGATGTTAGAAAGGCCCATCATGATGAACAGGCCAGCCGGATTCAGGCCATTGACGACGATGAAGCCGATGGCCAGGGGGAACAGGGTGCCGAAATCACCCATGGAGCCAGCCAGTTCCCGCAGGTTGAACTCGAAGTCCTTATGCCGTCTGCCAGAGCCCTTCTCTCTGGATGCCTCCTCGCGCCCCCTATGTTCCGCCATAGACGTTTCCAGCTGACTAGATCAGTAAGTACTGAGACCGGTGTCTGCCTGGCATGTGCCCTCGTAGCCTGTGCCTGTCTCTCGGCCCAGTAAGGTGTCGCAGGCGGCAGGCAGATTCCATCTCCAGCCAAACAGGCTGGTGGTGTCTTACGCCAACCCTGCCTCGCGCAGCGCGCCGACCAGGCTTTCCTTGCTCGGTGCCAACCCCACAAACTTAACCAGGTCGCCGATGACCAACGCCGGAGCATTGCCGACGGCGTATTCCTCCCATTCCTTGTCACCGGGGCCGGTGTGGAAGACGATCTCGACCCGGTCGCCAAACTCGGCCTCAATCTCCTTCAGCAGTCGCTTAACTGCCACACCGCCGGAGCAGGGCGGCACCGACACGAATGCTTCAATCCTTACTTTAGACATAGCCCACCCTCCCGCAACGCATTGTTGAGCGTCGCTTCGCTGGGGCACATCCCCTCAATGCGGATGCTCCCGTTGACCACCGCCGCCGGGACACAAAAGAGCCTGTACGCCTCGAACTTTTCCAGCCCCTCGGCGCCCTCGTAGATGGTGAGTTCCAACTCACCTTCGTACCTGGGCGCGACCCGCTGCGCCAGTTCGATGATGGCGACACAGCCGGGGCAGGGCGGGTCGCCACTAAAGATCTCTAGTTTAACCATCATAGACCTCCCAGTTTCTTCTCAATGATTGATACGAGCCTTGCTGCCGGTACAACCTTGCCTGCGCCGACCACCTCTTCGCCGACGACGATCAGCGGCGTGGTCATCAAACCGTACTGTTCCGCTTCCGGCCCCAGCGCGTCGAGCTTGACCACTTCCACCTGTCCGAGGAACTGCTCTGCTGCCTTCTGCGCTTGCGCCTCCGCGCGTTTACAGTTAGCGCAGGGCGGCGTGGTGCCAAAGACTTTGATTTGAAGCATCATCTCCCTCCTACAAACCTTGCGTCGCTCGAATCCACCCCGTAATCTCTTCTTTGCGCGGAATACGGCCCGAAGACTTGACCTCCCCGTTAATCACCAGGGCTGGCGTACTCATGACATCGTAGACCATGACCGCGTCCATCTCTTTGACCTTGGTGAACGTCGCTTCGATGCCCAGTTCACCAGCCACCTCACGGGCCAATCTTTCCAGGCGCTCGCATTTGGGGCATCCACCGCCCAGAATCTTGATCTCCATTCTAACCTCCCCAACGGAATCATGAGCAGCAACAAGGCTTCACTGCTTCGATAGTGGCCGAGACCACAAAATCCTCAACTCTCATACCAGGAGCCCAATCACGGATGAATTCTCTGCTTTCATCCTTGGGTTGTATGCGGATATAGGCGAATCCAGCCTTTCTCAACATGTCTACCAACTCGTCTATCGAAGCCGCGCCCGCCACACATCCAGCGTAGAGTGCAAGGTCTTTTTTCATCTCGTCGGGCAACTGCGCGGTTGCGACAACGTCTGAGATAGCCAGACGGCCACCCGGCTTCAAGACACGCAGTGCTTCTCTGAACACTCTTGGTTTCTCAGGAGAGAGATTGATGACGCAATTGGAGATGATCACATCTACAGAAGCATCTGCCACAGGTAGATTCTCTATCTCCCCAAGGCGGAACTCGATATTCTTGAACCCGACACTCGCGACGTTCTGGCGGGCCTTGCTTACCATTTCAGGCGTCACATCCACGCCAATGACACGCCCCGTCTCGCCCACGGCCTGGGCTGCGAGAAAGCAATCAAATCCACCCCCGCTGCCCAAATCAAGAACCGTTTCTCCTTCTTTCAACGAGGCGATTGCGTGTGGGTTGCCACATCCCAGTCCCATGTTGGCCCCCTCCGGCGCCGCCGTCAGTTGCTCCGGAGAGTATCCGAGCGCGACGGAAACATCCCCGGGGTTGCAACAGGACGAGGTGCTGCATCCACAACCGGTATCTGTCGCTTGTGCGACGGAGCCGTACTTATCGCGGACGGCCTGTCGAATTTCTTCTCTTTCAGAATCTAACATCTCTCATCTCCTCCTATGTGAAATCAAGTGCTATCGCACAAACCAGCCAAAGATCAGCCCCGAAAGCGTGCTAAAGATCGTCACCAGTACTACATAAACCGCTGTCTTTTTCTTGCCGATCACCGAGTTGGTGATGAAGATAGATTGTAGGCTCAACTCCGGGTCGGCCAGCAGGTAGGCCAGCAGCGGACCCCGGTGCATCCCTAGCGAAAGGAATGTCTGGGCGATAGGCACCTCGACCAAGGTGGGAAAGTACATAAACACGCCAAACAACACGCCGACCAGGTTGGCCCACACCGTGTTGCGCCCGGCAATCGCCTCGATCCAGGTCGCGGGGATGATGGCCCGCGCCATCCCGGCCAGGAACACGCCCACGATCAGCAGCGGAGTGATCTGCTTGACGAAGCGCCACATCTCCCACAGCCACTCCTGGACTTCGTATTCGTCAAAGCGATTAGCGGCCATCCACCAGACGGCCCCGATGAGCAGAATCTCGGTGATGAGCTTGCCGGTGATGCCCACACTGAGGCTATCGGCGACTGCTACCACCTTGAACGAGGCTACCACCAGGGTCAGGGTGATCAAACCCAAGGCCACGTAGGTCCAGGTGTTGAATCCCTCGTCCACTTTGTTCAGCCCCAGCCAGGCAGTGATGGCGATAAGGACCAGCAGGGCGATCAGGAACACCCCGTGGACATTCACCCCCTCAATGCCCAGGGAATCGTTTGGCGGCACAATAGTGTCTAGCCACCCCTGAAACGAGCCGGCCCACGAACCAGGGAGCGCGAACGTGGCGTAACTGTTCGTCAGCAAGCCGACCTGGAGCGTTCCGGCGATCAGCACTCCCAAGAGCAGCGCAAAGAATATCCACGTGCGGGCGGGCACCTTTGCATCTTGCGCAAAGGCCCGGCCGCCGTTGGTGGCGTTGTCGTGGGCCTCGTCGTCGGCGCGAAAGAACCAGGCCATTAGCAGGCCGATGCCGACGCCGAATATGATCGAGAGAATGATGCGGGCCAGCGCGATGTCCATCCCGATCTGGACGCCGGTGAAGGAGATGGCCAGAATATTGACTGCTGGCCCGACGAACAGAAACGTGACCGCCGGCCCCAACCCCGCGCCCTTCTTGTAGATGCTGGCGAAGAGCGGCATGATGGTGCACGAGCAGACCGCCAACACAAACCCGCCCACTGCCGACGCAGGATAGGAGATCCACTTGGGGGCATCCCGGCCCAGGTATTTGGTGATAGCCTCTTTGGGAATCAGCGCGGCCAATGCGCCAGCGATGAAGAAAGCCGGCAGCAGGCACAGCAACACGTGGGCCGCCAGGTAAGCCGCCAGGCTGCCCAGTCCTGTTTGCAGCAGCGTTGCCAGATACTCCAAGACGTTCAAGTTCTACCTCCGTGGTTTGTATTTGTATATGCGTTCTATTGCATATTCTGCACGCAAAAAAACATGCTCACAGGTAGTACAACGTGCACTTGGGACATGGACAATCCGGCAGGCGGGTTGCTTGTCCCGCTGCACCCAGGACTTCCTCCAGCAGCCGCTCTACTCGCCGGTCGGCCAACCGGTAATATACTAGCAAGCCGTCCTTGTGGGGTGTGACCACCTTGGCCTCCCGCAGCACCCGCAACTGCTGGGAGACGTAGGCCTGTGGCCGCCCTAGCACTGTCTGCAAGTGACACACACACGCTTCGCTGCGCCGTAGCTCGTCCAGTATACGCAGCCGGGCCGGATGAGAGAGCAGATGGTAAATTTGGGCCGCCTGACGATAGGAATTCTGTTTCATATCGTTAATATATGCACACAATTGCATATATTATACAGCCAACGCCCACTCTTGTCAAGGTGACAAGAATCACCTGAAGCAGGGGCAGAGTGTCACATCCGCTGACGGGGGCTCTCGCCAGTTGGTGTGTTCTACGTCGCTTCCTGTACCGGCAGGCAGGTGACGTGGAGATAGGCGAAGTCTCCACGTGGTGGGATCAGATCAATGACCTCGACGACCTCGAACATTTTTTCGCCCAGTTGCACCCGATCACCGACGCGCGGCGGGGCATCCAGATTGACGATCACACCCAGATGTGGCTTGCCTACGACGACGTAACTCACCTTATAGATCACGGCGCACCTCCCGCCAGTCTCGCCTGGAGGTTGCGGTGGCGCAGTTTGAACGACAGGTCGGAGGCGATGTTGCGCATCACGACGTAGCCAATGTGATGATCGGCGTCGCAGAGATCCCAGAATGTTTGGCGGGGGATAACGTGGAGCACGGTGCCGTCCTCCACACAGCGAACCGTCGCTGAGCGAGCCCCGCGATCCACCAGCGCCATCTCGCCGAATAACTGTCCCTGACCCAGATGGACGATGGGGGTTAGTTGAGGCGGCCCCGGCACGTCGGGAATCCTGCCCCCGGAGACCAGCACTTCGACCATGCCGCTGCGGACGACGTACATCTCGTCGGAGGGGTCGTCCTCGCGGATGACGACGTCTCCGGCATTGTAGGTACTCTCCTGGCCCAACGCAGCGATGCGCTCAATCTGCTCAGGCGCGAGCCCGGAGAACAACTCACTGCGTTGCAACAACTTGATGACCGACATATTTATCCTCCCCTACTGCTAGCCAGGAACGCCTGTGCCCGTGCGACATAGTGCGCAACAATGGTGCGCAGGCGTTCGATTTCCTTATTCGTCAGTCTTCGCACTACCCGCGCCGGCGTACCCAGCGCCAGGTGCCGGGGTGGGATGACCATTCCCTCGGGCACCAACGCGCCGGCCCCGACCAGCGCCTCCCGGCCCACGATCGCGCCGTTCAACACAATGGCTCCGATGCCGACCAATGTATTTATTATTGTACCACAAAAGCGGAGGTTTTCGTAGTTCTCAGTTGGCATTTCGCCCTCTCTCTGTTACAATCGGTCCAATCGTAGCAGGAGGCAAATCAGTGGACAAGATTTTCTATCCCGATAGTGTTGTGGTCATCGGTGTTTCGGAGAAAGCCGACAACCTGGCAGCCAACGTCATCCGCAATCTGCTGGAGTTCGGCTACAGCGGCGACGTCTACGCCGTAGGGCTGCAGAGTGGCGAGGTGCACAATATCCCCATCCTTACATCGGTGGAAGCGCTGCCCGACGGGGTAGGCCTGGCCGTGATCCTGACCCCAGCGGCGACGGTGCCGGGCCTACTGGACACCTGCGGACGGAAAGGCATCCGCCGGGCGGTGATCGAGTCGGGCGGCTTCGGCGAGTTTTCGGAGGCAGGGCGCGAACTAGAGGAACAAATCCGCGAGGTGGCGCGCCGCTGGGACATCCGTTTCGTGGGCCCGAACTGCATCAGCGTAGTCAACGTGGAAAACGGGCTGTACCTACCCTTCGCCATCCTCGACCGGCAGGCGGTCAAAATGGGTCCGGTCTCAGTGCTGGCGCAAAGCGGCGGGGTCTCCATCACCTACTTGCTCTTGCTGAGCGAGGCCGGGTTAGGGGCCAACAAAGTTGTCAGCATGGGCAACAAGGCCGATCTGGATGAGGTGGATTACCTGACTTATCTGATAGAGGACCCCGGCACCGAGATAATCTGCCTCTACCTGGAGAGCATTGAGGATGGCCGGCGGCTGATGGAACTGGCCGCTTCGTCGCCCAAGCCGGTCATCGTGCAGAAGGCCAACACGGGCCAGATGAGCGCGCGCATCGCCTTTTCGCACACAGCGGCGCTAGCCAACGATAACCGCATCGTCGGCGCGGCGCTGCGACAGGCGGGCATTGCCCACGCCGGGAGTTTTCAGGACGCGGTAACGTTGGCGCAGGGGTTCACGCTGCCGCCGGTACGGGGCAACGATCTCCTCGTCATATCTCGTTCTGGGGGACACGCAGTCGTGGCAGCCGACCTGGCCGAGGCCTACGGTTTTCACTTGCTACCCATCCCGGACGATTTCCTGACCAGGGTGCGAAGCATCTTCCGCGCCGACGTCATCGCGCTGACCAATCCCATTGACCTGGGCGTGGTGTTCGATTTTGACCTCTACGGAGAGATTGCCGACGAGTGCCTACGCACGTTGGATCCCGACGCGCTGCTGTTGGTGCATACGTATAGCACCGGCCCGGAGGCGGAGGCATCGCGCCGACTGGCCCGCCGCGTCGAGCAACTAGTCCAGCAGACAGGCAAGCCAATTGCTTTCTGCCCCTTTACTCAGGAGTGCGAAGTGATGGCACTGGAGCGGGAGGTGGAACTCCCAACCTTTGCTACAATTGAAGGAGCAGTGCGGGCACTAGCCGCCTCCCGCGACCGGTACATTCGTCCGGCGCGGTTACTCCCGCTGCCACCTGCGCCCGCCCAGCGTCTGCGTGAGGTTGAGGGATTGCTGGCCCGCGACGGGGTACTGACGACCGACGCGGCTTTGGGGCTATGCGCGGCCTTCGGCATCCCCACGGCTGAGTGGGCCGTGGCGGAAAGCGTTGATGGTGCACTGGTGGCTGCTGGCGCCATGGGCTACGCGGTGGCGCTCAAGGTACTCTCGCCCGACGTCTCGCACAAGTCAGGCGTGGGGGGGGTGGCGCTGGGGGTCGGGAGTGGGGAGACGCTGCGGGCGGAGTTTGCCGCGCTCCTGGCGCGAGTGGAGGAGCGCGCCCCAGGTACGCGAGTAGAAGGGGTGCTGGTGCAGCGGATGCTCACCGGGGGGCGGGAGGTGATTCTGGGTGGCAAGCGCGATCCGAGTTTTGGGCCGGTGGTGATGTTCGGGTTGGGCGGGGTATACGTGGAGGTGTTCGAGGACGTCGCGTTTCGCCTGGCCCCGCTGACCCGCGAGGGGGCCAAGGAGATGGTCTCCGAGGTGCGAGGGAGTCGCCTGCTGTACGGTGTGCGCGGCGAGCCGCCGGCGGACGTGGAAGCGGTCGTCGAAGCACTGCTGGCACTGTCGCGCCTCCTGGTCGAATGTCCCGAGGTCGTGGAGGTTGACATTAACCCGCTACTCGCATTCGAGCGGGGCGTGGCAGCAGTGGACGCACGGGTGGTGGTCAGGAGCCAGAAAACTTGACGAAACAGGGCTTTTCCATTACAATCGTCTCACGTATTCACAGGCTATCAGTCGGAGCACAATGTTTGAGAGTCTGACCGACAAACTCCAGGCTGTCTTTCGGCGATTGGGCAAGCGCGGTATCCTGCGCGAGGCCGACGTAGATGAGGTACTACGTGGGATTCGCCTGGCTCTGCTGGAAGCCGATGTACATTACAAAGTCGTCAAAGACTTCATCGGCCGCGTGCGCGAGCGGACCATCGGTGCCGAAGTCGCCAAAAGCCTCAGCCCAGCCCAGCAAGTGACCAAGATTGTCCACGAGGAACTGGTTGAAACGCTAGGCGAGCCGGGACGGCTGGAACTAAAGGGGCCCGCGCCCTATGTCATTATGCTGGTCGGGCTGCAAGGCTCGGGCAAGACGACGACTGTGGCGAAACTGGCCCGCTATCTGAGGCAAGGCGGGCACTTGCCCTTGATGGTCGCTGGCGATACCTATCGCCCAGCCGCTATCACACAACTGGAGGTATTGGGCCGCCAACTGGAACTGCCGGTCCACAGTGACGGGCAGCACGTTCCGCCGCCCAATATCTGCGCCAATGGCGTCCGCGAAGCACGCCGGCGAGGCTACGATGTGGTAGTTTTGGACACCGCCGGCCGTCTCCAGATTGATGGGGAAATGATGGCTGAGTTGGAGAGCATCAAGCGGGCGGTGAAGCCAGTCGAGACGCTCCTGGTGGCTGACGCAATGACAGGACAAGAAGCAGTGAATATCGCGGCTGGCTTTCATCAGCAAATCGGGCTGACCGGGTTGATCCTGACCAAGATAGACGGTGACGCTCGAGGAGGAGCGGCCATCAGTATGCGGGCCGTCACCGGCGTACCGATCGAGTTTTTGGGCACGGGTGAGAAGACCGATGCTCTGGAGATTTTTCACCCTGACCGGTTGGCTTCCCGCATTCTGGGGATGGGAGACGTACTGACGCTCATCGAGCGGGCGGAGGCCACGTTCGACGAGGAGCAAACCAGGCGACTGGAGCGCAAGTTGCGCGAGGCCAGTTTCGACCTGGAGGATTTCTTGGAGCAATTGCGTCAGGTCAAGAAGATGGGGCCGCTGAGCCAGATTCTCGATCTGGTGCCCGGGCTGGGGAGGTTGGCCCAGGACATCTCACCCGAGGTCACTGACCGGCAGTTCAAGCACATTGAGGCGATTATCCTTTCGATGACGCCGGAGGAACGGCGCAACCCCCGCATCCTCAATAGCAGCCGCAAGAAGCGCATCGCCCGCGGCAGCGGCACGATGGTGGAGGAGGTGAACGCGCTGCTCAAGCAGTTCCGGCAGATGCAGCGCATGGTGAAGCAACTAGGTAAGGGAGGAAAAGGTATGCAGAGGTTGACGGGGATGTTTGGGTAGGAGGGTAGCACATTGGTAGATTGGTACATTGGTAAATTGGCAGACCGGCGCCCGGTTTCCCAAATCACCAATCTACCAGTTTACCAGTTTCCCAGTTTCCCAAATCACCAATCTACCAGTTTCCCAACTCACACACAACATCAGGAGGAGTTATGGTCAAGATTCGATTGCGCCGCGTAGGCGCCAAGAAGCAAGCCAGTTACCGGGTGGTAGTGGCCGATGCGCGGGCCCCCCGCGATGGGCGGTTCATTGAGGTCATCGGCTTCTACAACCCACGTACTGAGCCAGAAACGGTGAAGATCAAGGAGGATCGCGCCTTGTATTGGCTGGATGTCGGGGCACAACCTACCGAACCAGTGGCCCGGTTGTTGAAGAAGCAGGGGACGCTGGCAAGGTTCGAGCGGCTTAGGCAGGGTGAGCCTCTTGATGCGTTGCTGGCCGAAGCGGAGGAAGCGGCCCAGGCTGCGCCGGAGATAAGCCCCAAGACCCGTCGGGAACCGACAATGGCTGTGGTGGAAGAACCGGCTGTGGTGGAAGAACCGGCTGCGGTGGAAGAACCGGCTGCGGTGGAAGAGCCGGCTGTGGTGAAAGAACCGGCTGTGGAGCCCGAAACGGAGCCCGTTGAAGCCGGAGATGAAAGTGAGGAAGGAGAGGCAACAGAAGAGTAGCCTTCTTCCCGTCGCAGTGGAACTTTGCTCCTCCACTGCGTCTCCATACCGTTTATAACATCTGCATCAACTACCTTAGAAAGGGAGGAGCAACAATGGCTTCGCTGAAGGAACTGGTTGAATTCATCGCCAAGTCGCTAGTGGATGACCCATCCCAGGTTCACGTCTCCGAGATCGAGGGTGAAACCTCGGTGATCCTGGAACTGAGAGTCGGCCCGGAGGACATGGGCCGCGTGATCGGCAAAGGTGGACGTACCGCGAACGCTATGCGTACACTCGTCAGGGTGCTCGCTGCCAAGCAGGGAAAGCGGGTCACCCTCGAGATCATCTAAGCGCCAATGAGTGTCGCCACACAACGTGATAGCGGGAATGAAGGGGGCTCAGGAGGAGCACACTTACCTGAGCCCCGCTTCTTAGCGGTCGGGCGGGTCTCGCGGCCGCACGGAGTACGAGGCGAGTTGCGCGTCAAAATCCTTACCGACTATCCCGGACGGTTGGGGCAGCACGCCTATTTTTACCTTGCGTCTCCAGACTCCCCTGAAATGGTACGGCGCTACCCGGTAGAGAAGTTGCGCCGCCACAAAGAAGTACTGCTACTGAAATTGGGCGGCTGCGACGACCGGACCGGGGCCGAGGAACTGCGCGGCCAACTGGTGCAGATACCAACCGAGGAAGCTGTGCCACTTGAGGAAGGGGAGTATTACGACTTTCAACTCATCGGCGTGAAGGTGGAGGCGGAAAGCGGCGAATCGCTGGGCCAGGTGGTCGAAGTGTTGAAGACCGGAGCCAACGACGTCTACATCGTGCGCGGATCGTGGGGCGAGGTACTCCTGCCAGCCGTGAAAGATGTGGTGCTTAAACTCGACATAGAGGCAAGGCAGATGGTGGTGAACCTGCTGCCAGGCCTGTTAGAATAGGACAAGATATGAACGACCTGCGTTATTTGGTTGGGTTCAACATCGTGCGCGGTGTCGGCCCGACACGGCTGCGGGCGCTGCTCGATTACTTCGGGGATGCGGAACAGGCCTGGCATGCTCCGGCCGGGGCACTGAGGCGTGCTGGTCTCGATCGTCGCTCGCTAGAAAACCTGCTGACAGCCCGGTCCACGCTTGATCTGGATCAGGAGTTGAAGCGGATTGCAGCCACTGGCGCGCAGGTGCTCACGTGGGAAAGCCCCGGCTATCCCCGTCTCCTCCGCGAAATTTCCGCCCCACCACCGGTGCTCTACGTCAAGGGTACACTGACGGAGGAGGATGCCTGGGCGGTGGCGGTCGTTGGCACGCGGCGGGCCTCGACCTACGGGCGGGAGGTAACCCGCCGATTGACCACAACGCTGGCGCGCAGTGGTATCACCATCGTCAGCGGGCTGGCGCGGGGGGTTGATGCCGAGGCACATCGGGCGGCGCTGAAGGCGGGGGGACGGACTATCGCCGTGCTAGGCTGCGGCATTGACCGGGTCTATCCACCGGAGCACCGCAAGTTGGCCGGGGAAGTTATCGCGCAGGGGGCGCTGATGAGCGACTACCCACTGGGTACGCCGCCGGAGGGAAGCAACTTCCCACCGCGCAACCGCATCATCAGCGGGCTTAGCCTGGGTGTGCTCGTTACCGAGGGGGGAGTACGGAGCGGGGCGCTGATCACCGCTGACTACGCCGCTGAGCAGGGACGGGACGTTTTCGCCGTGCCAGGCTCTATCCTGATGCGCAGCAATGCCGGGACCAACGCGCTCATCCGAGATGGGGCCAAGGTGGTGCTTGGCCCGGAAGATGTCCTGGAGGAACTGAACCTGACGATGGTGGCCGAGCAGATGGAGGCGCGCCAGGTACTCCCGGCAGACGAGACAGAGGCATCGCTGCTGGCTCATCTCTCGGCCGAGCCATCTCACGTAGATGAACTTCGACAGCATGTGGGACTGCCAATCGCACAGGTGACCAGCACACTGGCGCTGATGGAGTTGAAGGGCATGGTGCGCCAGGTGGGCGGGATGAAGTACATCGTGGCCCGCGAGTCAGGCGTGGAGTATGTGGTGGACTAGGCGTTGGTAAAGCAGTGGTTGGGTACCGATTTGCCAGTCTACCAATGTACTTATCCAAGAGCGGAGGGATAAATTGTATTACGCATTGATTATGGCCGGGGGGGTCGGCACGCGGCTATGGCCTCTCAGCCGTCGCAATCGTCCCAAGCAGTCGCTCAGGCTGATCGGGGAGCGCACCATGTTCGAGCACGCGGTGGACCGAATTGCGCCCCTTTTCCAGCCGGAGCAGGTTTTCGTCGTCACGGGCGCTGAACACATGGAGGCACTGATCGCGCAAGCGCCAGAACTGCCACCGGAGAATTTCATCGTCGAGCCAGAAGGCCGTGGCACCGCCCCCTGCATCGGGTTGGGGGCGATCCACCTGCGCCGGCAGGACCCGGAAGCGATCATGGCGGTGCTCACCGCCGATCATTTCATCACCGACACAGCACGTTTCCGCCAGGTACTGGCAACGGCGGCGCAGGTCGCTGAAGAGGGCCACCTGGTCACACTGGGGATCACACCTTCGTCCCCCTCAACTGGCTTCGGCTACATCAAGCAGGGAGAGAGCCTGGATATGGTGGAGGGCTTCTCCGTCTTCCGCGCCGAGCGATTCACCGAGAAGCCAAGCCCGGAGACGGCGCTGCATTTGGTCGAGAGCGGGGAATACTCGTGGAACAGTGGTATGTTCATCTGGCCCGTGGACCGCATCCTGAAGGAATTCCAGCGTCAGATGCCGGAGTTCTACGTGCAACTAGCGGAGGTGGAGGCGACGCTGGGGACTTCTGGATACGAGGCGACACTGAGCCGCGTCTGGCCCCAGGTCGCCAAGCAGGCAATTGACTACGGGGTGATGGAGGGGGCTGAAGATGTGGCCGTCATTCCTGTGGATATCGGCTGGTCGGACGTGGGCAGTTGGGCCAGCCTTTCGGAGTTGCTGCCAGCCGATAAGGAAGGGAACACCATCGTCGGCCCGCACGTGGGGATTGATACGCGCGACACGCTGATCTTCGGTGGCAAGCGGCTCATCGCCACCATCGGGCTGGAGGGGATGGTGATCGTGGACACGGAGGATGCGCTGCTGGTCTGCCCCAGGGAGCGGGAGCAAGAGGTACGGGCGGTTGTGAGGCGGTTGGAGGAGGATGGGCGCGGCGAATGGCTGTAAGCCTGGCCGACTTCGATCCGCAGACAGTCGCCGATTACGACATCACGGCGGACGGCCTGCGGCGGGTGGAGCACTATCTGCGGCTGCTGCAAGGTCCTGATGCGCCGGCACTGAGGGACATCGCCGTCGGCGGTTACTACGGCACCAGCGCGCTCTTGCACGAGGTAGTCGAACTGGACATTCTGTTGGAGCGGGAGCCGGGGCTGCTGAAGTGGAACCGCAACAGCGCCCGCGCCTTCTTGAACCTCAATGAGGATGCCCACGTGGCGGCTCTGGTGGCCGAGTACACTTATCTCCAGTGTCAAGTCGAGCAGGTGCTCGGAGAGGAAGTAGAGATTGGCGCTTTGCTGTGGGCCAACACCACTATGCGCGACTTCGACCTGCTCGCCGAGTCGGACTGGTCAGGCCATCTGCTCGTCCCCGATACAGCGGCGGTTGACCGAGCAAGGCAATGCTGGTCCGGCTGAGGGAGGTGGATCGTATCTTCTCAATATTCAGGGGGGGATGACGACTGTAGGGCGGTTTTGCTAACCGCCGTCCGGTCGGATAGCAAATCCGACCTACACCCGCCCCAAGTTTTTGAGAAGATACGGTGGATCTGTGATTGTGAGATACAGAGTGATCGAGGACTGGCTGGCTGACGAAGGTGTCTGGTTCCCCTGGGGTGTGTTTTACGAGAACCGTAGCGATGATTTTGCGGATTATACTCTCCTGATACGGGCCATCCCGGACGACGACCGGCGGAAGGGGCGCTACTTCGATCGGCGCATTCAAGAGTTACGCCCCAGCATAGAAGAGGCCGAGGCCGTATTGGGCGAGTACGCGGATCGCTATCGCGTCCGGCCCGAGATTCGCACCGCCAAGAGCACGAGCCGCCGCGAGATACGTGCTCTCCTGTGGGAGGTGATCTCCGAGAAGATAGAGAAGCGAATGGCGGAGTGTCAGGTCGAGTACGCTATGCCGGAGCCAGCCTACGTGGCGCTGCGGGAAGGATCAGAGGAGGAAGACTGAGATTGGTTGGTATGCAAGCCTATTGTATGAAGTGCAAAGCCAAGCGCGAGGTGCAGAACCCTAAGCCAGTGTTCACCAGCAATGGGACGCCGGCCACGCGGGGGGTGTGCCCGGTGTGTGGTACGAAAATGTTCAGGATGGGCCGTACCCCGGCCCACGAAGGACTCGATCCAGATAAGCACACCGTCGCCTCCAAAAACAAGGCTAAACCGGCGAAGAAACCCAAGATGGTGATCGTCGAGTCGCCGGCCAAAGCGCGCACGGTGGGGAGGTTCCTGGGGAAGAAGTACACAGTTCGGGCCTCGGTGGGACACGTGCGCGACCTGCTCCGCTCCTCTATGTCGGTGGACGTGGAGAATGACTTCACGCCCCGCTACCGGGTGCCCAACGAGAAAAGGCAGGTGGTGAAGGAACTGCAGAAGGAAGTTAAGAAGGCCGCCGAGGTCTATCTGGCCACTGACTCCGACCGGGAGGGGGAGGCCATTGCCTGGCACCTGATGGAGGCGGCGAAGATCAAGCCTTCTCAGGCGCGGCGGGTGGTCTTCCATGAGATCACCCGGGACGCTATTGAGGAGGCCTTCGCCCACCCCGGCAAAATCAACATGAACCTGGTGGACGCTCAACAGGCCCGGCGTATCTTGGACCGGCTGGTGGGCTACAGCCTGAGTCCCCTCCTGTGGCGCAAGGTGCGGGGGCGGCTCAGCGCCGGTCGGGTGCAGTCGGTGGCGGTCCGCCTGGTGGTAGAGCGGGAACGGGAGATCGAAAATTTCGTGCCTCATGAGTACTGGTCCATCAAGGCGGAACTGGCAAAGCGGGAGGATCATCACCCGCCGCGTAGTTTCGTCGCCGAACTCCATCGCATCCGCGGGGAGAAGGTAGACCTTAAGGATGAGGCCGCTACGCAGACGATGGTGGACGAACTGGAACAGTCAACCTATGTAGTTGCCTCGGTCAAGAAAGGGCAACGGAGACGACAGCCTTCCCCGCCCTTCACCACCAGCACGATGCAGCAGGAGGCCTCCCGCCGCCTGCGCTTCACTCCCCGTCGCACGATGCGCATCGCCCAACAACTCTACGAGGGGATCGACCTGGACGGCAATGGCCCGATGGGTCTGATCACCTATATGCGCACTGACTCCACCAACGTGGCCGGGCGGGCTCAGGCAGAGGCGCGGAACTACATCACCCAGCGGTACGGGGAGGAGTTCCTCCCGCCCAAACCACCCGTCTACAAGACGCGGGCCAAAGGTGCCCAGGAGGCCCACGAGGCCATCCGCCCCACATCTGTCTTTCGCGAGCCAGGGGCTATCAAGGAGCACCTGACCCGCGACCAGTACCGGCTCTACCGGCTGATTTGGCAGCGGTTCGTCGCCAGCCAGATGAAACGGGCGGTCTACGACACCATCAGCGTGGAGGTGCTGGCCGGTCCTGAAGACGGGGAGAAGCCCTACCTATTCCGCGTTTCCGGCTCCATCCTCCGTTTCCCCGGTTTCCTGGTGGTCTACGAAGAGGCTAAAGACGAGGACGCCGCCGAAGAGGAGCCGGCCCAGCAGATCCCGTCGCTGGCGGTGAGCGAGGTCCTAGACCTGGTGCGCCTGATTTCTCAGCAGCACTTCACCCAGCCTCCGCCGCGCTATACGGAGGCCACGTTGGTGCGGACGTTGGAGAAGTACGGCATCGGCCGGCCCTCCACCTATGCCCCCATCCTGGCGACCATCCAGCAGCGGGGGTACGTCCAGCGGGACGAAAGGCGGCTGGTACCCACCGAGACTGGCTTCTTGGTCAACGACCTCCTGGTGGAGCACTTCACGAAGGTGCTGGACTACAGCTTCACCGCACAACTGGAGGAACGCCTGGACGAGATCGCCGTCGGCCAGCGGGAGTGGGTGCCGGTGGTGCGGGAGTTCTACGTCCCCTTCAAGCAGCGGCTGGACGAGGCCGACCAGAAGATCGAGAAGGTGGACCTGGGGCCGCAGGAGATTGGGCGGGATTGCCCCGAGTGCGGTCAGCCTCTCATCGTCCGCTGGGGGCGGTACGGGAAGTTCATCGGCTGCAAGGGGTTCCCCGAGTGCCGCTACACCGAGCCGTGGCTGGAGAAGGTGGGTGTGACCTGTCCCCAGTGCGGGGGTGACCTGGTAGAAAAGCGAACCCGCAAGGGGCGGGTCGGCTACGGCTGTGCCAACTACCCGGACTGCGAGTTCTGGGTCTGGAAGCGGCCTTTGCCGCAGCCATGCCCGGAATGCTGTGGGTTGCTCACCGATGGACGTAAGGGCTGGGCAAAGTGCGTGGCCTGTAAGGAAGAGTTCGAGATTGACAGCCTGCCCCAGGTGAAAGAGGGAAGAGAAGAGGGAGAAGATAGAAAATAGAAGATGGATATGGAAAGATTGCTGAAGCGATTCCTGACCTACTTACAGGCGGGACGGAACGCTTCGCCCTGCACGGTCAAGAATTACGGCAACGACATCGGTCAGTTTCTGAACTACTGCCGGGCACAGGGGGTGGGTTCGCTGGAGCAAGTGGACCGTTCACTGTTGCGAAGTTACCTGGCCGAGCTGGACACTGCCGGCTACGTTAAGGCCAGTATCGCACGTCGCGTGGCAGAACTGCGCTCCTTCGGCGACTTCCTGATGCGTGAGGACGTATTGGAGCGCAATCCCTTCCGCCTGGTGAGCGCCCCCCGCATCCCCAGGCGGTTGCCGCAATACCTGACGGTGGCTGAAGTGAAGGCACTACTGGCAGCGCCCGATACGTCCACCCCGCTGGGCCTGCGCGACCGGGCCATCATCGAAGTGTTGTACGCGGCAGGCCTGCGGGTCAGCGAGTTGGTGGGCCTGAACATGGCGGACATGGACCTGGTGCAGGCCCAGGCACGCGTGATGGGCAAGGGAGGCAAAGAACGCATCGGCCTGCTGGGACGACCAGCGGTGCATGCGGTGCGGGCATATCTGAAGGCGGGGCGGCCTGAGTTGCTGGGCCGGCGACCGACCAACGCGCTGTGGCTCAACCATCGAGGCGGGCGACTGACGGCGCGAGGGGTGGCGCTGATATTGAGCAAGGTCGGCGATCGGGCAGACATTCACACACCCGTCTCTCCCCACGTCTTGCGCCATTCCTTTGCTACTCACCTCCTGGATGGTGGCGCTGACCTGCGCGTGGTGCAGGAGTTATTGGGCCACGCCAATCTCGCCACGACTCAAATCTATACTCACGTCAGTCAGAGCCGGGCGCGGGAGGTTTACGTACGGGCGCATCCGCGAGCCGGTGCCTCGGATTTGCCCTAGCCGCCACTTTATGGTAAAGTAGTTGTGCACCAGCGGCGCTTGTGGTATACTAAGCCTACATTTAGCACCCTGCGGTGACAAATGGATGCGCGGAATACATAGAGAGAGGGAGACAAAGATGGATACTATCCAGCAATTCGTCCAGCAGCACAAGACTCTGGTGGCACTGATCGGTGGGATCGTGCTGGGGCTGATCCTGGGGTTGGTCATCGGCTGGGGGCTGTGGCCGGTTCAGTGGACCAATTCCGCGCCCGGCAACCTGCGCTCCGATTTCCAGAGTTATTACGTTCTCTGGGTTGCCGAGCGCTACGAGGCTACCGGTGACCTGGAAGAGACGCGCAGTAAATTGGGTGTGGAACACTGGAAGGAAGGCCAACTTGCTGAAACACTGGAGCGGCTGGCCCAGGAGCAGGGCGGGCAGGAGGCAGTCCGCCTGCGGACCCTGGCCCAGGCCTTGGAGGAGCCCGCACCTGCTGCGCCGACGATGAGTTTCTGGGAAAAACTGCGTCCGGCGGCGATGGTTTGCGGAGTCGCCTTATTGGTGGTGACATTCGTGGGAGGTGTGTACCTCCTCGTCAGCCGTTCGCGCAAGTCACGGGCCATGTCGGAGGAGGCTGGACGGGGTGTGCGGACAGCCGAAGGATTCCTTCCCTCTGAACAAGTCTCCTGGGGAGTTGAGGGGCCACCGCTGTCTCAGTTTGTCACGACCTATACGCTGGGGGATGATCACTACGATCCCTCGTTTAGCATTGAGTTGGAGAACGGCGAATTTATGGGCGAGTGCGGCGTGGGCATCTCGGAGACCATCGGCGTAGGCGCGCCTAACAAAGTCACCGCTTTCGAGGTCTGGCTGTTCGACAAGAACGACATTCGCACCGTGACGAAAGTACTGATGTCGGACTACGCCTTCCACGACGAGGCATTGCGCACCAAGTTGGCGCCCAAGGGGGAGCCAGTGCTGGCCGAGGTGGGGAAGGACGTGGTCCTTGAGACGAAGATGCTGCGTGTGCGGGCGCGTATTGTGGAAACAGAATACGGGGCGGGAAACCTGCCACCCGATAGTTTTTTCGAAAGGCTGACGGTAGAACTGGCGGCATGGGCCAGGCCGGGACAGGAGGGAACACCGTCAATGGCTGAGACCGACGTCCCCATCATGCCGCCCACTTTGTAGTTTGACGGGACTGGCCCTGGCACAAATTGCGCAGATAGACACCCTCGCCGTGGCAGCGCGGTGGGGGTGTTTGCTTGGGAGGGGGTAGTGCGTCACCTGTGGTGGGCCTTTCTGCGACTCTTCTTCCGCCTGCTCTACAATGAGTTGGCCTGGACTTACGACCTGGTGGCCTGGGTGGTGTCGCTGGGACAGTGGAAGGAGTGGGGGCGCACGGCGATTCCGTGCCTGCGAGGGGAGCGGGTACTGGAACTGGGTCACGGTCCTGGTCACCTGCTGGTGGCGATGGCGGAACGAGGTCTGGTCTCAGCGGGAATTGACCTTTCACCGCACATGGGACACCTGGCGCGGCGACGGTTGAAAAGAGCCGGGCGGACCGTTCCTCTGGTGCGGGCCCGTGCACAAGGGCTCCCTTTCCGCGGGGGGTGTTTCGACAGTGCCGTCACCACCTTCCCCACCGAGTTCATCCTGGACCCCGCCACGTTGCGCGAGGCGGCGCGCGTTCTGCGCAGCCCTGAACCTGCCGAAGGGCGGCCGGGTGGGCAATTGATCATCGTCGCCTGGGCCCGTCTGAGCGGGCGCGACCTGCTCTCTCGTTTCACCAAGTGGCTTTATCAGGTAACGGGACAGGGGGAGTCGCTCCCCGGCGGCGGTGAGGCGGTGCTGATGGAGGCAGGGTTCGTTCCACGTATCGTCTGGGAGCGAGTTGGGCGCACCGAGGTGATGCTGGTCGTGGCGGAAAAGCGATGACGGGGGATTATACTGTTTGCTTGCATCTTCTCAAAAAATTGGGGCGGGTGTAGGTCGGATTTGCTATCCGACCGGACGGCGGTTAGCAAAACCGCCCTACAGTCGTCATCCCCCCCTAAATATTGAGAAGATACGTTTGCTCCTTCGTGTGCTTTGTGGTAAAATAGATACACGTGGTGGGTGTGGCCTAATGGTTAAGGCACCTGGTTGTGGCCCAGGAAATTGTGGGTTCGAATCCCATCACTCACCCCAAAGGGCCGGACTTCGTCCGGCCTTAATTATACACTAGCCCCCGTAGCTCAATTGGACAGAGCGTCGGACTTCGAATCCGCAGGTTGCGCGTTCGAATCGCGCCGGGGGCGTCAGCAGTCCCGCAACCGAGAGGAAGCGGGACTTTCACTTGAACGGATTGGGGTAGCGAGGTCGAAGTAAGTCCGTCGCATCTCTCCACGCCAGAAGCGGAAGCCGAGGGGCACCCAGAAGTCGTGCCCCAGGTCGAGGGGCGGCAGCGCATTCTCTGGGAACCAGCCCAGATCCAGCGTCTCTTGTGGGTGGACCGGGGTATCCTGCTCCTCGCCCACAGGTCGGCACAGGAACGAGAAGTGGTAACAGTGGCGTGATACCCGTGTACCAACGATGCGCGAATCGTAGACGCCGATGAGGGCCAGCGGCTCGACCCGCACCCCGGTCTCCTCGTAGCACTCGCGGCAGGCTCCCTCCGCGGCCGTCTCACCCACCTCGAAAGCGCCGCCAGGCGTGGCCCACAGGCCGCTATCTGCCCGCTGTATCAGCAGAATTTCGCCAGCATCGTTGATCACGATGGCATCCCCCACCGCCAGCGGCGTGGCCTGCCCCAGCGTCTTGGCCAGGATGGACACAAGTTCCTCGGCCGGCCTGTCCGAGGCACGGGCGAACATCTCCGCTGCGATGCTCAATATCCGCTCGTAGTTGGCCCGGTCATATGGATTCGAGCCGAATTGAAGACCGTTGCTCGCGGCAGCCCGCAGTGTGTCGGCCCAGAGATAGAGTTGTTGTAATAGGTTCACGGCGTCTTCTGCAGGAATGTAGAATCTGCCTTCCCCAGCGCGACACCATCCGCGTCCAGCAACGTGCCGTTTTGGGAAATAGGCCAGCGGCGTGGCCTGAGCGGCAACAGGGGGGGGGGCCTAAGCCCGGCGCCGGCGCGCCGGAGGTGGGGGCAGCACTGCTGCCGCAAGTACCTCGTCCATCCGCTCAGCCAAGATGATGTTGATCCTGCGCTGCACACGTCGAGGGATTTCAACGAGGTCCTTCTTGTTGCGCTTTGGAATGATAACCGTCTTGAGGCCAGCCCGGTAGGCTGCCATCATCTTCTCCTTGAGGCCGCCGACAGGCAATACGCGACCACGCAGCGTGATCTCGCCCGTCATCCCCACGTCGTGGCGCACAGGACGGTCAGTGAAAGCAGAGATGAGCGCTGTGGCGATAGTAATGCCAGCCGATGGGCCGTCCTTGGGGATTGCCCCCTCTGGCAAGTGGACGTGGATGTCGGTTTTTTCGAAGACGTCAGGTTTGATGCCGAGATCCTTGCTGCGGGAACGGGTATAACTCAACGCTGCCTGCGCCGATTCCTGCATCACCTCGCCCAACTGACCAGTCAGCAGTAAGTTGCCTTTGCCAGGCATTAGCGCGACCTCTACGAACGTCAGATCGCCCCCTGCCTCGGTCCACGCCATACCGGTGGCGATGCCGACCCCATCCTGCTCCTCCGTCAGGCTGCGGATGAACTGTGGCGGGCCGAGGTAACGAGCGAGCATGTTCGCTTTGATGCGACGTGGTGGCGAGCCACCCTCGGCCAGGAGGCGGGCAATCTTGCGACAGATGCTGGCAATCTCGCGCTCGAGGTTACGCACGCCGGCCTCGTAGGTGTATTCGCGCATGAGGCCACGCAACGCACCATCGGTGAAGGTGATGGGAGTATCTGCTAGGCCGTGCTCTTCCAGTTGACGCGGGATCAGAAAACGGCGCGCGATTTCCAACTTCTCCTCGTCAATATAGCCGGGGAACTCAATCACCTCCATACGGTCTTGCAGAGCCGGCGGAATGGGACCGAGAATATTGGCCGTGGTGATGAACATGACCTTCGAGAGGTCATAGGGCACCTCGAGGTAGTGATCGGAGAAGGCGTGATTCTGTTCGAGGTCCAACACCTCGAGCAGGGCCGCAGCCGGGTCGCCGCGGAAGTCCGTTCCTATCTTATCCACCTCATCGAGCATGAACAGGGGGTTGATCGTGCCGGCCCGCCGCATAGTCTGGATGATACGACCGGGCAGCGAACCAATGTAGGTACGGCGATGGCCCCGAATCTCCGCCTCGTCCCGCACGCCGCCCAGACTCACGCGGACGAACTTGCGTCCCAGTGCGCCGGCGATGGATTGCCCCAGCGAGGTCTTGCCAGTGCCGGGCGGGCCCACGAAGCATAGAATCGGACTGCGCATCTTGTCGGCCGCCAGATGCCGCACCGCGATGTATTCCAGGATGCGCTCCTTGGCCTTAGGCAACCCGTAGTGGCGCGATTCCAGCACTTCTTCTACGTGCTTGACGTCCAGGTTGTCCTCGGTGGCCTCCGACCATGGCAACTCGATCAGCCAGTCAAGGTAGGTGCGGATCATGCCGGTCTCGGGCGACATAGGCGGCATAGCCGTCAGCCGGTCAAGTTCCTTATTGATCCGAGTGCGTACCTCGTCGGGCAAGTCCATCTCGGTGACTCTTTCGCGCAGTGCGTTGACTTCCTGGGTGTAGACGTCGGTCTCGCCCAACTCGCTCTGGATGACCTTCATCTGCTCACGCAGGAAGTACTCGCGCTGGCCTCTATCCAACTCCCGCTGTACCTGTGAGTGGATGTGATCCTCCAGTTCGAGCACGTCCAGTTCTTTGGCCAGCAGAATGCTGACGCGCTGCAACCGCGTTGCGGGATCAAGAGTCTCCAGCACCTCCTGCCGTTCAGCCACTTCCAGGTTCAGTGCCTGAGCCATCAGATCGGCCAGCCAGCCTGGCTCGTCTACATTCATAGCAAAGACGTAGACGTCTTCGGGCAGGTTGCGGTTCAGTTGCACGGCTTTCTCAAAGAGCGCCAGCACCGCCCGCATCAGCGCCTCGGTAAGCGGGGTTTTCTCGGTCACTTCGTAGATGGGCAGGGCACGCACGCGGATGTATGGTTCCAGGTGGACGTATTCGACGATTTGCACCCGTCGGAGTCCCTGGCTCAGCATGCTGATGGTGCCGTCGGGCATACGCAACATACGGCCGATGTCCACCTCGGTGCCGAAGGTGAAGAGGTCCTCGGGGCCTGGTTCTGTTACGTCTGCATCTCGCTGGGCGATGGTAATGAGAGGTTCACCTTGCTCGGTCGCTACCTCGATGGCCTCTACTGAGCGATCACGCCCGACGAAGAGCGGCGTGACCATGCGAGGGAACATCACCATATCGCGCAGCGGCAGAAGTGGCGCTTCTATAACCCCGTCCGGAGATTCGCACAGAGGCTCTACA
Source organism: Anaerolineae bacterium (assembly GCA_030612585.1). The sequence goes on from JAUWNP010000011.1 coordinate 46,217, forward strand.
CCCTCAAAATCATCAAAATCCAAGTCGTCCGGGGAGAATGGCATTCCCTGGAGCCTCCCTATTTGTGACTGCCAATTCTGAAACACTCTACTCCACATCATGTTCTCTTCCCACATCAGGTTTCTAGTTCTCCGTCATTATCTGGCAGCGGGGCGCCGTTGTAACGCGCCCACTCTTCGTGGATATCGGCGACGAGATGAGTGGATCCGGTCACCAACAAACCGCTGGCTGGGTTCATCAGCGCCAGCCCACGTCGGAGCGACTTCCTCACATTCACGCTGACTTCCGCCCCACCTCCCACCGCAGCGACAACGTCGGCCAGTTCAACCGGCGATGCTGCCCGAGGATGATCTGAGCGGGTGACGATGGTGTACTCGCTGATCGGCAGGAGCACTTTCAACATCCCGGCGACGTCTTTGTCGGCCGAAGCGCCGAAGACCAGCATCCAGCGTTGGTCAGGGAACCACTCTTCCAATGCTCTGCATAGCACTTGTGCCGAGTAGGAATTGTGCGCACCGTCTACAACTACCAATGGTTTGCGGCTGAGGATCTCCAGCCGCCCCGGCCAGCAGACGCTGCGTAACCCTTCGTGCACAGCCTCAATGGGGATGTGGAAGCCTCGCTGGTGCATAATATCAAGTGCAGCAATGGCGTTGGTAGCATTCTCCAGTTGGTGGCGACCCAACAGGGGGATCCAGTATTCCCCATCTAGTTCCGAACCGCCGCCAGTAATACGCCGGGCGGTGAAAGCCTGGCCGTCCAGGTCTGCGGAGCCAGAGTCATAATCCCAGTCGCGGCCAACCTCCGTGAGGGATGATCCTCGTTCCTGGCTGACCGCTTCGAGCACTTTGATCGCCTCGGCCCGCTGCGGCGCGCTCACAGCCGGAATGCCCGGCTTGATGATACCCGCTTTCTCGCGCGCGATCTCGGCCAGCGTGTTGCCCAGCAGGTCGGTGTGGTCCAGGCTAAGTGAGGTAATGACCGACACCTCAGGCGTCAAGACGTTGGTGGCATCAAGCCGGCCGCCCAGCCCCACTTCGACGACGGCAACTTCCACCTTGGAGCGGGCGAAGTGGAGAAAGCCGATGGCGGTGATGGCCTCGAAGTAGGTCACGCCGGGCGTGCGTTCAATCAACGGGCGGACTTCCTCTACCAGCGCGACGACTTCCTCCTGCGCGATCTTCCGCCTATCCACCTGAATGCGCTCGCGGAAGGTGTGCATGTGAGGCGAGGTGTAGAAGCCGGTATGGTAACCGGCGGCCCGCAAGCAGGCCTCACTCATTGCCGCTGTAGAGCCTTTGCCCTTTGTACCGGCTACGTGCACCGTTGGGAAGCGAGTGTGTGGGTTGCCCACAGCCGCCAGCAGTCGCTCGACTCGTGAAAGATCAAGCGTCTCGGGTGTATAGCGCTCAATGCGCGTCTTTTCGTAGTCCACGAGGCTGTAAAGATAAGCGATAGTCTCTATGTAATTCATAGTTTTTATCAGTATCCCACCAGTCGGCGCGGATTGTACTCGTTTTCCTGGGAAATGCAAGTTTGGTACATTGGTAGATTGGTAAATTGGTACATTGGTGGTTGGTAGGTTGGTTGAGCCTCCCCAATCTACGAATCTACGAGTTTACCAATCTACCGACGTGTGGTATACTTTTACCCAGACACTAACTGGCGGGAGGATGACATTGCGAATCCGGTACATCCTGGTGGCAACGGCAACGCTGGGGCTATTGTTGACACTGGTCGCTTGCGGAGAAGAACCTCTACTGAGCGATGTCTCTTTCCGCACGGACCTCATCACGCCCAACGCTGACCACGATAACGATGTAGTGATTATCACCTACAACCTCTCCCGTAGCGCGGAGGTCTCGATCTACTTCGAGGACGAGGGAGGGAGCCGCTACTACTTTCGTGACCACGCGCACCGTGGCCCCTCCGTCGAGGAGCCTTACCAGATTTACTTCGCCGGTGTGGTGGATGGTTATGTGTTGCCCGGCGAGCAGTTCGAGGGGTTCACGGTGGATAAGCGAGTGCTGCAGGACGGCATCTACACCTGGGTGGTGGAGGCTACGGACAAGATGGGCCACACCGAGCGGGCATCCGGCACGCTCACCATCGCCGAAGCAGACACAGTGTTGCCGAAACTGCGTGGCTTCGGTGTGCATCCGCCGGTCTTCACCCCAAACCGGGACGGTATCAGCGACCGGGCGACGATCAACGTGGACCTCAAGAAGGACGTGGAGGAGTTGACCGTCTATCTGATGGGGGAAGATGGGGTGCGCTACCATGTGGCGGAGCACGAAAAACTCACGCCGTTCAACGAGGCCGGCCTCCACGAGTTCGACTACGACGCCGGGGTAGACCTGGGGGCCGATCCCCCGCCCGACGGCACGTACACCGTTTACATGAGAGCGCGGGACGCGGTGGGGCAGTGGACGGTGGCGATGGGCACGCTGACCATCGAGGATGGCGGTGTGCCGCGAGTGTACATCCTCAACGCCGAGGTGGATTGGACGGGGGAGGGGCCGAAGGTGAGCATCCCATTGAGCAGCACGCTCTACTTCACCTTGACGATTGAGAACGACAGCGTCGTCCCCATCCGCACCAGCGGCCCCCCGCCGGGCACGGTGTACACCAGCGACCAGAACTATGCGACACTGGGCGAGTTTGTTCAATCCGGCGTCTTTCGGGTGGGCATCCACTGTGAGACCAGCCCGATAGATCATCCCTGGCGCTGGGCGGTAGGCGGGCCGGACGATTTGGTAGAAGTGGTAGAGGGTGGCAAGAGTTACTTATACCTGCCGGCAGGAAAGCGGGCGGTCGTCACTGGCGGCATCCGCTTCGTGGACGTAGAAGAGGCCCGCAATCCACAGTACTGCTACGCCTCGCTCATCCACGAGGACGTGGAGATCTCGATGGTCAACTTCCGGGTGGACCCGGTGTTTCTGTTCATCGAAGTGCCCTAGGACGCCCGAGGGGGCAAGCGAATAGTCGGGCTTGCCTTTTGGAGGAGTTTGGTGTATGCTAGCAAGCGTCAACCCCAAGGATGCTGAGTTCACTCGGAAAAGGGTAGTAGCCCAACCGTGTTGGGTGTTGTTTGGCCCAAGACGGCCAAAACGATTGGTCCGCTATCCGTCAAGAATCTACCTGCTCGACTTTCCGAGAACTGTCTACTGCGAAAGGAGGTGATGTCTGCGAGGTAGTTGCTGAAGTGAAGAGTAATCAGATGGCTTGTCATTTCAAACCTTAAAACAGGAGGAGATAAAATGAACACAAAGCGCGTATTGGTACTGGTACTGGTTGTGGGCCTGTTGGCAACGGGCCTGCTGACTTCCTGTGGTCCGAAGGAGTTGGGCACGGAGGAAAACCCGATCGTCTGGGTCTTTGTCCCTTCGGGCGAGACGGATCGCGTGACGGTCGGCGCTCAGTCAGTGGTTGATCTGCTGCAAGCAGAGACCGGTCTATTCTTCGAGGTTCGCGTTGCCACCGAGTACGCCGGCGCGATCGAGGCCATGTGCGCCGACCCGGCCGAGGCACATATGTCGTCCCTGGCGACCTTTGCTGCGGTTATGGCCGCCGACCGAGGCTGCGCCGAAGTGGCAATGCTCTCCGTGCGCTTCGGCAGCCCCACCTACAACGGCCAGTTCCTCGTCCGGGCCGACAGCGGCATCACCGACATTTCCGAACTGAACGGCAAGACCTTTTGCCGCCCCGACCCACTCTCCACCAGCGGATGGGTGATCCCCTCGATCATGCTCAAGGGCGCGGGGGTTGATCCCGACACCGGCCTGGCAGAGGTCGTGGACGCTGGCAGTCACGACGCGGTCGCCGCTGGCGTCTACGATGGCACCTGCGACGTCGGCGCCACCTACGTGGACGCCCGCACCCGCATCGAGGAGGACTACCCAGACGTGATGGAGCAGACCGTAGTCATCGCCGTCGAGCCGGACATCCCCAACGACGGCGTCCAGTTCCAATCTGCCGTGCCTCAAGAGTTGCGCGACCAGATCGTGGCCGGGCTGCTGGCCATCGCTGCAACTGAAGAAGGCGTGGAA
>JAUWNP010000026.1 GCA_030612585.1 Anaerolineae bacterium
CGCCCCTACTTTAACGGCTGGATCACTTTGTCGTTGATGTACTTCAGTTATCGAGCCTATAAGTCAAGCAGGCTGCAGAGCGGGTAAGCCTCACGTTTCACGTTTCACCAAGGCGGGTTCTCGAACCAGGACATGGTTTGAGTGTTGCCGCGTGCCTCAAAGGAGATGAGATGAAAAAGTACTTTTTCTACATTTTGCTCGGTCTACTATGCCCCGCAGTGATGGGCATCTACTATGTCAGCGGCATTGGCTGCATAAACGCGATAGGTTTAGAGACGGTTATAGGCATCCTATCGAGCGGCGCTGCGCTCCTGGCCCTCAAAGAATACGGGGGGACAGGAAAGCCAATCGGCCATTGGCTATCCGCTTTGATACCGTTGATCAGCATTCCGTTCATCCCTGCTGCCATGATCAGTCATTCTGGATTTGAGGCTTTTCTGGCCAAGGGGATGGCGCCCTTTGTGACGATGGAGGGGTTTGCCATCGCTCAACTCGTTTTAGGCGTGTTGATGTTCAGGGGCCTGATATTCAAACGCGGGGAGGGCAGGCTGATGATGCCCGCTATTGGGTTTGTGATAATGAGGACGGTGTTGAGAATACGCGGCAAGTTTGTAAATCCGTCGAGAATCCTGCGCGAGATCGGGCTCCAAAAAGGGCAGACCATGCTGGATTACGGATGTGGGGTAGGAGTATTCACCATACCCGCCGCCAAAATCGTCGGGGGTGGCGGTGTCGTTTACGCTTTGGACATCCACCCCTTGTGCATAAAAATGGTCGAGAAAGAGATTGGGAAGAGAGGGCTGGCCAACGTCAAAACGATTCTCTCAGGCCGGGATACAGGATTGCCAGACGAGAGTGTAGACGTCGTTTTCTTGTACGACGTACTCCAGTTCATCACGGACAGGAGTATCCTGATGGAGGAGTTTCACCGCGTATTGAAACCGGATGGCCGTCTTTGCGCTACCGCTGAGCACCTGGACGTGAATGAGTTTCTGGACGTCATAACGCAGGGAAACTTATTCACGCTGGTTGATCGAAAGGGGCCAGTATTCAGGTTCAGGAGGTGACAGAATGCGAAACATCGAGGAAGTTCAATGAGTGAGAAGCAGTTGTCTGGCGTGCCGCGCACGATGATCTTTACCCTGCGGGCACGGGCCGATGAGCATGCCCGTCCCGACGGCCTGTTCCGCGACGAACGCGCCGCGCAATGGATCAAACGACTGCCCTGGGACGCCGAGTTGGAGAAATGGTATGCCTGGAATTACCAGGTTGGCATCGCCGTGCGCACCGAACTGTTCGACGACGTGGCGCGGCGGCACATTGCCACCCACGACAACCCATTGGTCGTCGAGTTGGGAGCGGGGCTGTCCACGCGCTATTACCGCGTTGGACAGGGTCGGGCGCGCTGGATCGAGCTGGACCTGCCCGAGGTGGTGAACATTCGCCGCCAACTCGACGTTGAATCGGACGAGCACACGTTTATGGCCTGCTCAGCGCTGGATTTTGAATGGATGGAGCAGTTGCCCGACACGCCACCAGAAAACATCCTGTTTATTGCAGAAGGATTATTGAACTACTTTGCTCCGGCGGACGTCAGGCGTCTGGTCAGGCGGATGCGCGAATGTTTCCTGGGCGCCACCTTTGCCATAGATGTTCTCGGACAGTCTTCAAAGAAAATGGCGGCAAAGGGCGCTGCCCGGTCTGGCGCGGCGATGAAGTGGTTTGTCAGAGACGAACGAGACGTGGCCGCCTTGGGACTGACGCTGATACACGCCTGGCCCATGATGCGACAGCATCCGGAGCGTTGGCGTTGGCTGCGCTGGATTTCGTGGGTTCCCGCCATTCGTAATAGCGACATCATCGTCGAGACCAAGATAGAGCCTGTGGAAAGGTAAAAACAACGCTGGGAGGAGTAAGGAGGATGAGACGTGACAAAGATCGAGGATTTGAAAAACTATGGGCTGTCGCTGGCAGACGCGGGCGACGCGATTCCCGCCGATGTCATGGGTCAGATTAAAAAAGCATCCATGAGAATCATGTCGCGCCGCGCAGGCTTGCTGGGACTGGCGCGGTTTATGTGGGCGCTGCCGGGCGAGCGGAAACGGTTGCTGGCTCGCGATTACGCCGTGGCGCGGGAACATGGCTTGACCAGCCAATCGTTCCTGGAGTCGCGCGCCCAAAGCGCGGCGACCTTTGCGGCGATGGCGCGGGCGGTGGGGGAGGAAAAAGCGCTGGAGATTCAGATGGAGATAGTGGAAAGTGTCGCGGCGGAATTGATGGCGTTCATATTTCCTACCGCGGACGAGTTGAAAGCCTGCGGCGACCCATTCGTGGCGTTCAAAGAATTTATGAAGGCTGGGAACGCTGCTAACGTGGCCGCAGGGCTGCACGAGGTTGAGACTGTGGAAGACACGCCCGACGTCTATCGGTTCAACGTTACTTATTGCGCGTATCACTCCATTCCGGACGAAGCGGGCTGGGGCGCGGCATGTTTGCCGAGTTGTTACGGCGACGACCTCTTTTTTCCTGGACTATGCGCGCAAATAGGGGCGAGGTTCATCCGCACGGGGACGCTCGCGCGCGGTGATAAGGTGTGCGACTTTTGTTTTGAGCGTGTCAACAGGAAGGAGGAATGAAATGGCTAACGTTACACAAACACCGTCCCGAGCACAAACGGCCAAGTCGAAAAAGAGAGGGTTGAAGAAAAGCAAGTTGATCCGCATCAATCGTTACATGGCCTGGATCACAGTGCCCCTGGTGTTTCTATCAACGTTTGTGTTTTTCTCGCCCTCGCTGCGGGTTCCATTGCCGGACTGGATGCAACTCTTTAACCCTGTATTCCAGTTGTTCTTTGTCGTCCATACCCTGATCTCTATCTACGTGTTCCGGTTTCCCAGGCTCGGCACGTCTCCGAAATCCATCGAAATCTATAGCGGGTATGGCATCCTGCTGACCGTCATCCTGAATTTTGTGTTCTACGGAAATGAGCCGTATGCCACGATTGTCTTTTGGGCCAACTGGGCTTTTATCGCCGTCCACCTCGTACTGGGGGCGCGCTTTGCGCTCAGGCGGCTGAAACGGAGATAGCAGGTGAGAAAGACGAGTAACAAGCAGAGAAAAAATCACCTTGATTACATGAGGTGGTGCCGTCCGTTTACCGAAGAGAAAATCGGTAAGCAAAATTACGAGCGCTACTATCAAAGATCACTGGAGGAATTTGAAAGACTATTACCAAAAGTGCCCGTGTTTGAACAATCACAGAACAATACCAATTTTCACAGAGGTCCCTTTGCGCTTGCTCAATACAGAGTGCTGTTAGGCGAGTTTGGCTACGACAAGGAAAAAGCCCTTGAAATACTGGATGCCATCGTCAGTGAGCAATGCAAACAAGAGCTTGACCATTCATGGATGATGAGATTCTTCCTGGGGACAATGCATAAATGGCCCAAGTTCTTGATCAAGAAGATGGTGAAACGAATGAGTACAACAGAAGAAGACGGCTGGTTGGGTGAATTCCCAGAAGAAGAGGGATTTATGGCCTTCGATTGCACTCAATGTGGGCTGATGATTTGGTTAGAGGAACAGGGCGCTCCCGAGATTTGCCCCGTTTTTTGCAACACGGATTACGTTACGGCATCTTACATGACCGAGATAAGGTTGGTTAGAACAAAGACCATAGGATACGGAGACGATATATGCGACTTTCGTTATTATCTTGAAGACAAAGAAGTTGATGAAAATATCAAACTAAAATAAAAACACTTCTCGCCGGAGCAACTGTCGCCTGGGCGATTGTGTACTGTGGAAAGCCACGGCAATCTTTGAGCCTGAGTGGATGGATTGCTCAGGAGTTGAGTTGTGGTTACTTCATGCAAGGAGACACACGATGCAGTGGTTTCACTTTCATATTGGCTGGCTCAATCTGTGGGTTTTGGCGCTTGTGCTTTCCATCGCCCCGCTTGTGGTCAACAATCGCCTGGGAGCCAAGGGCAAAGCATCGTTAAAACGCGCGACGGGACTTCCCCCTACGTCGGGGGTTGAGCGTGTATTCTACGTGCTGGTTGTGTTGCCACAGTTTGTGATGCTTTTCTATAGCATTTTCGTTCCGTTCACCACAAACGCGGCGTTGCTCGGCGCTGGGCTGGTCTTGTTCGTGACCGGGCTAGTTTTGCAAATCAAGAAGTCATGGGACTATGCCATCACTCCGCCCGATAAACTGATTACCAAAGGTGTTTACCAGATATCGCGCAACCCTGACTACTTTAGCGCCACACTGATGTACCTTGGGATGGGACTGGCTGGGGCTTCATGGCTCATTATAGCCATAGCGGTTTATTGGTTCATCGGCTATCAATGGATGGTCACGTTAGAAGAACAGTTCTGTATGGAACACTGGCCGGACGAGTTCCCCGAATACAAGCGCAAGGTTGCCAAAAACTTCTTGTTCTTTTAGAAAATCACTTTAGGCGAGGAGATGCATAATGAAATGGTTTCCCTTTCAAATCGGCTGGCTGAATTTGTGGATTTTGACACTGGTGTTTCAGACGCGGTACCTGATGAGCATGGGGGAAAGAGGAAAAGCGGCGCTAAAACGCGCTGGATGGCCCTCTAATATCAGTATATCGTGGGGGGAGCAAGTGTTTGCACTACTGGTCATGATGCCATTCCCAATATATCTGTATACAATTTTTGTGCCGTTTACAGCGAACACGGCATTGCTCGGTGCAGGCTTGCTGCTGTTTGTCGTTGGGTTCGTGTTGATTCTAAAAGCGACCTGGGACATTACCATCGCGCCCCCTGACAAACTGATCACAAATGGTATTTACCAGATTTCACGCAACCCCGTCTACTTTGGCATGACGCTGACCTACCTGGGTATGGGGCTGGCTGGTGCCTCCTGGCTCATCGTGGCCTACGCGGTCTTTTTCTTCATCGGTTATCAATGGGTAGCAACTATTGAAGAACGGTCTTGTATGGAGAGCTGGCCGGAAGAGTTTGCCGAGTACAAGCGCAGGGTCGCTAAAAACCTCTTGTTCTTTTAGGACGTAACAATTCTTCTAACACAAGGAGGAAAGATGTCTTTAGTACCTGATTTTCAAATTGGATGGCTGAACGCCTGGGTGTTACTCGTCGCGTCATACGCCTTGATGCTGGTGGCTGTGGTGATAAACAAGGATGCGGCAAAACGACTTTCTGACACATCCTGGTACACCGCAGATAATAAAAAATGGGCCAGTTTATCAATGGCATCATTTTACATCAGCGTACTTTACTCGATTGCGGTTCCCTTAAAGCTAGGAACGGCATGGTTCTATATCGGGGGGATCATATATCTGGTAGGGTTTATTGCCCTTATCAATGGCTATGTCACTTTCGCGACGACGCCTGCGGATGAACTTGTTGTGAAAGGGGTTTACAAAATATCTCGGCATCCGCTCTACTTTTTTACTTCTGTTGCGTTTTTGGGGGCAGGGATCGCTTCAGCATCCTGGCTTTTGCTATTGCTATTAATTGTGTCTGGCATTTTCACGCATCTTATCGTTTTAGGAGAAGAACGGCGTTGTCTTGAAACGTATGGTGACGCTTATCGTGAGTACATGAATCGGGTTCCAAGATATTTTCTGTTTTTCTGAGGAGGTTAACATGACCACGGATGCAGATAAGCATTGCTATGTAAACATAAAACCAAAGTTGATGAAAGATTTCGACAAGATGCTAAAGTTCACGCGGCAAGTCTTGGGGCAGCATTTTGACAAACCCCAAATAGATAAATTGCTCGATGAAAGCAGGCGCGAATACGCGGCGCTCATCCCGCAATTGCCCTACATTGGCGGTAAAAAGAACAGCGGCACCGCTAATCTCGTCGGAGGAGCATGGTCGCTGGCGATAATCTGGACTCTCGAAAGAGCAGGATTAACCACGCGCGCCATCGGCAAGGTCATATACGAGTCAATGGAACTGTTCTTTGAGTCAAGACCGTGCTTCGTACGCTGGCTCATGGGCAAACTCATGATCTCGAAATTCTTTGTGAAAAAGAAGAAAAAGCAAATTAAAGATGCTCCATTTCGGCACTATCCCGGGGGTTGGGTCGGCGAGTTTGTTGAGAGCGACGGTGAGAACTTTGATCTCGGGTTAGATTATATTGAATGTGGGATTTGCAAGTTTTATAAGGAACAGGAGGCCGAAAAATACATCCCCTATTTGTGCCTGGGGGATTACCCAATGTTTCGGTCCCTGGGAATCGGGTTCACGCGGACGCAAACTATCGGCAATGGCGCACCGCTCTGTGATTTTCGTTTCAAAAAAGGGGGCACAACGCCCCGAGGGTGGCCTCCAGACAATCTGGAAGAGTTCAAGGCACAGTAGGAGATGCATGATGCAATGGTTTCACTTTCAAATCGGCTGGCTGAACCTGTGGATTTTGACGCTGGTACTTTACAGCGCACCGATCCTGATAGGCATAAGCATAGGGGAAAAGGCCGGGCTAAAACGGGAATTGGTGTTGCCCTCTATGTCATCTGTTGAGCGTGCGCTCTATATGTTAGTCGTGCTTCCACAGGTCGCGATGTATCTCTATACGATTTTTGTGCCTTTCACCACCAACGTGGCGTTGCTCGGCGCGGGTCTGGTGTTGTTTGTCATCGGGCTGGTGATGACTCTCAAGCAGACGTGGGACTTTGCCGCCGCGCCGCCTGACAAACTGATCACCAATGGCATTTACCAGATCTCGCGCAACCCCGGCTGCTTTGGCCAGGTGCTGGCCTGTCTCGGCATGGGCCTAGCGGGCGGGTGCTGGCTCATTGTGGCATTCGGGGTCTACTGGTTCATCGCCTGCCAATGGATGGGCGCGTTGGAGGAACGGTTTTGCGCGGAGCGCTGGCCTGAGGAGTTCGCCAAGTACAAACGCAAGGTCGCCAAGAATTTCCTGTTTTTCTAAGGAGAACGGCTATGAGTACCCCATCCGTTGAACGGCTCAAGCCCAGCCTCAAAGACTGGAACACGCGCGACATTCTGGTGACCGCAGCCATCGCCGTTGCCCTGACCATCGTTTCGACCGGCGCGAACTACTTGATGGCGCCACTTCACGTGCTTGGCCCGGCAGCGGCGTGGGCGATCACGGGGGTGTGGGTCATTCCGGGCGTGCTTACGGCATACGTCGTGCGCCGGCCGGGCGCTGCTTTCCTCAGCCAACTGTTGACCGGCATTATGCAAGCGCCGTTCTCTCCCTTTGGCTGGATGACGGTCATCAGGGCATTGGTCACCGGCGTCCCTTCCGAAGCGGTATTCCTGGCCACCCGCTACCGGAACTACCGGCTGCCGCTGTTGCTGGTCGTGGCAGGCGTGGCGAATGTCGTGCATCTGGCGGTTGGCTATGTCCCCCACGGCTACTTTAATCTGCCGCCAGGGGTGCAGATCGCTACGTGGGTGATAACTTGTATCAGCGGCGTGGTGGCGGGCGGGTTGGCAAAGGCATTGGCAGACGCCATCGCTAAAACCGGTGTATTGAATAGTTTTGCTATTGGGCAAGCGCAGCAGGAAGAAATTTAGAGGAGGAAAACAATGACTACCATATCTAATCAACAGCAATACAAACCGGCGACGATTGCGGACAATAATTTTCAGTCAATTGCCACCACTCGCCGGGGACAACTGGCGCTTTCCGCTCTCCTCTCGGTGATAGCTGCCGCTCTGGGGTTGGCGCCTTACGTCGCCATTTACCTCATCACCGCTCACCTGTTTGCAAACGGAACTGATGGCGCCAACACAACCTATATCCTGCTCGTCGCGGGCGGGAGTTTGCTGGCGACCTTTGGCAAGGCTTTGACGCTGGGAGCGTCGCTGCACATATCCCATATCGCAGCCTACGACATCCTCTATGAAACCCGTCTGGAACTGGCGCGCAAGTTGGGGTCTCTGCCGCTTGGTTTCTTCGACCAACGCAATACAGGTGCCATCAAGCGTGTGATCCACGAAAATGTCGAAAACATGGAAGAAGCATTGGCGCACATGGTGCCAGAACTGGCAGCGGCGCTCGCAGTTCCCATCTTGTCGCTAATCGTTTTGTTCTTCGTTGATTGGCGCATGACGCTGGTGATGCTGGTTTCCCCGGCGCTGGGTATCGCTTCGTTCGGCCTCTTGAATTTCGTGTGCCCAGGTGCAATGAAAACCTACCAGGAAATGAATGACCGCTTGAACAGCACGGTCATCCAATTCATCAACGGTATGAAGGTCATCAAGGCGTTTACCCGTTCCCGGGCCTCCTTTGCCGATTTGAAAGACATCATTGATGAGACGGCGGCTTGGTACATCAGGATGGGAGCATCTATGCGGCGTGTATATGCCGGGGTGCTCGTTGCGTTTCGCACCGGACCGCTGTTCGTTCTTCCTGCGGGGCTGCTGCTATACGCCAATAGTTCCCTCGACCTGCCGACCCTGCTGCTTTTCCTGATCATGAGCCTCTGTTTTGCGCGCCCCATCTACAACCTGGTGATGCATGGCGCGATGGCGTTCTATCGGATTTACACAGCGATGGAGCGCGTCAACGCGCTGCTGTCCGAATCTTCGCTGCCAGAGCCAGAGCAGCCTCAACAGCCGGATGGTTACACTATCACCTTTAACAATGTCGTTTTCAGCTATAGAAAGTCGGATGACAAACAGGACGACGAAGCGCCGGCCCGCGTACTTGATAACGTCAGTTTTACCATCCCCCAAGGCTCTGTCACTGCGCTCGTTGGTCCTTCGGGGGCGGGCAAAACGACCATCTCGCGGCTCATCCCACGTTTCTGGGATGTGGATGCAGGCAGCATCGGAATCGGCGGCGTGGACATCCGGCAGATGCACACGACCGAATTAATGGATACGGTCTCTTTCGTCTTTCAGGATGTCTTTCTCTTCAATGATACCATTTACGAGAACATCCGGGCCGGCAAACCCGACGCCACCCGTGAGCAGGTGATCGCCGCGGCCAAGCTGGCGCGCTGCCACGAGTTCGCCAAAGAGCTGGGCGGCTATGATTACCACGTGGGGGAGAACGGCGCCAGGCTGAGCGGAGGGGAGCGGCAGCGTATATCTATCGCCCGCGCCATTCTCAAGAATGCCCCCATCATCGTGCTGGATGAAGCGACTGCCTTTGTTGATCCAGAAAACGAAAGCCTGATCCAGGAAGCGCTGGCAGCGCTGATGGAAAGCGACCCCGATTCACCCAGGACGCTGGTTGTGGTTGCGCATCGTCTGACCACCATTACCGAGGTCGATCAGGTTTTGCTGGTGGATGGAGGACAAATCGTTGCCAGGGGGACGCATGCAGAACTGCTTGAATCGAATGAGCTGTACCAGACCTTGTGGGAAGCCCTCACAGATGCCAGCAAATGGCAGTTTGACGCGGATGCCGAGGTCGAAACGCTCACGAGCAACCGCAACACGGCGTATGAGGGCGAGTATGCCCCCCTGCATAACCCCTTCGAGCCACTCAAAACGGCCCAGGGGCACTGGCAGCGCATCAAGGGACTGGTCGCCGACAAGCGGCCCCTGTTCCGCCGCGGTGTGCTGTGGAGTTTTCTGGAAGGTGGGTTCATTGCTTATCCCGTCGGCATTATCTATCTGGCGCTGGTGGGATTATACGGGGATGGCGTCAGTACAGACACGCTGGTTGCGCTATCGCTCGGGCTGGTGGCGATCTTTGCCGTACAGTACCTGTTCAGCTATCTATCGTTTTCAACCTTCTTTCGTTTAGACGTCCACATTCATCGCAGTTTACGCCTGTTTTTGAGCGACTACCTGCGCCGTTTGCCGCTTGGCTTTTTCACCAGGCGCGACGTTGGCTACATTGATGCGCTTTTCACAACCACCATTGAATTCCTGGAAACGCGCATCACGACCGCGCTATTTATCTCCAGTGTCGTTGCGCCCGCGTTGATCTTTATCTTTGCTCTGTCTGTAGACTGGCGTATGGCCCTGGCAATGGCAGCCAGCGTGCCGCTCGCCGTCTTTGTTCTGCGCGGCGCCATGGGCGTGTTTGCTCAAGTCTGGCATGCACAGCGGGAAGCCCTTATACGGGCCAATTCACGCATGGTGGAGTATATCCAGGGCATTGGCGTGATCCGCGCCTTCAATTTGCCAGGAGAACGCTTCGAGCAGTTTGAGGAAGCGATGGATCGTTACCGCCTGGCGAGCCGCGAAACAATCACGCGCATTACCCCGGCTATGATTGGCTTCGTCTCGATCCTGGAAATCGGCTTTGCCTTGATGCTGGCAGTTGGGGCCGGTCTGGCCGTGAGCGGTTCATTGACCTTTGAACGCTTTTTGATCTTTATGCTGCTGGGCACGGCTTTCTATGCGCCCATGATAGGGCTAGGCGATATGTTGAGCCTCCAGCGGATTGTGGCGAACGGGGTCAACAACATCAACGAATTTCTAAAGTCGCCGATGCTGCCCGAACCAGCGACCAGTAAAACGCCGGACGGGTACGCAATCGACTTTAAAGACGTTCATTTTCGCTATGAAGATGAAAAGGTGCTCGACGGGGTGAACTTTGAAATCCCGGAGAATACGATGGCCGCGTTGGTGGGGCCGTCCGGCTCTGGCAAGACAACCATCACCAACTTGATTGCGCGCTTCTGGGATGTTGATCAGGGTGCAGTGACAGTGGGCGGCGTGGATGTGCGCCAGATGTCCAGCGATGTCCTGCTCTCGCAGATCACAATGGTCTTCCAGGATGTCTACCTGTTCAACGATACCATCATGAACAACATTCGCTTTGCCAACCCCGCGGCCACGAATGAGCAAGTCTTTGTGGCGGCGCGGCTGACACGCGCCCACGATTTCATCGTAGAGATGCCTGATGGGTATGAAAGCATCGTTGGTGAAGGCGGCTCGACCCTCTCCGGCGGCGAGAAGCAACGCATTTCGATTGCCCGCGCAATCTTGAAAGACGCGCCGATTGTGCTGCTCGACGAAGCCACCGCCTCGATTGACCCGGAAAATGAGCGCCTTATCCAGCAAGCATTCAACGTCCTCGTCAAACACAAGACGGTCATCATCATTGCCCACCGGCTCAGCACTGTACAGACCGCCGACGTGATTCTGGTATTGAAGGACGGCCAGGTCATTCAACAGGGTAAGCATGATGAATTGATCCATCAGGAAGGCTTGTACCGCCACTTTTGGGAAGAACGGCAAAAAGCGCGCAGTTGGAAGCTGGGCAGTGCAGATGCCATCGCTCAGACCGGAGTGCTCTCTGGCTTCGCCATCGGGCAGGAAGGAGGAGAGATATAGAACAATTGCGACTACTCAAGCATAGCGACGAACCTTCCCGAAAGCTCCCAGACGTGATGATTTGGCCAAGAAAACCGCTTTAAGAACGCCAGTTGCACCTGCCAGCGCATCCTCGCAGCTTTCGGGAAGGTCAACGACAGTCAAGGGGGAGACTGCCAAAATTCTGGACGCAGATACACGCAGATTTTCGCAGATAAAGACACAAAAATCAGCGTTTATCAGCGTTGATCTGCGTCCTGGTTCCGAAAGCCGTAATTTGCCAGTGTCCAGTTGGGTAAATGGCTGCCAATATGATCAAAGTTAAAGACCTGCATTTCAAATACGTGGGACGCAAGGCAGAGGCTTTGCAGGGAGTGAACCTGCGCATCCGCCAGGGCGAAACCGTGCTCTTGCTGGGGCCTACCGGCTCCGGCAAGAGCACCCTGGCGCTGTGCCTCAACGGGTTGATTCCCCAGGTGATGGGCGGACGCATGAACGGTCGCGTGCGCATAGCCGGGCTGGATACCTCGGAAACGCCCATCTCCGAGTTGACGCAGCAAGTTGGCATCGTCTTTCAGGACCCCGAAGCACAGTTCGTGACCATGACGGTCGAGGATGAGATCGCCTTTGGGCTGGAGAACCTGCGCGTGCCGCCGGAGGAGATGGACGGGCACATTCGGGAGGCGCTGGCCCGGGTGGGAATGACCCGCTACCGGCGCCGGCGGGTGGATGCGCTGTCAAACGGGGAGAAGCAGCGCCTGGCCCTGGCAACACTGCTGGCCATGCGGCCCCGCATCCTGGTTTTCGACGAACCCACCGCCAACCTGGACCCGGTGGGCACGCGCGAGGTCTTTGAGACCATCACCCAACTCAAGCGGACGGGACAATATACCATCATCCTCGTCGAGCACAAACTGGACGAGTTGATGCACCTGGTTGACCGGGTGGTGGCGTTGACTCCCAACGGGAATATTCTGACCGACGGCCCGCCACAAGCAGTCTTTCGCGATCAGGCGGAGGCACTGCTGGAACATGGGATCTGGATGCCTCAAACGGCGTTACTAGCGCACCGGTTACGAGGGCGCGGGGTGAGACTTGAGCCGTTCCCGGTCACGCTGGAGCAGGCGGAACAGGCGCTGCTGCGAGTAACGCGCGGCAAGAATACGCAATACGAAACACACAACCCTGCCCTGAGCACTTGGACTGGGCTCAGTGTAAACTCCGTCGAAGGGGAAGCCGAAGGGACGCCACACGAAACCAACGATCCGCCGCCCGCCGTACAAGTGCGCAACCTCTCCTTTAGTTACGACGGGCCTGTGGTGCTCGACGATATCAATCTGCGCGTGCCCCAGGGAGACTTTTTGGCGATTGTCGGGGCCAACGGGGCCGGCAAAACGACGCTGGCCCAGCACTTGATGGATGTGCTGCACCCGCCGCGCGGCATCGTGCTGCTGGATGGCAGTGACGTGACTCGCATCCCGGCCCGCGACCTGATCCGGCAGGTGGGCTACGTCTTCCAGAACCCGGAGCACCAATTCATCACCGAATCGGTGGAGCACGAGTTGAGTTTTGGCCTGCGCCTGATGGGGCTGCCCGAAGCCGAAATCGAGACGCGGGTGGGGGCGCTGCTGGAGCAGTTCGGCCTCAGCCACCTGGCCCGCGCCAATCCCTTCACGCTTAGCCAGGGTGAAAAGCGCCGCTTGAGTGTGGCCACGATGCTGGCCGTCGGCCAGGAGACGCTGATCCTGGACGAGCCGACCTTTGGGCAGGATCAGCGCAACGCGGAGGCGCTGATGCAGATGCTCAGCGAACTCCACGCCGCCGGGCGCACGGTCATTATGATCACCCACGATATGACGCTGGTCGCCGAGTACGCCCGGCACGTGGCGGTGATGGTGGAGGGACAGTTACGCTTTCACGGGCTCACGGCGGACGTCTTTGCCCGGCCCGAACTCTTGGCCCAGGCGCGCCTGACGCTGCCCCCGCTGGCCGAACTCTCGCAACGGCTGGCGGCCCATCACCCGGCCTGGGGCGGCTTGCTCACCGTTGATCAATTTCTGGCGGCCTTTACCACCGTCCAGGCAATGGAGAATTGAATTATGATCAAGAGTCTGTACTACGAAGGCGATTCTTTTCTGCATCGCCTGAACCCACTCACCAAGATCATCGCCACGGCCCCGGTCATCATCTTCCTGGCGTTGGTAACGGATCCATGGACGCCGGTGCTGTTTATTCTCCTCTGCGGGCTGACGACGGTCGTGTTGGGCAAGATTCCGCTAAAGCAGTACCTGAAGACGGTCGCACCGCTGCTGTTCTTCGTCACCGGGTTCCTGATCGTCTATCCCCTCGTCGTCTCATCAGAGCGCGTCGCCGGTACCCCCATCGTCCTCGAACTGGGGCCGTTGGTCGTGCGCCAGGGAGGGGTTGTGTTCGGCATCGCCACCGCGCTGCGGGTGATCTCGCTCATTCTAGGCTCGCTGCTGTTTGTCCTCACCACCGACTCCGCCGACTTTATCCGGGCGCTCATTCAGCAATGGCGACTGCCCTACCGCATCGGCTACGGGGCGATGGCCGCCTATCGCTTTGTACCGATGCTCAACTCTGAGTTGGCCGTGATACAGGCGGCCCACAAAGTGCGCGGCATCTCTGACAAGGGCGGCTTGCGGGCGCAATATGACCGGGCGCGGCGCTATGCCGTGCCTCTCCTGGCGACCGCCATCCGCAAAGCGGAGCGCACGGCGCTGGCGATGGACGGCCGCGCTTTCGGCGCGTTCGAGGATCGCACGTACTACCGGCGCATGGTATTTGCAACTCGCGATTGGTGGTTTGTGGCCTGCTTTTGGCTCGTCAGCCTGGCGCTCATTCTCGTTCTAAAGCAGACGGGGCTACTGGGGCCATTGGTGTTACTACAAAGCTTTTGAGGAGAATAAACACGTAGTGCTTAAATAATATCAGGAGGAAAATATGTCCGAATTATCTGTTTATGAAAAACAGCTAAAGAACAAACAAAAAACCGGAATAGCCCGGTTAATAGAGATTGCCGGTACCAAATCGGCTTTTCTTGTGCTGACAGCATTATTAAGTGTGTTTGCTGTAATTGCCCAGATAACACCCTTTATTACTGTTTATTTGATGGTCAGGGAGCTTGTTGCCAATATTTCGAATATTCAGGCCATCGACACGGCCTATGTGTGGCAATTGGGCTGGATTACCGTTGCCGGGATCGGGATTTTCGGCGTTTTAACCTATGCAGCCCTCATGTTTTCTCATGTGGCGGCGTTCAATATTCTTTATGAGATTCGGATCGGGCTGGCGGGAAAACTGGCCCGTATGCCCATGGGGTATTTTACCTCGAAAACGAATGGCAGTATTAAGAAAATATTGCATGAGGATGTGGAGCGTATTGAGTTATTTGTGGCCCATCATATTATGGATATTGTTCAGGCCGTGGCACTGCCTCTTATCTCCCTGGTATTTCTTTTTTATATTGATTGGCGTCTTGCCATTGGCGTGTTAATCCCTCTGCCACTGGCCATGATCGCTCAGTCGTCTATGTACGGCTCCGCAGGAATGAGGCTGTATACAGAGTGGCAGGAAAAACTGGCGGCCATGAACGGCACTATCGTGGAGTATGTTCGGGGAATGCCGGTTGTCAAGATTTTTAACCAGACAGTGAACGCGTTTAAGCGTTTTTCCGATGATGTTTTTGCCTATCGGGATTTAACCCTGTACTGGGTAAAGACATCAGCAACATCTTTTACGGCCCTTACAGTGCTTATAAGTTCCAGCGCCGTCTTTGTTCTGCCAATCGTTATATACCTGCTTCATTCGGTTCCATCCGCGGATTACGAGAGCATGGTTTCTACTATATTTCTATTCCTGTTCGTTGGAATGGGGATATCCCTTCCCCTTTACAAACTGCTGTATATGGCATCTGCCATGGCCCAGATAAGAACGGGACTTGAGGAAATCGACGGTATATTGAACAGTAAGGAGATACCTGAACCTGAAGAGATTAAAAAGCCTTATGATTCGTCAGTGGAATTCAATAACGTCAGCTTTTCCTATGGCGCTCAGACTGTTTTAAATGATGTTTCCTTTTCAGCAGCCCCGGGAACCGTTACTGCACTTGTCGGTCCTTCCGGGGGCGGGAAAACTACTATTGCCAACCTGATAGGCCGGTTCTGGGATGTAGAGACCGGAGAGGTTTGCATTGGAGGAATCAATATTAAAGATATGCCTGTAGAGAACCTGAACAATACGGTGTCCACGGTTTTTCAGGATGTATTCCTCTTTTTTGATACCCTTGAAGAAAACATCAGGATGGGAAATAAAGAAGCTTCTTTTGAAGATGTTGTCTCTGCCGCTAAAGCCGCGCAGATTCATGATTTCATCGAAACCCTTCCGGAAGGATATGAGACCCTTATCGGGGAAGGCGGGACCTACCTGTCCGGGGGAGAGCAGCAGAGAATCGCCCTGGCCAGAATAATACTGAAAGATTCACCCATTATCGTTCTTGACGAGGCCACAGCCTATGCAGACCCGGAAAATGAGGCCCGGATTCAGGAGGCCCTGTCCGTTGTTCTTAAGGATAAGACTGTCATTGTGATAGCCCACCGGCTCTATACCATAACCGATGCCGATCAGATTCTGGTTGTGAATGAGGGACGGATAGAAGAAGCGGGAACTCACCGGGAACTTGTAGAAAAGAATGGATTATACAGTTTTCTCTGGGATATTCATACCAAGGCCAGAGACTGGAATATTGACACTGATGAGGAGGATGTTTCATGAAAAAGCTCTTGAATGTACTAACAAATAACAACCCCGGAATATTGAAAAAGCCGGTACTGCTCGGGATCCTTAAATCGATACTTCAGGGGCAGCCCTATTATGTTATCCTGCTTGTAATGTTGGAATTGCTGAAACCTCTTGAAACCCCCGGAACGGGAATCGATTTTACCCAGCTTACTATTTTGACCGCATGGCTGGCAGCCTCCCTGGTTCTGTTATTCATTGTTGGAAGGTCCTTCTACAATAATGAAAACAGAGTAGCCTTTGGGGTTGTTGCAGAGGGACGACTCTCCCTGGGAGAACATCTTAGGAAACTTTCCATGGGTTTTTTCAAGGGTCGTGATCCCGGGGACATCACTGCTTTGATGCTGCAGGACTATACCAATATAGAAATGATGGTCAGCCGACTGTTGATGGATGTTGTAAACGCTCTCGCTCTTCCGCTTGTATTTTCTTGTTTTCTGCTTTTCTATGACTGGCAGATGACCCTGGTTTTACTTGCTCCTGTGCCGGCGGCGATTCTGGCCGCAGTTATCACAAGAATGATCATTCTTCGGACCGGCACAAAACATATTAAGGCCAAGAACATAGCTACCTCCCGAATGCTTGAGTACCTTAACGGTATAAAAAATATTAAGGCATTCAATCTGCACGGAAAAAAATTTGTCCGGCTGGAAAAGGCTTTTCAGAATCTAAAGAAGCAGAGTATAAAACAAGAAGCGGTGGCAGGGCCTTCCGTCATGCTTGGGATATGGTTTCTCAATGTGGGGACTGCTCTTATTATGCTGGCCGGGATTTCTTTTGTTATCGCAGGAACTCTGTCGATCCCCTATTTTTTGTTTTTTCTGATAATCGGGACAAGGATGTACGACCCTTTGAGCAGGGCCCTGATAAGTTTTATTGAGCTGAGTTATTTTGCAATTTCAGCGAATCGAATAAAAGAGGTCTTCGATATAAAACCTCTGCCCGAACCGGCTGTTTCGGCAAAGCTTTCCAGCCACAATGTCGAGTTCAAAAATGTATGGTTCCGCTATCATGAAACAGATGTGTTGAAAGATGTCAGTTTTTCCCTGCCCGAAAACTCCATGACAGCCCTGGTAGGTCCTTCCGGCTCGGGAAAGTCCACCATTACCAGGCTGATTGCCCGCTTCTGGGATGTCAGCCGGGGTGAGATAATGGTAGGCAGCCAGCCTGTCAAAAAACTAAAGTATTCGGACCTGCTTGCCAATATCAGTATGGTCTTTCAGGATGTCTACCTTTTTAACGACACCATTCTGAATAATATCAAGGTGGGAAAGGCCAATGCCTCCATGGAGGAGGTGGTTACAGCGGCTAAAAAGGCCAGATGCCATGAGTTTATAGAAAAACTGCCCCATGGCTATGAAACCATGGTGGGAGAAGGGGGAGCAACCCTGTCGGGAGGTGAAAAACAGCGGGTCTCCATTGCCCGGGCAATCCTCAAGGATACCCCGATTATTCTGCTCGATGAAGCCACAGCCTCTCTTGACCCGGAGAATGAACTGTATATTCAGGAAGCTATAGAAGAACTGATAAAAAGCAGAACCCTTATTGTTATAGCTCACAGATTAAGCACCATAACCCATGCCAATCAAATTCTTGTTCTCAAAGAGGGAGAAATTGTGGAGAGAGGAACTCATCAGGAGTTGTTAGCAAAAGACAGCAGCCTTTATCAGGGCATGTGGAACGAACAGAGAAGAGCTCATGGATGGAAAATTAAATCCAAAGTAGCCGCCGTTATGGTATGACACAAGCAAGATAATTTCTGCTTTTTAATCGTGGAGGAACAAAAATGAATAAAGATAACAATTGATTGGACCATGCATAATTGAAAGATGTTAATAATATATCGGCTTAAAGCAATTGAGCCGGAAAAGGAGACAATGATGTTGATGCAACTGTTACGACTGGTAGCGGAGGGTAGTGTACACTCGTACGCCACCCTGGCCGGCCAATTGGACGTGAGCACAGGTTTGTTGGAGCAGATGTTGCAAGACCTGGCGCGGATGGGGTACATCGCGCCGGTGGGCGGAGCCTGCGACACGAGCCAGTGCCGCCATTGCCCGCTGGGCGGCGGTTGCGCCACCGACACACAGGGCAATGTGTGGGTGCTGACGGCCAAGGGGGCGCAGTCGGCGCAGAAAACCTAGCTGTGTAAAGCCGTCTTTAGACACCTGAATGAGGAGGGACGCACATGAGCAATTGATTGGATCACGCGCGGATTGAACGACGTTAATCACACACAGGCTCAAACCAATTGAGCCAGAAAGGAAGGAGGAAAATGGCGCCTTTAAATTCGCTCGGAACCGGAGAAGTGGGAGTGGTTCAAGACCTGAACGGCGGCCGGGGCTTTGTCAGCCGGGCAGTCGCGCTGGGCTTTACCCCTGGCACAGAGATCACGATGCTACAAAACTATCGCCGTGGCCCGCTCATCGTCGTCGTGCGCGATACACACGTGGCGCTGGGACGCGGTGAGGCGAGAAAGATAGGGGTTCGTAAACTCGTAGATTCGTAAATTCGTAGATTCGGGAGGTATGTCAAATGGAACAGCAAAAGACGATCACCGTCGCTCTGGCGGGACAGCCCAACGTAGGCAAGTCCACGGTGTTCAACGTGCTCACCGGCCTCAAGCAGCACGTGGGCAACTGGCCAGGCAAGACGGTGGAGCAAAAGACCAGTACCGTCACCTACAACGGTAGCACCTATCGCCTGGTAGACCTGCCCGGCACCTACAGCCTGACGGCCAACTCGCCGGAGGAGTTAATCGCCCGCAATTTCATCATCAAGGAGCAGCCCGACGTGGTGGTCGTGGTGACGGACGCGGCGATGCTGGAGCGCAACCTGTACTTGGTGACTGAACTGCTGCCGCTTTCGGTGCCGGTCGTCATCGCCCTGAATATGATGGACGTGGCCGAGCAGGAGGGGCGCCCCGTTGACCCCAGCGCGCTGGAGCAGGCGACAGGGATCAGGGTGGTGCCGATGGTGGCGGCGAAGAATCAGGGTGTGAAAGAGTTGTTGGCAGTCGTTGACGACCTCGTTCACGACGGGGTAGAGTACGCGCCCGGCAAGCCAGAGGTACGGGAGGATCACCGTGCCCTGCTGGACGGCGTGCAGGCCCAGATCGCGAGCAGCGTCCCGGCTCCCTACCCGGAGGACTGGGTGGCCCTCAAACTGCTGGAAGGGGATAAGGTTGTTACAGAGATGATGAAGGGCAGCCTGTACCCGGAGCGCTTGGCGAAGGTGGAAGGCCTCCTGCGGGAGCACGACGACGCCCAACTGGCCGTGGCCGGCGGGCGCTACGAGTGGATTGAGCGCGCGACCCGCGTCGCGGTTGAGCGACCCAAAGCGGGCGTCATCACCCGCACGCGCAAGTTCGACCGCATCGCCACGCACCCGGTCTGGGGTATATTCACCATGCTGGGCGCGTTACTTGGTGTGGTACTGGTGGGAGTGAGCCTCGGGTTTGCGATTGCGATGTTGCCTATGAACGTTGCCCATGCGGCTCAGGAGGTCGTCGCAGCCTGGCTTGCAAATGCGAATGCCCCGGCCTGGATATCGGGTCTCGTCGTAGACGGGATCATCTTCGGCGTAGGGATATTGCTTTCGTTTTTGGTCTTCCTGACCAGTTTCTTCGCCATGTTCGCCATTCTGGAAGACGTGGGGTACATGGCGCGAGTGGCCTACATGATGGACCGCACCATGCACAGGATCGGCCTGCACGGCAAGTCGTTTTTCCCGATGCTCATGGGCTTCACCTGCAATGTACCGGCTGTCGTGGGCACGCGGGTGATCGAAACGGAGCGGGCGCGCTTGATGACGGTGTTGCTTGCGCCGCTCATACCATGTTTTGCGCAAGTATCCATAACCGCGTTCCTGGCGCAGATCTTTTTTAGTCCGGCGCTGGCGCCATTAGTCACGGTGGCTTTGATACTGCTCAACCTGGTGGTGCTCGGTCTGTCCGGAGCGTTGCTGGACAAGGTGTTTCATCGTGGCGAGCGCCTGGGGCTGATCATGGAGTTGCCGCTGTATCACCGCCCGAACTTTAGGACGGTCGGCACTCTGGTCTGGCAGCGAGTAAAGACCTTTGTCACAAGAGTGGGCCCTGTGGTACTGATCGCGGTGACACTGGTCTGGATGTTGGCCTACTTTCCTACCGGCGATATCCAGACCAGTATCCTGGCGAGGTTCGGACGCGCTCTGACCCCGCTGGGGAACTTGATGGGCTTGAGATGGGAGATGATCGTCGCCCTGTTCACCTCCTTCGTCTCCAGAGAAGGGATCATGGTTGTCATGAGCATGCTGCTCGGCACCACAGAGGAAGGGCTGACAGCTACGCTCCATACAGTGATGACGCCCGCTGCGGCGCTCAGTTTCATGGTCACGCAGATGTTGTTCATTCCCTGCATAGGCACGTTAGGGGTGATGTTCGAAGAATCCAGATCGTGGAAGTGGGTGCTCTTTTCTGTGGCCTACCTGTTCGTCGTCGCGTTCGCCATGGGCATCCTGGTCTACCAGGTCGCCCGGTTGGTGATGTGAGGCAGCCAAGACCTCGGAGGTTTTCGAAACCTCCGAGGTCTGGTACTGTGTTGGCCTCGGTAGTGGAGGTTGAGGTGGCACTGACAGAGATGAGCCAGGAAGATTGCGAGGTCTTTAGGAGGATGGCCGGCGAGTCCTAGAGGGAGTAAAGCATAAAAATGGCTGTGAGACAGATCCGATTGGTGGGTGATCCGGTGTTGCGGAAGAGGGCGCACAAAGTGAACCGATTCAACGACGATCTGGCAACTCTGGTCCAGGATATGGCCGAGACGACGCGTTACTCGAACGGCGTTGGCCTGGCTGCGCCCCAGGTCGGCATAACGGCGCGAGTCATCGTGGTAGAGACACCCCTGGATGAAGACGAGCCTGGAAGTGGCCGGTTGTACGCCGTCATCAATCCCAGGATTGCCCGCGCTTCTCAGGAGATGGTGGACGGTCTCGAGGGCTGTCTTTCGATCCCCGGCTACATGGGCGAGGTGACCCGCCACGCGGCCGTCACCGTCAAAGGCCAGGACCTCAAGGGGCGCAAGATGCGCTTCAAGGTCCAGGGGCTTACGGCGCGCTCCTTCCAGCACGAGATTGACCATCTTGACGGTGTACTCTACATTGACAAACTGACCTCCCCCGACCACATCTGGTGTGTAGGGGGTGGTGAGGAAGAAGAGGCTGAAGTACGAAATGAGACATCGGAGTTGTCGCCTGCCGAATGCCCTCTTGAATGGGTCCAAATGTAGTGTAGATTGGTGAATTGCCACAAGGAGGCACAGATGAAACCCGAGTTTTTAACCATTGATGTACACCCGCTGATGCCCTCTCATCGCCACCCCGTGATCTTTGCCATCCTGGAAAAGTTGGGCGAGATTGGAACTCCGCAGGTACTGCAAGTGGTCAGCGATCACGAACCGGTGGGCCTGCCGATGGAACTGGAGATGAGAGAGCAGACCAAGGGGCGATACGATTTCAGCGTCGAACAGCGGGAGGATGGAGCCTGGCTAGCCAGGATCAGACTGAAGGAGAAGAGTGTATGACCAACATTCTGGAAATCAAGAACCTCCACGTCGAGGTTGACGGGCAAACGCTGCTCCACGACCTCGACCTGACTATCCCCGACGGGGAGGTGCACGCCCTGCTGGGGCCGAACGGCAGTGGCAAGACCACGCTGATGATGACCATCATCGGTTATCCAGAGTACAGGGTGACTCAAGGGCAGATTCTCTTCGACGGGCAGGACATTGCTGAACTAGACATCACCGAGCGGGCCAGGCTGGGCATCGGCGTCTCGCAACAGCGCCCGCCGACCATCGCCGGGGTCAAACTGCGGCAAATCCTCGATTTCGTCGTTACCAACGCTCCACAACGCGCGCGGGAGATTGACGAGCTGGCGCGGGCTTTTCAGATGCAGCCGTTTCTGGAGCGCGACGTCAACGCCGGTCTTTCCGGGGGTGAGATCAAACAGACCGAACTGTTCCAACTGTTAGTCACCCACCCCAGGTTCGTGATGATGGACGAGCCTGATTCTGGCGTTGACCTGGAGGCCATGAATGTCATCGGGGACATGACGAACGAACTGCTGGCCAGAAACCACGCTACCCGGCCCAAGGAGAGAAGGGCGGGCCTGATCATCACCCACACCGGTAACATCCTGGATCACGTCCACGCCGATAGAGCGCACGTCATGTTGGACGGGTGCTTATGCTGCTCGGGAAACCCGCATATTCTCCTCGATCAAATCCGCGAATGTGGCTACGAGGAATGTGTCCGCTGCGAACTCAGGAGGCACGGGAAATAATGGAGAATTTGACCACGCTATCCCCCGACCAGGTAGAGCCGGCCGATGTGAAGGTAATGTCCAGCGTGGGGATACACGTCGAGGGCCAAGACCGTTCGGGCACCTACATTCTGCGCGACTTTTACCCGCTGTGCGCATTGGGCCAGACCGACGGCCTGGAGTTGTTACCCATCGCCGACGCCCTGAAAAAGTACGCTTGGCTGCGTGAGGGATACTACTGGAAAGCGGTACCGGCCGACCTGGACGAATACACCGCCCAATGCGCAGCGGCGGCGGAGCCGCAGGGATACTTTGTGCGCGTGAAAAAGGGAGCCAAGACGCCCTTCCCCGTCCAGGCCTGCCTGTACATCACGCAAGGCGACATTGCCCAGATGGTTCACAACGTCGTCATCCTGGAAGATGACGCCGAACTGCACCTGATCACGGGCTGCGCCACGAGAACCGGCGTGCGCAGCGCGGCCCACCTGGGGGTCAGCGAACATTACGTGGGCCGGAACGCCAAACTGACCAGCACGATGGTCCACAGTTGGGGCCCCGAAGTCGAGGTGCGCCCCCGCTCCGGGACGATCGTCGAAGCGGGTGGGACGTTCATGAGCAACTATGTCTCGCTGCGGCCGGCCAGGAGCATCCAGACCAACCCGCGCACGTGGCTCGACGGGGAGGGCGCTTCAGCCAAGTATCTGACTATCATCCTGGGCTCCCGTGGCTCGACGATTGACACCGGCGGCGACGTTTACCTGAACGGCGCGAACTCTAGCGCCGAACTGGCCCACCGGGCGGTGTGTACCGGCGGCCGCATCTACCAGCGGGGGTTGCTCATCGGCAACGCCCCCGGTTGCCGGGCGCACGTGGATTGCGCAGGGATGGTGCTGGACGCTGGAGAAGATGGCTTTATCGAAGCCGTTCCCGGCCTGAGGTCCCTGCATCCCGAGGCGCGGATGAGCCACGAGGCTAGTATCGGCAAGATCGCCCCTGAACAGGTGGCCTATTTGCAATCGCGGGGCATGAGCGAGCGCGAGGCGATCTCGTTGATCATCCGTGGCTTCCTGGGTGAGGAAATCGTTGGCCTCAGCCCGGAACTGGACGCCCGTATCGCGGAAATCGCCGAGCTCGCCGGGCACGGGGAGGAGTAGTCGCCTGCGATGCGAAAGGAAACCTATCTCACCAGGCCGCTCTCCGACGGCGCAGTGCAGTGCCGGGTCTGCGAGCACTTTTGCGCCGTCGAGCCGGGCCAGTCCGGCAGGTGCGGTGTACGCCGCAACTATGACGGCACGCTCTACCTGGTCGTCTACGGGAAGGCCGCCGCTATCCAGGTGGACCCCATCGAGAAGAAGCCACTTTTTCACTTTCTGCCCCGGGGCGACGTTCTCTCTATCGGCACCTACGGCTGCAACTTTTGCTGCTCTTTCTGCCAGAACTGGGAGATGGCGCAGAAACGCGACCTCGGCGAGGAGCGGGACTATCTCGGCCAGGACGCGCCGCCGGAGGCGCTGGTCAACACCTGCCGGCAACGCGACATTCCCGTGATCGCTTACACCTACAACGAGCCGACCGTTTTCTTCGAGTACACCTACGACACGGCCAGGCTGGCCCACGAGCAGGGGATTAGGAACGTCTACGTCTCCGACGGCTTCATGTCCCGCGCGGCACTTGACATGATCGCGCCCTACCTGGACGGCATCAACGTGGACCTGAAGGCGTTCACTGAGGAATTCTATCGCGACGTGTGCGGGGCGCGGCTAGAGCCGGTCAAGCGCAACATTGCCTACATCGCCCAGGAGACCGATATTTGGATCGAGGTCACTACGCTGCTCATCCCGGGCCTGAACGACGACGATGACGAACTGCGGGCGATGGCCGCCTGGCTGGCCGAGGTGGATCCGGAAATACCCTGGCACGTGACCGCCTTTCGTCCCGCCTACAAGATGCTCGACCGTCCGCCCACCTCGCCGCG
Source organism: Anaerolineae bacterium (assembly GCA_030612585.1). The sequence goes on from JAUWNP010000026.1 coordinate 24,345, forward strand.
CGATCTGGCCCGCGCCTACGAGATCGGCAAAGAGGCCGGGCTGTACTACGTCTATGTGGGCAACGTGATGGACGCCGACCGGGAGAGTACCTTTTGTCCGGAGTGCGGGCAACTGCTTATCCAGCGCCGTGGGTACAACGTGCGGGAGGTCTGGCCCGAGCGGGGCGTCTGCCCTCGCTGCGGTCACGTCATTCCCGGCGTGTGGGAGCAAGAAGAGGAGAGAGAAGAGAGGAGGGAGGAGGAATAGATGTCAGCGAAAACGTTCGCGATTAGAGCCTCGGTATCGGGGGCGGCCGTCGTCAGCCTGGCGCTCTACGATTGGCTGGGATTTGAACCGCTCCGCTGGCTGGGGTTGGTGCTCTACGTCGTCTGCCTGGCGATGTTTCTGCGGACGCTGATCCGCGCCCTGGTCAAGATGAGAAAGGTGACGGCGGATCTGTTGCTCGTCTCGGTGATGACCGTCACTTTGTTGGATGGGCAACCCCTCAGCGGCGCTATCGTGGCCTGGTTCATCAGCCTGGGCCTCGCCGTTTCTTTCTCCATCATAGAAAAGACCCGCCGCCAGATCGAGTCTCTCACCAAGGAGAGGGCCAAGATCGTACGCGTGGTCAGGGACGGCGTGATGATGGAATTGCCCGTCGAGCAGGTACGCCGGGGGGACGTGGCCGTCGTGCCGCAAGGCGAGATGATCCCTGTGGACGGTGTCATCGTCGCTCTTGACCAGGAGGGAGCGGCGATGATTGACGAGTCTGTCGTCACGGGCGAGCCGTTCCCCGTGTTCAAAGTCGCCGGCGATACCGTGATTTCGGGATCTCTCAGCCTGTCCGCGCCGCTGAGAGTAGAGGCCACGAAGGAAGGCGACAAGACGTTCCTTTACATTATAGGAGCAGAGATACAGGCGGCCCTCAAAGTCAAGCCCAGGGTTCACCTGACGGCCGACAGGATCGTCCAGGTGTTCATCACCGGGGTGGTCGCCTACTCGGTGCTCGTGTTCCTGGTCACCGGAAGCCTGGACCGCATGGCTACGGTTTTGGCTATCGCTTGCCCCTGCGCGTGGGCATTGGCTACGCCCACGGCCTTTGCCGCCGCCATCGGCAGCCTGGCCGGACGTGGCATCCTGGTTCGCGGCGGGACGCCCCTGGAGGTCGCCGGGGAGGCGGCCTTCGTGGTGCTCGACAAGACCGGCACGGTCACGTTGGCGGAACCCAGGGTAGAGGGCGTGAGGGCCATCGGGGTGTCTCCAGAGGAGAGAGGAGAGAGGAGAGAAGAATTGCTCCGCATCGCCGCCTCGGTGGAATCGGGCTTCAATCACCCGATAGCCAATGCCATCGTGACCTACGCTGCAGAACGAGGGGTGCAACTCCACGACGTGGAGCGGGCAGAATACCTGCCCGGCCTGGGCGTCAAAGCGTTCGTCCAGGGCCAGGAGGTGCTTTTGGGCTCGGCCGATACGTTGGCCGGGTTGGGCCTGACTGTCCCTGCGGACGTCGAACTCAAGGGGAGAGCGACGTGGGTGGGGGTGGATGGTCAGGTCGTGGGCGCAATCTTTATTCAAGATGCGTTGCGAGAGTACGCCGCCGGGTTGGCAGACGAACTACGCGCCCTCGGCATTGAGAAAGTGGTGCTGGCAACCGGAGATAACGAGGAGAGCGAAGCACGCCGGGTTGCGGAGATCGTCGGGGCGGACGAGGTTCACTGGGGCAGCAAACCGGAGGACAAGACCGCGCTCGTCGAGGAGTTGCAGGCTGAGGGTATCACGGTGATGGTCGGCGATGGGGTTAACGACGCCACCTCGCTGGCCGTGGCTGACGTCGGCATCGCCATTGGCGGCGCCAAAGCCGATCTAGCCATCAAGTCGTCCGACGTCATCGTGCTGAGGGAGGATGCGACAAGCCTGCTGACCATTATGAGGATGGGCAAGAAACTCCGGCGAGTGATCAAGCAAAACTATACGTGGGCTATACTTTTTAACGTGATTGGCATCGGATTGGCAACACTGGGGCCATTAAGCCCACCGCTGGCAGCCCTGCTCCACCACGTCAGTTCCGTGTTCGTCGTCTCCAACTCGGCCAGGCTGATCCGACGGCAGGAGGGGCGTTGAGAGCCATAAGGGATTTACAGGAGAAATTATGAACTGGACGAGACTTTATCCCATTGATTGGCGTAGCGCCTGGCAGGCGCGGCGGCGGATGCGTATCCGCCCGAGGCAGGTGACGTTTGATACTCGCTTCTGGGAACGCGACCTGGACGACAGTTTTACAGTCGCCCGCTGCGACGACTTCGGCTACGGGCGTCGCGCGCTGGACGCGCTGGGCGGCCAGATCACCCTGGAAACCGTGACCGTCGCCCTGGAGATCGGCCCCGGTGCCGGAGCATTGACCTTTCCGCTGGCGCGGCGGGTGGTGCGGGTGGTCGCCATTGAACGTTCGCAGCCCGCCGTGGCTTTCCTGAGGGAGAAACTGGCGGAGGCCGGCCTGACCAACGTGGAGGTGCGCCAGGAGGACTGGGTCGAGTTGGATGCCACCACGCTCCAGGACGAGTTCGATCTGGTGGTCTGCTCCCACTTCCTGTGGCAGGTGGCCGACCTTGAAGCCCACCTGCGCAAGATGGAGCGCGCCTCCCGGCACCTGTGCGCCGTGACCCAGCCGGCCGGTCGCACTCCGCTGGTGGCCGAGACCTGGACGGCGGTCACCGGCCGGGCCTACGATGGGCGATTCGAGCCTGACGCCGACGTCTTCCCCTACCTGGTCCTGCGCGAATGGGGGCGTCGGGTTCACGTGCGCGCGTTTGACTACATCGTCGAGCGGGGCGCGGCGCAACTGGAGCGCTACGTCACCGGCTTTATCGCCAAACACACGCTGGTGGACGCCGCGCTGCGTGATCGCGTCGCCGCCTACATCGCGCCCCACGTGCAAGACGGCCGGCACGTTGACCAGGGGCAGGCAGTCGTGCTGTGGTGGCCAGTTCCTGACAGGGAGGTTCGCTATGAGTGAGACACCCAACATTTCCACCGACAACCCGCACACACAAAAGCGCAAGCCGATTTGGGAGATGGACTGGCGTCTATGCTGTCCCGTCATCGGCACCTGCCTGGGTCTCTCCGACCAGAAAAGGATTCTCAAGAAGACCCACGTGTCACTCAATGGGATGAGTGACTTTGACGTCCACGCACTGCTGGCGCAGAGCGTCGGGTCAGAAAGTCCCCTCTCCCGCCGCGTCCAGCGTCACCTGGATAACAAGTACCGGCGCCAGGTGGCAGACTACGGCACGTGTCCGGAGGAGGAGTTCCTTTCCCTATGGCGAGAAGGGTTGCGGAGCGGGAAGATCGGGGGATTGCTGTGGGTTGCCGCCACCAACCCCAACCTGTCGGAGCAGGCGACGCACGAGATTTTCGCCGATGTGCATATGATGATGCACTGTCAGGGCTGCCTGGTGCGGCAGGAGTTACAGCAGATCAAACGGTTGCATGCGGAGAACCAAAAGTTGACCAGCAAACTGCGGGAGGCCCGGAAACGCGCCCGCGAGGCTGCACAGGCGTTGCGCGTTTTGGAAAAGGCACAGGTCGGACTGGAGCGGACGGTGCGGGCGTTAGAGGCCGAGAACGAAACGTTGAAGCGTGACGGTCAGAGCCAGCGACTGCGGAAGGAGAACGAGGCCCTGCGCACTCAACTCGAAAAGACGGAACACCGGCTCCAGGCACAGGCAGCGACGCTCGAGCGGGTGAAGGCCGAGAACGACCACCTGGCAACCGAACTGTCGTCGCAGGCAGAGACCAACCAGTTTATGCGGGCAGAAATGGAACGTTTGCTGCAGGAGATGCTGCGCGATGAGGCGGAATGTGAGATCTGTCCCAACCGCGACCTGTGCGCCCGGCGCGTGTTGCTCATCGGTGGCATCACCAAACTTTGCGCCTTTTATCGCGATATGGTGGAAGAGATGGGCGGTGAGTTTGGACACCACGACGGTCGCTCCAGCGGCGGCGAGCGGGCGCTGGAGAATCTGATCGGGTGGGCCGACATCGTCCTGTGCCCAGTGGACGTCAATAGCCACCGCGCCTGTTTGAGCGTGAAGAAAATCTGCAAGAAGTGGGACAAGCCTTACTACATGCTGACCAGTTCCAGTGTGAGCAGCATCTCCCGCGCTCTGGTGGACGTGGCGGAGAGTTGTGTATTGGAAGAATAAATGATGAATGTGAGGAGGCCTCGTGGGACTGGATCGCCGTCTGATTGAACTTACACGCGGCACTCGCCGCTGGATCGCCGCCACGGTGGCCCTGGGCTGGCTCATCGTGGCACTGAACGTGGCCCAGACCGTGCTCATCGGCCACGCCATCGGCGGTGCGCTGGAAGGACAAAGCGGCCTGGGATGGCTGCTCGTTGCTTTCGTCGGTCTGGCGCCCATCCGGACGGTGCTGAACTGGGCCGCCCGACTGACCTCCCACCGGGCAGCCGCGCAGACCAAACTCTCGCTCCGTGACCGCCTGTACGCGCACTTGCTGAAACTGGGGCCGGGCTTTCTGGAGTCCGAGCGCACCGGCGCCCTGGTGCACACCGCTGTGGAGGGGGTGGAGGCGCTGGAGGTCTACTTTGGCCAATACCTGCCCCAGTTCGTGTTGGGGATGTCGCTTCCCCTTTTGCTCTGCGCCTGCATCGCCACGGTGGACTGGGTGACGGCGGTGGCCCTGCTCCTCAGCCTGCCGCTCATCCCCGCCTCGCTGATGGTCATCCAGCGCAAGTTGCGCACGGTGAGCGAGCGGTACTGGGCCTCGGCGGGCCGGTTGAGCGCCCAGTTCCTGGACAGCCTACAAGGGCTGACCACGCTCAAGATGTTCAACCGCAGCCGGGCGCGGGCCGAGGAGATGCGCGCCCAGACCGAGCGGTTCCGCCGGGACACCATGCGCTTGTTGGCTGTCAACCTGATCTCGCTGTTTTTCATTGACTGGGTCTCGACGCTGGGCACAACGGTGGTGGCCTGCGGGATGGCGACCTGGCGCTTGCAGGCCGGCGCGGTGACTTTCGGCCAGGCGGTCACGCTGGCGCTGCTCAGCGTGGAACTGGCGCGCCCGTTGATCCTGTTGGGGTCGTACTTCCACGCCGGGGCCAGCGGCGTGGCGGCGGCGCAGCGCATCTTTGCCATCCTCGACACACGGCCCCAGATTCGGGAAGCGCGATTCGACCAGGCCTGCCCTGAGTACAATCGAAGGGCTCACCACAGGCCCGACGCGATGTCGCCGGCGAGGTTGCGCCGCCGTGAACAGGCGGCGCTGGGCTGCAGACCCGCCCAGCACAGGCTCTTTCAGGCCGGTGCGCACGTCCAATTCGAGAACGTCCGCTTCGCTTACGGCGGGGGCGAGCGCCAGGCCTTTCGACCAGGCTCAAGACAAGCGCTGGACGGTATCTCGTTCGAGATTTGGCCGGGTGAGACGGTGGCCCTGGTGGGGGCCAGCGGGGCGGGCAAGAGTTCGGTGGTCAATCTGCTGTTCCGTTTCTTTGATCCTCAGGAGGGGCAAATCTACTTGAGCGGATCTCGCCTATCCGACCTTTCACTGGACTGGCTGCGGGAGCAACTGGCACTGGTGGCGCAGGACATCTACCTCTTCTACGGCACGGTCGCCGATAACCTACGCCTCGCTAAACCCGACGCCACCCAGACCGAACTAGAAGCGGCAGCCCGCGTCGCCAACGTCCACGATTTCATCGCCGCCTTGCCCGATGGTTACGAGACGCAAGTCGGCGAGCGAGGCCTGACGTTGAGTGGCGGACAGGCGCAGCGCATCGCCATCGCGCGGGCGCTCCTCAAGGACACGCCCATCGTGATCTTGGACGAGGCCACCTCCCACGTGGACGCCGAGAACGAGGCGGCCATCCAGGAGGCGCTGGAGAGGCTCACGGCTGACAAGACGGTGTTGATCATCGCCCACCGGCTGAGCACGGTGCGCCACGCCGACCGCATCCTGGTGCTGGACGAGGGCCGGGTCGTAGAGTCGGGCACGCACGAGGAGTTGTTGCGCCAGCGGGGCGCTTACGCCCGGCTGGTCTCTGCTCAGGTCAGTCAAGACCTCCGAGGTTTCAGAAAACCTCGGAGGTCTGAACGCCTGCTGGAGGCAGTCGTATGAGCCGACGAAAAGTGCTCCGGCGCTTGTTGGGCCTGATCCGCTCCCTGTGGGGCATGATGATCTTTTCCATCACCATGCGCACGCTCAACCAGACCAGCGGCGTCGCCATTCTGACGCTGGGCGTGTGGGGGGTGAGCCTGGCGGTTGCGCGCTCAGGGGCGGGCGACTTGCGCCCCATCCTGGTGGCCCTGGTGGTGATGGGGCTGTTCAAGGGTGTTTTCCGCTACCTGGAACAGTTCTCCGGCCATTACGTGGCCTTTCACCTGCTGGCGATCATGCGCGACCGGTTCTACCGGCGCATCGAGCCGCTGGCCCCGGCCGTCCTGATGGACCAACGCAGCGGCGACGTGGTCTCTCGCGCCACCGCCGACGTGGAGCGCATCGAGGTCTTTTACGCACACACCATCGGGCCGGCCGCCACCGCCGTCCTGGTACCGACCCTGGCGCTGACCGTGCTGGCCCGCTTCGACGTGGCGCTGTCGTTGACGTTGTTGCCGTTCTTGGCAGGAGTGGGCCTGCTCACCCCCTGGCTGGCCGACCGCTTGGGCTGGCGGTTGGGGATGGCGTTGCGCCGGGTCGTGGCCGACGTGAACGCTCACTTTACGGACAGCATCCAGGGGCTGCGCGAAATCGTGGCCTTTGGGCGCGGGGCAGACCGGCGACGGGAGATCAGGGAGCAGGGGGAGCGCCTGGTGAGCGTGCAGGCGCGGGCGGCGCGCGTTGCCGGTCTGCAAAACGGCCTCACCGACGGCCTGGTCGCCACCGGAACGCTGAGCGTGTTGGGCGTGGGGCTACGGCTGGTGGGGCAGGGACGGCTGCACCCACTCCTCCTCCCGCCCATCGTCGCTCTGACGATGACCACCTTTGGGCCGGTGCTGGCGGCGGCCAGCGTGATCCAGGATCTCAACCAGGCCCTGGCCGGTGCCGGCCGGCTGTTCGCGCTGATGGACCGGACACCGGTGGTGCGGGATAGCGTCACTGCGCCGCCGCCGGAGCCAGTGGAGCCGTCCATCCACTTCGAGGACGTGTACTTCTGCTACCAGGTATCCCACGACGAGGACGACGGGCGAGGCCAGCACGCGGCAGAGTGGGTACACAATGGCCTGAGTTTCGACGTACCGGCGGGACGCACGGTGGCTTTGGTAGGTCCCAGCGGCGCGGGCAAGTCCACCGTGGTCAACTTGCTGCTCCGTTTCTGGGACGCGAATAAAGGGGGCGTTCGCCTGGGGCAGTACGACGTGCGCGACTTTCCGCAGGAGGACCTGCGACGACGGGTGGCGGTGGTCTCGCAGCACACCTATCTCTTCAACACAACGATCAAGGAAAACCTGCGGCTGGGCAATCCACAGGCGGACGAGGCCGAGATCGAGCGGGCGGCGCGGTTGGCCAATATCCACGACTTTGTCGTCTCCCTGCCCCAGGGCTACGACACGCCGGTGGGCGAGATGGGCGTCAAACTGTCGGGCGGGCAGCGGCAACGGCTGGCTATCGCCCGTGCCCTGCTCAAGGACGCGCCCATCCTGGTGCTGGACGAGGCCACCTCGAACCTGGACGCCGAGACCGAGCGCGATATCCAGTCCGCCATCCACCGGTTGACGCAAGGCCGCACGACGCTGGTCATCGCGCACCGGCTGTCCACGGTGGTCAACGCGGACGAGATCCTGGTGATGGACGGCGGGCGCATCGTCGAGCACGGCCAGCACGCGAAACTGTTGGCCCGTGGCGGAGTCTATGCGCGGCTGTTCGCTAGGCAGCAGGATGAATTGGGGGAGCGGCAGGCCGGGGCGGTGACCTGGACAGGGGCTATCTGACACATATCATACCTCGTATGAAATTCCGAACCCCACGAAAAACGTGAAGTATACAAAGGAGATTTGCTATTATGTTAAACATGCTAGACAATTTTTGGAGTAATCCGATATTTTGGATAGGCTTGTTCCTTTTGGGATACATCACAACTATGGTTCTTTGGGGCGTAAATCAAGGCAAGTGGTTTTTTAGCAGAGAATATAAAATGGGAAAATATCTCAACCCCATCATTCTCTTTCTATTGAATATTCCTGCATATGTTTTCCCGCTTATCAATCAACCTCGGTTTGGTTTACCAACCCTGGCGGTGCTGTTAGTTGGAATTCCCATGCTTGCCTTAGGGGGAGCGGTGAAGATATTGGCGGGGAGGAATAAAACCGCTAAATCAACTTTAGGGCTGGCAGTGGAGAGAAAATTGTTCACGAGAGGCATCTATGGAATTATAAGACACCCGATATATCTAGCAGTTAATTTAATGCCGCTCAGTTTAGCCATTATTTTTAAGGCAACCTATGCTGTTTACTTCGACGCATTTCGCCTTATTGCCTATCTCACATTTATCTTTCTTGAAGAGAATCAGCTTGAGGAGGAATTTGGTGAGGAGTACAGAGAGTATAAGGAAAAGGTTAGATGGAGGTTGATCCCCTATTTCTTTTAAAGAAAATAAATGGTGGGGCTCGGAACTCTGCGGAAACCTTCGGTTTCCTTGCCCTCACTTCGTTTGGGTCATATAACACGGTGTATGCGGCTCCGCTATCGCTTCGCCCAAACTGCCCCTTCGGGGCAACTTCGCATACACCGAAAACGTTATCCGAAAATTCCCTTATAGGAGAAGAACCATCCGTCATAACTTAACGAAACAGTGTCTGTCAGTCGCCAAAATAGTGCCAAACAGACCTAAAATGGCCGGTTTTCGCACTTGGGGCCAGTCTAAACGCCCGATTTGCCCGAAAATCCGGGTTGCGTTGGCGAGATTGACTCTGAATCACAGGAGAACTGATTCTTGAGAAGCCAAAATGGCCTTAAGTTATGAGGAATGGAGAAGAACGTAAATGACCAATCGACGCATCGCACAAATGGCACTCTACCAGTTCGGCTTCGCGCTCGTCTGCGTGTTCGTGTCCGGCGTGCTCAACCGGGTGATGTTCGCCGAACTGGGGCTGCCAGCGACGCTCATCGGCGTCTTGCTGGCGATTCCACCGCTGCTCTCGCCGCTGCGGTTGTGGCTGGGGTATCTTTCGGACGCCTACCCGATCCGGGGCCGTCGCCGCCTGCCCTACGTCCTGGGCGGGATGGCGCTGGTGGCGTTGGGTCTCGCTGGCGGGGCCTGGGGCGCGGTGCAGATGGGACAGTCGGCGCTCCTGGGTCTGGCAGCGATGGTCGTGGCCTTTGTCTGCTACGGGATGGGCAAGAACGCTACCGCGACCACCTTCCAGGCGCTCATCGCCGACGTCTACGACGAGGCGGCGCGGCCGCGGGCCGTCGCTATGCTCAAGGCGGCCTTCATCGGCGGGATCATCGCCGGCAGCGTCGTGCTGGGCAACCTGCTCGACCCGTTCAGCGCGGGCAGGCTGCTGGCCGTCGCGCTGGCCGTCGGTGGCGGCGCGGTGTTGTTGGCCGTGATGGGAACCCTCGGCGTGGAGCCTCGCGGCACGCAGACGCAGGCCGCCAGCCAACGGGCGCGGGCACTGCCCTTCCGGGAGACGTTGCGGCGCACCTTCGCCGACCGGCAGGTGCGGCTGTTCTTTTTCTTCATCGGCGCCACACTCCTGGCCACGTTGACGCAGGACATCTTTCTGGAGCCCTACGGCGCACAGGTGTTTGGTATGAGCGTCAACGAGACCACGCGGCTGAGCATGTATTGGGGCACTGGCACGCTGGGCGCGATGCTGGTCAGTGGCCTCTGGCTGGTCAACCGGCTGGGACGGCGGCGAGTGGCGGCGTTGGGGCTGTGGATCGTGGCTCTGACCTTTGTCAGCTTGATCGTCGCCGGACTGATTGGGCAAACCTGGCTGTTCATCGCGCTGGTCTTTTTGCTGGGCGTGGGCAGCGGTGTCAGCGCCTCCGGCACGCTCACCTTGATGGTGGACTTTACCACGCCGGAGCGGGCGGGGTTGCTGATGGGCACGTGGACGGTGGCGCACCAGTTGGCCGAAGCGGTGGGCAACGTGCTGGGCGGTCTGGTGCTCGACGTGATGTACGCTCTCAGCCAGAGTTACGTGATTGCTTTCGGTGCCGTCTTTGCGCTGGAAGTGGTCGCTGCGCTGGTGGGGTTGCTCTTGCTGCGCGCCATTGACGTGCGCCATTTCCAAAGGCGCTCTTCCTTGACGATCGCTGCGGTGCAGTAGTTTACAGTGTTACATTTGGCGCGACACTACAACGAATTTGGAAAAAAGCGAATTGGAAGCGCACCATTCGCGAGTTCACTTCGATGCATGCCCTTACCACCGCAGGCGACAGTGAGAATTTGTTCCTTTTTGCCGCCTTCCAGGCGCACCGGCTCAAGTACCGGGCGGCCGGGGTGCTGCGCGATGGGCTGGCGCTTTTCATCGGGCAGCGGCGGGCGATGGAAACGCTGATGTCTGCGGTGGAATTCGAGAAAAAATGGGGGCCGATCAGCCTATCGCAGGAAACCATTCGCTCCTACGAGACGC
>JAUWNP010000206.1 GCA_030612585.1 Anaerolineae bacterium
CCCGACTCCCCAACCAACCCCCCAACCATCTAACCAACCAACCCCCCAGCCCCACATCCACCCAACCATCCACCCAAACCCCCAACCAACCAACCAACCAACCACCCAACCAACCACCCAACCACCCCCGATCAGGTTCACGCTGACCGGCCTGCGCCACGAGCACCAGGGCTGGAACAACTGCGGGCCGACCACGCTGGCAATGGCGCTCTCCTACTGGGGGCGCGGCGAGACCCAGTACGACGTCGCGCCCGTCCTCAAACCCGACCCGGAAGACAAGAACGTCAGCCCGTGGGAGATGGAAGCGTACGTGCGCAGTCTACTCCCCTCCGCTTCGGGGGGGCCGGGGGGGGTAGGTGCGATCGTGCGCGTGGGCGGCACCCTCGACCGGCTCAAAGCGCTCCTGCGTGCGGGCTTCCCGGTCATCGTCGAGACCTGGTACGTGCGCGACGCCCATGACCAACTGGGCCACTACCGGCTCATCGTCGGCTACGACGACGCCGCCCAGGAATTCCTCACCTACGACTCGCTCCATGGCCCCGACGTGACCATCGGCTACCAGGAACTGGACGAACTATGGCGCGTCTTCAACCGGGCCTACCTGGTCGTCCACGCGCTGGAGCAGTGGGAACCGCTGGCGGCCGTCCTCGGCCCTGATTTAGACGACGCGGTGATGTACGAGCAAGCGCTGGAGACGGCCCGTGTCGAGGCCCTGACCATGCCCGAGTCCTGCGTGGCCTACGCCGACTGCGCGGATTGGGTGACCTTCTCCTGGTTCAGCGCTGGCTCCAGCCTGACCTCGTTGGGACGGCATGCCGAGGCCGCCGCTGCCTACGACCAGGCACGCCAGTTGAGGTTACACTACCGCATGCTGTGGTACCAGTTCGGCCCCTACGAGAGTTACCACGCCGTGGACCGCTACGATGACACCATCGCACTGGCCGACGCGACGCTGGCGACGGCGAACAACCTGGAAGAATCATACTACTGGCGCGGGATGGTGCAACTGGCGCAAGGGAACACCGGCGGGGCGCAGGCCGACTTCGAGGCGGCGTTGCGCTACCACGAGAACTGGTCGCCAGCGGTGATCGCGCTGGCGGGGATGGCGGATGAGTGATTCCCCGGCTGCCCCTCCGGCGGTTCAGGTGCCTTCGGGGCCTGCCGGCTACCCGTACTCGTAGAACCCCCGCCCCGCCTTGCGCCCCAGGTGACCGGCCGCCACCATACGCTTCAGGAGCGGGCAGGGGCGGTACTTGTCGTCGCCCAGGCCAGCGTGCAGCACCTCCATCACGTTGAGCACGATGTCCAGCCCGATCAGGTCAGCCAGCGCCAGCGGCCCCATCGGGTGGTTCATCCCCAACTTCATCACCGTGTCAATCGCCTCTCGCGTGCCCACCCCCTCCATCAGCGCGTAGATCGCCTCGTTGATCATCGGGCAGAGGATGCGGTTGGAGATGAAGCCGGGGTAGTCCTGTGCCTCGACCGGCGTCTTGCCCAGTTTCTCCACCAGGGCGACGACGGTACCGGTCGTCTCGTCCGAGGTCACCAGCCCTCGGATGACCTCGACCAGTTTCATCAACGGCACCGGGTTCATGAAGTGCATGCCAATGACCTTGTCTGGCCGGCGGGTGACGGCCCCCAGTTCGGTGATGGAGATGGATGAAGTGTTGCTGGCCAGGATGACCTCGGGGCGGGTGCACTCGTCCAGTTCGGCGAAGACTCGCTCCTTAATCTCAAGACTCTCGACCACCGCCTCGACGACAAAATCGGCATCGGCAGCGGCGGTAACTTCGGAGGCGGTGGTGATGTTTGCCAGCGCCGCCTCCCGCTGCTCGTCGGTCAGGCGGCCCTTGATGTGCAGTTTCCCCACCGACTTGTTGATCGAGGCCAGCGCCCGTTCCAGTTGCCCCGGCACGACGTCTATCAACGTGACCTGATAGCCAGCAGCGGCACAGGCCTGGGCAATGCCGTTGCCCATCGTGCCCGCGCCGATGATGGCGATTCTCTTGATGTCCATTTTACTTTCCTCCCTACTCATCTACCCATCTATTCGCTACTCCAACTCGATTGCCATCGCCACTGCCTCGCCGCCACCCAGGCAGAGGGTGGCCAACCCGCGCTTGAGGCCCCGCTGCCGCAGCGCGTAGATCAGAGTGACCAACACGCGCGCGCCGGAGCAGCCGATGGGGTGGCCCAGCGCGATGGCCCCGCCGTTGACGTTGACCTTCTCCCAGTCGAGGCCCAGTTCCCGCCCATCGGCCAGGCACTGGGCGGCAAAGGCCTCGTTCATCTCGACCAAGTCGTAGTCGTCCACGGTGGTGCCGGTTTTCGCAAGCAGTCTCCGCACGGCGAAGATGGGAGCGGTGAAGACCTTGAGTGGCTCGACCGCCGCCTGGTCATAGGCCACGACACGGGCCAGCGGCTGGATGCCCAATTCCTCAGCCTTCTCGCGGGCCATCACCACCGTCGCAGCGGCCCCGTCGGTGATGCCGGGGGAGTTGCCCGCGGTGACGATGCCATCGGGCTGAAATGCCGGCCGCAGGCGGGCCAGTTTCTCCAGACTGGTATCGCGCCGGGGCACCTCGTCGGTGTCGAAGAGGATCGGAGCGCCCCTGCGTTGCGGTACCTCTACCGGAACGATCTCGTCCTTGAAGTAACCCTCGTCAATGGCGGTGATGGCCTTCATCTGGCTGTTGTAGGCATACTCGTCCAGTTCCTCCCGCGTCAGGTTGTACTCGCGGGCGATCCACTCGGCGGAGTTGCCCATGTGCTGGTTCTCAAAGGCACACCACAGCCCGTCGTAGACCATCCCGTCCACCAGTTTGCCGTCGCCCAGCCGGTAGCCGAAGCGGGCCTTGTGGAGCATGTAGGGGCAGTTGTTCATGCTCTCCATCCCGCCGGCGACGAAGATATCGCCATCTCCAACGCTGATCATCGCGGCGGCCAGCATCACTGTCTTGAGGCCGGAGCCGCAGATCTTGTTGATAGTGGTAGCGCCGACAGTGGGGGGAAGGCCGGATTTGATGGCGGCCTGACGAGCGGGGGCCTGACCCTGCCCGGCCAGCACCACGTTGCCCATCAGCACCTCGTCAATCGAGACGGGCTCCACTCTGGCCCGCTCGACTGCGGCGCGGACGGCGACCGCCCCCAGGTCGGAGGCGGAAAGGGGCACCAGCGTGCCCTGGAACCGTCCGACGGGGATGCGGACGGCGGAGACGATGACGGCTTCACGTGCTCTGTCTGACATTATGTTTCCTCCTGAGAGTGATGATTTTGTCTGACCTTCGATACCACGTCGCTTACCCGCCTCTCTCCGCGCTCATCCGCTCAAAAAGCAACCGCAGCCGATCATAGGTCTGATCCAGCCACTCCGGGATGAGCCGCGTCTGGCTCACGACGGTCATATAGTTGGTATCCCCTCCCCACCTGGGCACGACGTGCAGGTGGACGTGCTCCGCCACCCCGGCCCCCCCGGCCGCGCCAATGTTCACGCCGACGTTGAAGCCCTGCGGCTCGTATGCGACCCGCAACACCCGCAGGCTCAATTGTGTCAGTGCCATCAACTCAGCCAACGTTTCAGCGTCCAGGCCCTCCAACGAATGGATATGGACGTAGGGGACAACCATCAGATGCCCGTTGCTGTAGGGGAAACGGTTGAGAATCACGTAGCACAGTTGGCCACGGTGGAGGATGTGTACCTCCGCGTCGTCCTCCTGTGGCTTGGCGCAGAAGATGCACCCTTCAGGTACTTCTTCTTCGCCGCGCAGGTAGGGCATACGCCAGGGGGTCCAGAGGTGGTCCATTGCGCTTTGATTGTACAACAAATCGCCGCCGAAGGCAACTGCGTTGACAGATAAGAGTAGGGAGAGTAGAATGGGTGTGTTTCAAATGAGTTGTAGGACAAGTTGGTAACTTGTCCCAGGGGCAATTTGCCAAATTGCCCTACAACCGAGAGGAAACACGCCCGAGTAGAATAGAGACGACAGGAATAAGGCAAGAAACAGGGGGCAAGAGACAGGGAGCAAGATGAAAGATGCAAACGAATTGAGCCAGGAGCAGATCGAGGAAAGTCTGGGGCCAGTGACGCTGTGGCAAAAGGTGGTCTATCTGCCCACCACGGGTTCGACCAACGACGTGGCGAAGAGCCTGGCGGTGCAGGGAGCGCCCGAGGGCACGGTGGTCGTGACTGACGAGCAGAGGGCCGGACGGGGACGAATGGGGCGGCGCTGGTTGGCCCCGCCGGCCACTTGCCTGCTCTGCTCGATCCTCTTCCGCCCCACCCTGTCCCCCACCCAGGCCCAGCGGCTGACGATGCTGTGCGCGCTTGCGGCGTCTGACGCGGTTGAAGAGGTCGCGGGACTGCAGGTCTGGCTCAAGTGGCCCAATGACCTCGTTGTCAAAGCCCAAAGCCCAAGGCCCAAAGCCCAAGACTGGAGGAAGTTGGCGGGGGTGCTGACAGAGACAGGGATAATGGGGGAGCGACTGGAGTTCGTGGTCGTCGGCATCGGCATCAACGTGAACGTGGAGCCGGAGACACTACCTGCTCTGGCTCCCGATGCCACCAGCATCCTGGCCGAGGTGGGACAGCAAGTGAACCGGGCAACGTTGCTGGCCGCACTCCTGTCCGGGGTCGAGCACCGGTACGCGGCACTGCAGGCTGGCGAGAGTCCGCACCAGGAATGGGCCGCCCGGCTGGCGACGCTAGGCCGGCCGGTGAAGGCGACCACTCACGCAGGGGTGCTCACCGGCGTGGCCGAATCTGTTGACGAGGACGGCCCACTCTTGCTGCGCACCCTGGATGGGACGCTACACCGCCTGATAGCGGGGGACGTCACGCTCACCCGCTCTTGAGCATCTACCTGGCCCCCCACTTATCTACTCGGTCACATGGGGCTGCTGTTCCAGCACGATGCGCCAGGACCCCAGCAGCGGCTCCTTACCTTTTCGGGCGGGGCAGGACTCGATGCGCAGGTCAGTGACCAGCGGCAGGCCCAGTTCGCCGATGCCGAGTGCGTAGTTTACAGATCCAGACACACCCGGTTCGACGTAAAAATCCGCGTATCCTGCTCCATGCTGGGGCTTGAGGCCGGTCACGGCCCGGTCGGCTCCACCGGGCCACATCAGCCAGACCACAACGCCATCCAACCCTATGCCGTGCTCGTCCCTCACCACGACCTCAATGTGTGGCACTTGCCCCGGCTCGCATATCTGCTCCTGCAGGGTCAACTGGAAAGGGGGCGGGGGTGTCGGCGTAGGCGTGGATGGGCGAGGTGTGCGAGTAGGCTTGGGGGTAGGAGTAAGGGTAGGGGTAGGGGAGAATGTGGGAATGGAGGTACGGGGAAGTGTGGGAGTGGGGGTGCGGGGGGGAGTGGGAGAGAGTGTGGGAGTGGAGGAAGGGGATAAGGTGGGGGTGGGATAGGACGACAGCGTCGGGGTATGCAGGTAGACCAACATCGCCGGGGTATGCACATCCAGCACATCGGCCAGAGCGGTCAGACGACGCAGCGTATCGGCGGGGCGACCGGCGGCGGCGCGCTCCTCAATCAGCGCCCGTATCGCGCCAGCCACGTCTTCCTGATCGAGCCCGTCCAGCCGTGCGCGGACCCGTTCCAGGTCATCGTCGGCCACGTAAGAGAGCGCCGCCAGGCGTATCCAGTCCCAGCGATAGTCGGTGCGCAGCAACGCCGGGTACGTGTTGACGGGTTCGGCGGGAGCGATGGTCCAGGTGTACACCAGGCCCAGCGCCAGCCCGATCACCAGCCCGATAATTGGGGCTGCCCGGCGTGAGTCCTGTCGTGCAAACAGGTGGCTCACGGCGGGCCCTCCAGATACGGGGCCAGTGTCGAAGTGGTGGCCCCAAGCCCCCAGGCCAGATGGGCCAGGCGGGCGATGTCCTCAGCACTGCCGCCCGCTTCGATAAGCCGTTCCGCCAGTTCGACCACGGGCGCAGCCGACTCCTCTGAGTCGAGCAGTCTCAGTCGCTCCCGGGCCTGTTCCAGGTCTTCCTCGACCTCGTAGGCGGTGGCGACCATCACGACGTAGTCGTCGCGGTAGTCATGGCGTAGGACGATTGGCGCGGTGTTTGTGTACTGCACCGGCCAGAGCCACCAGCCGATGGCACATCCTACCGCCAGTCCCACGACCGCGCCGACGGCAACCCGCACGACCCATTTCCGCGCCCACTTGTTCATTTCATCTTCACATCAAAAACGCGGCGCTTGGGGACACATACCCTGCCCGTAGACGCCGCGATAGGCCTTCAGCCCGGCCCTGATTGGGCTAGATGCCGGAGGTGGGAATCGAACCCACACGAGGTCGCCCTCAGCGGTGTTTGAGACCGCCCTGTCTGCCTATTCCAGCACTCCGGCTCAGGAAAAGTATACCAGAGAATAGGATTCTGGTCAACTATCCAATCACCTACTCCGCCGCCTGGCACAGCCGGATACCTTCCAGTGCGTTCGGCTCCTCGGGGCTGATCTGAAGCGCCGCGTCAAACAGAGGATACGACTTATCGCACTCGGCCATGTAGAAATAGGCCAGCCCCAGCGTATAGAAATAGTCAACCGCAGGCCCCTCGACCCACGCGGCCTCAAGTTCCACCTCCACGCTTCCATCGGTCTCCAACTGGAGCGGGCCGGTGCTCAACGGATCACCTGAAAGTGTGTTTACCCCTTCGAACCAGCCCACGTATACCTGATTGTATCTCGGCCTGGGCAGTCCCACCAACTCCACCGTGTACTTCCCTGTTAGCGTGTCGAACGTCACTGTGCCACGGGCATTGGCCCACGTCTCGTCGTCCTCCTGCACCGTCAGGGTGGCCCGCAGCGTGTCCCGGTTGCCCGCCGACGTAGGTATGAAGTCACCGCGCATCACCACGTCTGCTGACGGCCTGGTGGTATCGCTGCCCCGGTCCTCGACGGTGACATAGAACATCCTGGCCTCCTGCCGTGCAGCGATGAATTCCAACTCGATGGCCGGCTCGAGATTCTCGATAGCCGCCTCATAGTTACGGCGTCTCCAATAGGTGAAGGCCAGGTGGCCGAACGCCGGCCCAAACCCAGGATCAACCTCTATCGCCTGCTTGAGATACGCCTCGGCTTGTTCGTACTCTCCGATGTCATAATATGCCTGCCCCAGTATGTAGTAAGCCTCTACACTGTCCGGGTTAACCTCAACAGCGCGCCGGAAACTGCGCATTGCCGCGTCGTAATCGCCCAACGCGCCGTAGTTCTTGCCAAGGGCGATGTGGATGTAAGCCAGGTAGGGATGGACCTCCAGTGCCCGTTCGTAGGCCTCCACCGCGCCCCAATAGTTCCCCTGCATCTCCAACACGTAGCCGTAGTTACGATGCACGTCCACGCTGCGGTCGTCCAATTGCAGGGCAGTCTCAGCAGCCTCCGTTGCTTCTGCCCAGCGCACGGCGTCGGCGTAGGCCTCGGCCAGGTAGGCATACCCCTCAGCGTACGTGGGGTCAAGTTCGATGGCATGCTTGCAGGCGTTAATCGCCTCCGGCACATTGCCGTTCCAGTCATAGACCATTCCCAGGACAGCCCACGCGCGCACGTTCTCCGGCGCCATCTCGACCGCCTCTTTGGCACGCTGCACCGCCTCGACAGTCCGCCCCTCCAGGGCCAACAGCCGCGCCAACGGGATGTACAGAAGCACATCGCCGGGATCAAGCGCGATGGCCTGCTCGTAGGCAACGATGGCCCCTGCCAACTTGCCCTGCAGGTACAACTCCTCCGCTTCGGAAACGTAGGAGAGCGCCGAGCGCGTGGGCGCAGGAGTGGGAACAAAGGGGACCTCAACCTGCTGCTGCCTGATCTGCATATAGACGTAAATGCTGGCACCGATCAGCAGCAGTAGGATCAACACACGCCACAAAGACGAACGGCGCCTTTTCCTCCGTCGTGGTTCGAGGTACATCTGCCAAGCCTTTCGCAGGTGGGGAATGTAGCGCAATGATAACATCTTTGCGGCGCAAGTCAAGGTTGCCGCGCTCGCCGGTTGTGGTAGAATAGCCA
>JAUWNP010000023.1 GCA_030612585.1 Anaerolineae bacterium
AAGACGAACGGCGCCTTTTCCTCCGTCGTGGTTCGAGGTACATCTGCCAAGCCTTTCGCAGGTGGGGAATGTAGCGCAATGATAACATCTTTGCGGCGCAAGTCAAGGTTGCCGCGCTCGCCGGTTGTGGTAGAATAGCCAAAGCGAATTGCGAATTGCGAATTGCGAATTTCATACGGGGAGGCATGTTGTGCGCAATCTGATGGTCACTGGCGGGGCTGGCTTCATCGGCTCCAACTTCGTTCGCTACGTGTTGGAGAAGTATCCCGACTACTACATCGTCGTCTACGATAAACTGACCTACGCCGGGAATCTGGACAACCTCAAGGACGTAGCCGAACGGTTCACCGACCGTTATGCTTTCGTGCGGGGCGACATCTGCGACGCGACGAAGGTGCGAGAGACGATCCGCGCCTACGACGTGGACACCGTTGTGAATTTCGCTGCCGAATCACATGTAGATAGATCCATTATGGACCCCGACGCCTTTATCAAGACCGACGTCTATGGCACCTACGTCTTGTTGGAAGCGGCTCGCGAGTTCGGGCTGGAGCGTTTCCACCAGGTGAGCACTGACGAGGTCTACGGCCACGTGCCGGAAGGCGCATCCAAAGAGACCGATTCCGTCGCGCCGCGCAGCCCCTACGCCGCCAGCAAGGCCAGCGCTGACCTGATGGTCAACGCCTACCACGTCACCTACGGCCTGCCGGTCACCATCACCCGGGGCGCAAACAACATCGGCCCCTACCAGTACCCCGAAAAAGTTGTGCCGCTCTTCGTCACCAACGCGATTGACAACCTGCCGCTGCCCCTCTACGGCGATGGGTTGCAGGTACGCGATTACCAGTACGTGTTGGATCACTGCGAGGCGATTGACCTGGTCCTCCACAAGGGGGAGATCGGCGGCATCTACAACGTCGGCACCGGCACCGAGATGCGCAACATAAACATGGCCAGCCTGGTCCTCAAACTGCTGGGCAAGCCGGAGAGCCTCATCCAGCCGGTGCGCGACCGGCCCGGCCACGACCGGCGCTACGCGCTCGACGTGATCAAGATTTGCGGGCTGGGTTGGGAGCCGGCCCACACCTGTGAGGAGGCCATCGAGAAAACAGTGCGCTGGTACGTCGAGAACGAATGGTGGTGGCGGCCCATCAAGAGTGGCGAGCACTACCAGGAGTATTACCAGCGGCAGTATGAGGGACGAGAGGTTTAGTCCGAGGTTTCAAGTCCGATATCCGATGTCGAGCATCCTCTAGATTGGTCGCAATCTGCAAGTTTTCGAACCGGGAAGTTCGATGAGACTCTTGATCGTTGAAGACGAACTTGACCTCGCCAACGCTTTGGCGCGAGGGCTACGCCGGCAAGGATACGCCGTGGACATAGCCTTGGATGGCGAACAAGGTTGGGAACTTGCCGAGGTTAATGACTATGATCTGTTGATACTGGACCTCAATCTGCCAGGGATGGACGGTCTGGAGGTCTGCCGTCGCTTGCGAGCCAGCCGGCCCCGTTTGTTGATCCTGATGCTGACTGCCCGCAGCCGACCCGACGAACGTGTTACAGGCCTCGACCTGGGCGCAGACGACTATCTCGTTAAACCGTTTCATTTCGAAGAACTGGCCGCGCGAGTGCGAGCGCTGTTGCGGCGTGACCTGCGGGTGCGGGAACCACTGCTGCAATGGGGTGACCTGAAATTCGATCCAGCGGCGAGAATCGCCTGGCAGAGTAACCACCGCCTGGAACTGACGCGCAAAGAATTGGGTATCTTGGAATATCTGATGCGTCACCCTGGCGAAGTCATCAGCCGAGAGGAGTTGTTGGAACACGTTTGGGACGCGGAAGCAGACCCTTTCACCAATACGGTGCGGGTACATCTTCACTCCCTACGCCGCAAGATAGGGGATGACGCTACAGCGCCTCGCTATATTGAGACCGTGGCGGGGCAAGGCTACCGCCTCATCCCACCGGACCGCCCAGAGGAATCCTGATGGCACTGGAGCGGGTCCGGTACCTGGCGCAACAGATAGGGCGCCGATTGACGTTGCAGATGCGGTTGGCGGTCTCGTCCGCGGCGTTGCTGTTCGTCGTCAGCTTGGCACTTGTGGCCTTCATCAATACTGTGGCGACTCTTGTCATCCCCGATTATGTTGTCGCCCCACTCTTGGCTCCGCTCCCGCTGCCTCGCCCCTGGCGTGCCGGTGAACCGACTCCGGTGCCTTTCCTAAGTCCTATTGACCCCCACGCGACTCCCCCTATGGTGCTGAAAGGGATCACAGTGCGGGAAGTGCGGGTGGCGACACTGCAGCAAGTGCGCGTTATTTCCGTAGTTGGTCTGGCGTTGACAGTAGTTGTGGGCAGTGCAGGGGCCTATTGGTTGGCTGGACGGACACTGCATCCGGTGCGAGACCTGATCCGGATCACCCATCGGGTCAGTGCAAACACGCTGAATACCCACATTGCGCTGGAAGGACCGAACGACGAGATCAAACACTTGGCCGATGCCTTTGATGCCATGCTGGGGCGACTGGAATGTGCATTTGAACAACAAAGCCGTTTCGTTGCCGACGCGGCTCACGAGTTGCGCACGCCGCTGGCTACGTTGCGCACCAACCTGGAAGTCGTCCGCGCTGACCCTAACGCCGCGCTGGACGACTATCGGGAGATGAGCGCTACTCTGGAGCGAGCACTGACGCGGCTGGAGCAGTTGGTAGCCGACCTGCTCTTGCTGGCCCAGGAGGAAAAGGGAGTGGTCAAGGAAGAGGTGACGTTGGGGCCGCTCCTGGAAGATGTGCTGCTGGATCTAAGGCCTTTGGCGATGGAGCACCTGGTGACCTTGCATCTCAGCGGCGAGACGGAGATGTCTGTCCACGGCGATGGTCCGCTGCTAGCGTGCGCTTTCAGCAACCTGATTGAGAACGGCATTCGTTACAACCATCTGGGCGGCAAAGTTATGGTCACCATCCGTCGTGACGACGCCAGGGCGGTAGTCACCGTCACCGACACTGGCATTGGCATCCCCCCGGAAGAGCAGGCGCACATCTTTGACCGTTTCTATCGCGTGGACCGCTCTCGCTCGCGGCACGAAGGTGGCGCTGGGTTGGGTTTGTCCATCGTCGCCCACATTGTCCACTTGCACGGAGGCACCGTCCAGGTGGAGAGCACTCCCGGCGTGGGCAGCACTTTCACCGTACGGCTGCCGTTGTAGGCTTCCCTCTCACCTCCATCATCCCTCATTGGTCATCTATCCCACTCGTTTCCCCCAAATTGCCCCCATTTGTCCCAAAACTTAACAGAGATTTAACACCTGATGTGCTATAATGTGATAGAGTAAAGCTGCGCCGGAGAGTCCGGTGAGCATATCAACCACAGGAAGTTTGAAAATGCGTAGGATCAAGTTTCTCTCAGTGTTCGTGTTGCCGGCGCTGCTGTTGAGCGCTGGGCTGGGTACGGTGATGGCTCAGGAACCACCACCCGACGGTCCTATCATTCGAGCCATTGAGGATGTCATCTTCGTACCCAAAGACACCGATGCGTATGATTATGCAGATAATGTCAGGAATGCCAGTGATCACGGTTGTAATGATTACTGGGCCATTTTCTATTCCAGCTATCCCAATCTGCCAGGAGGAGTCTGGGCCGACAACTGGATCAATCAAGCGCACATCACTTGGAACGGCGGTCTTGACGGCTACTTCCGCTGTGTCCCCGGCGGTAGTTGTACAACGTACCTTTGTACCAAGCACGGGGCAGGTGCCAATGCCTGGTCAGTGCAAGTGAGCTGGTGATAAGGCATGCGCGGAGAGCAAGCTTTGCGGTGGAAAGAAGGCTCCACCCTGGCGGCGGTGATCCTTCTCCTGACATTTAGCTGGCTAGTGCTATCCGGGTGGATTGATGAGTTTGGAATCTACCGCCTCGTCCCTTACGATGATGTTTGGTCGGAGGGACGCCCGTTCCCAGGCACCTGGCAGCGTCAGTTGAACGATTTTTTCGAAAGGCCGCCTTGGAGACACTTACCCGCCTGTCTGATCGTAGGTGCCAGCATAGTGCTTCTGATGATCGCCCTCGGCCGCACTTCCAAATCGCCTCTGGGGATCATACAACGGAGTATCCGGCTCGGACTAGGTTTTGCCCTCTCTAACTTTCTTCTTGTAGCAGCCATGATCTCCATAGGCTATATGGATCTGGTCCCGAATGAGCTAAAACAAGCATTAGCACTGCAGTACGGACGTTACGGACCTGCGTTCCTCCTCATGTTTATGGATATCCTATTCGCCCTAGTGCCTTGGTTGGCTCTCCAGGCCTGGGGTATTCCCAAATTGGTATTGGCCCGCTCACCACGCAAAGCGGTGAGTAAACAGTAGCGGCACTTCATCGCAGACAGTTTCAGACCTGACCACCGGCTGCCTACTGGTGGTTAGGTCTGCTTATCTCTTCGTGTCTTGATCCTTCCATTGCCATTTGTCACCGATGCCTATAGTAAGCGTGTTAGGCAAAAGTAGAGGGTTGACATGAAAAACCGGTGGAGTTGTACTGCTCTCCTAGTAGCTGCGATTTTCCTTCCTTTGATTGGCCTCGAGATCATATATTCACATTGCGGCCTAACTCCTCATCCACCTCCTTCCTCTTTGTCGGAGTTGTGCCCTCTTCCTCCGTGTGGTATCATTCGTTTGCCCAATAGGGGGAGGGGGGAAGGGCTGTTTTCTTGTCACTTCTCCCTTTCCTTGGGTTGGCTTGACCGACCACTGGTGGCCGGGGGGCTCGTAGAACACTTCCAGAGGATCACAATAGACACGGCTCCAAGTGGTACATATTTTGGGGGGAACCTCACAGATGACGGAATCTCAAATCCAGAAAGGAGGTGAAGTGCATAAGGTGAAGTTCGTTTCAGTATTTGTGCTGCTGGGACTGCTGTTGAGCATCAGCGCGTCGACGGCTCAGGAGCCACCGCCAGTTTCCGCGATGTCACCAGGGGTTGAGCCCACCTGCTACCGCTTCGAGCAGGTGAACAAGGACATGGAATACATCGCGCACGGGGAATTCACGGAGGGTTTGACCCATGAGATATTTGAATTCTCCGATGGGTCGGTATTCGAGGAATTGCTAACTCCCAACGGGGCCTATTGGCGTCGCCCTGATTGGGGAGCAGAGGCAAGATGGCACAAAGTAGAGTTGGGGCTGGTAGGGCCACTGAATGCACTACTGACGCCGTCTTACCTTTTGCAGATCGTCACTACCGCCAAGGCCGAAGTCCAATACCTGGGCCAGGAGCATCTGGAGCACGTTGAAGGGATGGTATCCAAGTACCGTTACCACGTCGCCGCTTCAGAAATCGGCCGCGTAGTTCGCCAGTTCGGCTTCTCACCCGAGAGCGAACCAGCCGGATTTCCAGGCTGTGAGATAGATCAGGAGTATCTAGTCTGGATCGGCCAGGGAGGCCGGGTGTACCAGATCGAGACCACGCTCTATATGGAAATAGGAGCTTTTACTCACTCGACAACAAGATATTTCGACTACGAAGCCCGTGACATCCGGGTTCCCCGACCGGAGGAATCGATACTCCCTCGGCCTGTGGAACAATCGCAGCCACTACCGCGGTGGTATGTAAATCTCCACGGTAAGGGTTGGTGCATGTGGGCACCCGCGGAGTTCGTCGCCGCCATTGATATGTGGGGCACTCCCATAGAGCCGGGCTACGACTATGGCAACGATGCTTTCGATTGTTGCTATCCGGACCCAGTAAATGAGTGGGATCATACTTGGGGCTCCTGTAGCGGCTACAATTATCGGTTGTTAGTGCCTAAAAGGGTGCTTGGTTTGGGATTGTGTAGTGGTCACAATCCGTGGAACGCCGGGCACTACTACATGGTAGATTGGATCAATTAAGCCGCAATACGAGAATCTGTAAGGCAGGTCTATTCAGTTCACGGAGGTGAAACCATGTTCAAGCGCAAGATGGTTCTAATCGGTATCAGCCTGCTTCTGCTGGTCGGGCTGGTGGGAATCGTCACGGCACAGGCCCAATCGGGCGAGACGGTTTCCGACACTGATCCCTGGCTGCAAAAGCCCGTGCTTCCATATCTCTTGCTCACGAAGGACGAGCGTCTTGAGGATGAAGCGCAGGCTCTTTTCACCGCCCTCCATCTTTCTGAGGAGGAAGAAAAGGCTTTGCAGCAAATCGCCATGGAGGAGCAGCGACAAATGCAGGCCCTCTATCAGGAGACGCAGCCCATCGTCCAGGATGAAAAACTCTCATTGGCAGACAGACAGGTTCAGCGCTACAATGAACGAGTGGCCAAAGCCATGACCAACACCGACCGGGCAGTTCGTAAGTTGCTGGGCTCCCGCTATCCAGCCTTCCGGGACTGGATACGGAACTGGTGGCTGAGGGAACATCAGACCGTCACCCGACTCAAGCAACCGACAGAGGATCCAGGAGTGAGGTCGGACGCTTACTCCTGCTGGATGTTTGCCACTCAGTACTATGGCTATACTGACTATGAGGTGGCCTTGCCTGACAAATATGTTAAATTTGCCAACTTGGGCTGGTACATTCCGCCCCCGTACGATGGCCGGTATAACAATCCACCTTACACGGTCAATATCTATCGCGCAGGCTATTGGGTCTGGAATGTGCTGGTGCGGGAGGTAGGGCCTTGGAACATTGATGATAACTACTGGGATTCAGCCTATGGTTCCAATCCCCGTCGCATGTTCAGCGATATCCCTCTTTGTTGGTCCGAAGCCGAGTATGCATACTACTATGGCTACAACGGTGGTAAAGACCAGTTCGGGCGAACAGTGACAGTGCCCTGTTCGGTGGACCTGACGCCAGCCGTAGCGGCGGATCTGGGTCTAGGATATCTGGAGAACAGTTGGCTACGGGTATACTACTACGACCTGCCCTAGAGGGCTCATGAGGGCCGGGCTATGACGCTATGGGCATCATAGCCCGGCCCTTTTAGCATGCTAGTTCTCTGGGAGGAAAAGCAATGAAGCAAGAACACTTGGCCTTTGTTGTCGCCCTCATCTTCCTGGCCGGTTGTGCGGCGGGGAGCGGGGCCTTTCCAACGCCCTCGGCCACCCAAGGGTCGGAAAAGACACCGATCTCGGTCCCCCCTACAACGTCTATTTCCGAACCCCAACCTGAGCCGACCACAACGGTCGACAATGAAGTAGAAGAGCCGGATATCACCATAACGCCATCGGCTACACGCCGGTCGGAAGAGACGCCGACCTCGGTCACCCCCACAGCGTCCGTTTCCAAATCCCCACCTGAGCCGTCCCCAACGATCGGCAATGAAGCAGAAGGGCCGGACGTCACTATCACAGGCACGGTGATGGATGTCTCGCTCAGTGCGCGCGTCATCATGCTGGCAGAGCCGGTGGAAGGCTTTGACGTCGTAGCACTGACCGAGGAGAGTGAACTGGTCTTCGCTGGTGGGGGTAACGCGATGCTGCAGGACATACGGCCGGGGATGCGCATTCAGGCCTCCGGCCAAGTGGGTGAAGGCAGCGCGCTGTTGGCAAAGGAAGTGCTCATCTTTGCAGAGTGAATCTCCATCGTCCAGGGAAAGCCGACCCTCCCTCCTGACGGACTAGAGCCTACGGCAGCAGTGGCTCCTGGCAGGCTCTTACAAGCTTCCTGGAGTGGGCGCGCGCGTCTCCCTGCCATTGAGATGGAATACAGCTCGTATGCCCGGCTCCTACTTTATCTCGGAGACCACCACCGAACGATGTAAAGCCAGCAGCCCACGTCTGAGCAGGCAGATTGGCGGAAGGCATTACGTTGCATAAAGACCAGACCAAGGGGGGGTGGGAGAAATGTGACCAAACACGTCATTCGGGCACCAAAAGACACGTGAAGTCTGAAGATTACCAAGGAGGTCGAAAATGAAACGCAGAATTGTGTTGACGGTGGCGGTGCTGGGATTGGTGATGGGGGCGTTGTTAATAACCGCTCGCCCCAGCCACGCAATCCCTGACTTTTGGCACCTAAATGTTCCCCGTGTTCGGCAAGAGCAACCCGCGTGGTGCTGGGCGGCTTCGTTGCGTATCTGGCTGCTCAGCGGTTTGCTCAGAAGTGTATGCTATTGAAAGACTTGGAACTGGCGACGTCCTATTTGTTTGTCTGGTTGTCAGAGGTTTGTTGAGTGGTCTATGCTACACTGATATGCGGCGTTTTCGAGGGGGTGAAACAGACCAATGCCGAAGGAAACCAAAGTTGTGGTCGTGGGCGATGCGGCAGGCGATGTGGCCGACCTCCTGGCCCAAGAAGGTCTGGATGTCCTGTGGGTTGGCGAGGCGCAAGCAGCGCAGGCAGTCAGCCCGGGAGACGTGCTCATGTGCGACGCCAGGGCGTCGGGAACAGACCTTGACCTGTGCACGCAATTGCGCCGCTCGTCGAGGCCCCTCTCGCTGGCCGTCGTCTCCTCCTACGAAGCGGCCGAGCAAGTCCTGGATGCAGGATACGACGACGTGGTCGTCGCGCCCTACGACCCCCGCGAACTGCGGCTGCGGGTGAGGAAACTCCTGCGCGCCGTTGGGCGCACGACGATACGCGCGGGATCGCTCGTCATTAGCCCTATGGCCCGTCAGGTGCGGCGTTGGAGGGAAGAGATCGAACTGACGCGCCTGGAGTTTGACCTGCTGCTCTACCTGGTGCAGAATGCGGGCCGGGCAGTGGGGTACGATGAACTGTTGGCGCACGTGTGGGGCTATGATTGTGTCGAAGGAAGCCGCGAAACCGTCAAGGCGTGTGTCAGGCGGCTGCGGTGGAAGATTGAGCCCGACCCATCGCGGCCGCGCTATCTGGTGACAGTGCGCGGGGTGGGCTATCGCTGGGATGTCCTCCCTCAACCACTGGACAAAGTGACCGCGTGACAATTTGAACCGAAATTGCCCCGATTTTGCCCCGATTCTGTCACCCAAAAAGCGGAGATTGTGGTAGAATTAGAAATGTCGCCGGGGAGTCCGGTGAATATCACAGTCACAGGAGGTTAACGATGCGTAAGATCAAGTTTCTCTCAGTGTTCGTGTTGCTGGCGCTGCTGTTGAGTGCCGGGCCGGGTGCGGTGATGGGCCAAGAGCCGCCGCCCGTTCCCATCCAGGTTGATGGCCAGACGGTTTTCCTAGAACTAGGCAAGAACGTCCATCCACAGACTTATGCTCTCCTCTCGCAGGATCCTGATTTCGCTTCGCGAGCAGATGTAGAGTGGGTGTTTGTGGATGATATGTGGGTTCCACTGGCTCGTGAAGGGCTGACGGAAGAATCTGTGCCAGGGAAAGGAACAATCGAGGAACTCCTGCCCGAAAAAATGCCTCCTCCCTGCCCACTATATAATCCTGAATGCAGAATCACTCTCAACGTCCCTGCCTATGGTCAATGCTGGGCACCCTGGGGTGACGATTGCTTATACCACCTTCCGTGCGCGGAGAGTAGTCAGTGTAACTGTACCTGTGGAACAATGTGCAGCCAAGGTTGTGCCATAACCTCGGCCACTATGGTATTTAGATACTATGGAGCCAACAAAAATCCTGGTCAAGTAAACGATTGCTGCGGAGATCACGGTTGCCGTTCAGGATGTAGGCTGGTATGGGAGTGTGCGGCCGACCACTGCAGTGACAATGAAGCCGGATTTGTTGGTTACTATGGTTTCTATTGGTCCGCCTTGTGTGGACTGATGTCCCAGGGTAGACCCCCCATCGTGAAGGTGGGCGGACATTTTGTTGTGGTGTATAAGAGCCTGGGCTATATCGACGAGGCATGGAGTTACTTCATCAATGATCCACTGGATGGCTCAACTTACAAAAGACTATCCTATTATGTCACCCCCAGTCTGATAGCCGAGTACTACAACAAGTAATTCCAAGTTTGGGTACACCTGCCGCCGGTGTGCTGAAGCTTCGCACCGGCCGGCGACATTGGTCGCGGGTAGGAGCCTCCCCCAAGGGACGATATTTTTGCTCTGCCTATGAAGAAAGCGATATACACTTTTGTTTGTGCTGTGATCTTACCACTTGCTCTCACCGGGTGTGAAGGGAGGCATTTGCCTTCTTCGACCCCGATGGCCTCACCGAGTCCTGTCTCCACCCCTGTCCCGAACGCGTCGCCGTCCCCCTCCTCTACGCCGACCCTGGAGCCCACTTCTCTCCGTGAAGAGCCACCCGAGGAACTCGAGCAGGCCCTTGCTCCGACGCCAGAGCCTACCCCTTCTCTTTTCCCCTCTGCCCTCCCCGATCTCACGCCTCCTCCCGGCGGGTGGATCGCCTTCCGCACGCCCGAAGGTCATCTGGCTCTCATCTCCCCTGACGCTTCCCGGTTCATTCCCTTGACCGAACAGAAGGCAATCACGGGTCCCTGGTCACCCGACGGTCGCTGGCTTGCCTTCATCGTCAATCAGGAACGCTCCACGGGCGGTCAATTGACTCTTGTCTCCCTGGAGAGTTCTCGCCTCATCCCGCTGACCCGCCCTGGCACAACGGCGTCCTGGGCGGGGCTTACCTGGTCCCAGGATAGCTGCTCTCTGGCTTACTTTTACTATACAAACCCTGAAAAGGAAATAGATCGAGTGCCATCTCGATCCCCGTTAGCGCTTCGCCTTTTCGACCTCTCCACCCATCAGGTGGTCACACTGACCACCTATTCCAACGCCAGGCCTGACGATATTGCTTCCTTATGCTCCCAGGCTTTCCCATTTCCCTTTTTGCCAGTAGAAGTAGGATGCTTCCAGGGCTCCTCCCTCCAGATTTGGGATACCCGGGCCGAAGAGATGGTTGTGGAGCTGGGCGTGGGGTCCTACTACTCCTGTAGGTATCTTTGGTCTCCGGAGGGGCAGGGTATAATCTTCCTGAAGGTCGAGCTTGAGAAGGAGGGAATCAAGATGGAAGGCGTCCAAGACCCTATAATACGCCCAGTCAGCCTGGCTTGGTGGGGAGTAGGGGACGAAGCGCCGGTGGTGGTGCTGGAGGGGGTGAAGAAACGGAGTTACTTCCCGGTGCGCTGGCTCCCGGATGGACGGCTGGAGGTTTGCGTCACACATTGGGAGAAGGAAGAATATGAGGGACCTGCCCAGCCAGAGCGCGTGGAGTACCGGTTCTTCTATGTGAGCGAGGAAGGGGAACTCCGGGAAGCGGGAGGGAGCGACCTGCCATGGTGGGCCGCAGGCGGGTTTCAAGAGCGGCTCGCAGCGGCCCGGCTCCCCCAAGCCATAAGCCCCGCCATAAGTAGGTTGAGTGGCTGGGAAGTGGGGCCAGATGGGGAGACGGTGATCTTCACGTGGCGGTGGGTCGTGGATGAAGAAGGTAAATCGGCGATCTACCTGTGGCGGGGCGAGGGAGAGCCAATGCGCCTCAGCATGGGAGAGTATCCCCAATGGCAGCCAAAGGAGCCTGCCCTTCCCCCAACGTGCTCTCCCCCCTAAGCCCTGTACGTGATTGTTCCAATCTTTAGACGGGGAACGTTTCACGCGGCGGACAGTGGACTCATATCATACCCCATCGGCCGCTCGAGCAGCCACCCAGTCAAAGAAGTGACGTTGACATCGTCCAGCACCGCTCCTTCACCGCCCCTCCTGCTTTCAAGGAACTCTTTGCCGACGCCGAGCACGAGCGCCAGAGCAGGGACGTGTGGACTCCAGAGCCGAGACCAACTTACCGCCGAAGCGTTGGAAGCCTACAAGCCCGGCCAGCGGGTGGCCCCGCTGCTGGTGCCGGCTTGCCAGTGGGAAGTGCCTCTATTGGCCAACAATGAATCCAGGATCATGCTCACTGTCGCTTTCTTCAAAGGCAAATGGCAGGCTGTCGAGGCCGGGGGCATACAACTTGCGGAGCGATGGCAATCGTTCACCGCCGGCCTGGCTGCTACCCCTGTTGCCGGAGAGAAGGAAGCCGGCCGTAGGATCAGGCTAGTCAGGGTGTACGAGATAGGGGGCAACTTCGCTTTTATCGAGAGCGAGGAAGAGGAGACCCTGATCCCCCTCATAGCCTACAGAGGGGCTCTGCCGGGGGTGGAGAACCTCAAGCGCTACGCGCCTGCTGAGTTGATCCCTCAAGTGGCCGAAGCGGTAAGGCAGCTAATTGAAGCCCAGGGCGGAGAGTAATATGCAGCCGTGACCGCGTGGGGCGATGGCCAGACACTTGTGTAGTCCGGCCATCGCCCTATAATTGTCGGGGAGGTGAGAAATGCGACATACAGCAGTGAGCATGGCCTTGCTTCTGGCCATGGTTTTTACTTTGGGTGCCTGTGCACTCCGCCCCCACGTTGCCGGCTATCAATTGGACACGAAGTTGCCTCAGGGGTTGCTGGATCAAGCCCCCATCTACCGCGTCGTCGAGCCGCCAACGCCGGCGGCCGACTGGGCACGGCAAGTGGCTGCGGCTTTGGGTTTTGAAGGCGAGCCTGTTGCCTACAGCGAAAGCGCGGCCGAACCGCAATGGACGTGGGGGCAAGCATATAGTAGTGAAGCGTTAACAGTATATGGGAACATTGCTTATCAATGTTCCTCGCCTCCGGATGGGGATACCGGTGCTGGCACCCCGGAGACAGCGGAGGAAGCCATGGCTGCGGCACGGGCCTGGCTGACAGCGCGGGACCTTCTGCCAGCCGACTGTGCCGACGAGGCCCAGGCATGGGCATATCAGACCGGGACCGCTGAGTCGGCACTCACGCGCTACGGTTGGAACGTGTGCTTCCGCCGCCGCCTGGACGGTCTGCCCGTGGGAAGTTGCTCGTTCCCTGGGAGCAGTTGCGTCTTTCTGAGGCTGGATACACGGGGTTATATCACCCAACTCTCTTACCGCCGTCGTGAAGTCGAGATAGATTCGCAAGTACCCATCAAGACGGCGGAGGAGGCCTGGCGGGAACTGCAAAGAAGAGGGCCTGCTTTTTTCGACTTCGAGGGCCCAACGTTTCCTGAGTATGGTATGCTCACCGTCACCGAGGTTGCACTGGGGTATCGCGAAGATCCCGTAGGAGGGATGGAAGTGCAGGAGGAATTCAAGCCTTACTATATCTTCATCGGCAAGGCAGAGATACCCAATGGGGGTGGCGAAGTCAGAGCGGCTGCCTATGTGCCCGCCTGGAAGTAGAGCACACCCCACTCCCCAAATCTGAGGAGTGCTGATCTCGTCCTAACGATACAGGGGCCTTGACCAGGATTGACGTATGCTCCTTGCGCCAGCCAAAGGAGGTGTCTTGTGCGCAGACCACTTGCTGCCATTGGGATTGCCCTGGCCTTAGTTATCATCACTGCTCCAACCGCCCACGCCAGGCCGAATGAGTGGACGACTATCTGTAACCACGTCGTCCGGCCGGGCGAGACGATCTACTGCATCGCGCGGGCCTACGGCGTAGATCCCTGGGCGACCGCGGCGTACAACGGCATCGTGAACCCCAACCTGATTCACCCCGACCAGGTGCTGACCATCCCCGATGCGTATGCCTGGGTGCCGCCCGGCCCAACGTGTGCGCGTCAGTGTCCACCCTGGCCTGGCTATCCCTGCACCTGCGCCACCTACCACACCGTCGTCAGTGGCGAGAACCTGTATCGTATCTCGCTACACTACGGTGTGAGTATGTGGCGCATCGCCGAGTGCAACAGCATCTACAACCTGAACTACATCCGCGCCGGCGACGTGTTGTGCATCCCGGCCGACCCCTAGCCAGAAGCCAGTGCACTTGCCCCAATACCCGGCCACGGTTCAAAGCGTGGCCGGGTTCTCTGTGGTAATATCCGCAGTCGCAGGCTTGTCGTACTTGTGGTATACTATCGGCGCGGCAAACTTTGCAAGCCCCGAGTCCGATGAATGATCCTGACCGCATTGTCTCTTTTCTCCTAAAGCCCTTCACGCAGGCCTGTAAGGAGTTCGACCTGCTGGCCGAGGGCGACCGGGTGGCGGTAGCGGTTTCCGGCGGGAAGGACAGCCGTGCTCTGCTCGAACTCCTCCTCCGCCACCGGTGCAGAGTGCCCTATCTGTACAACCTGCTGGCCCTCCACATCGTCGGCACCTCGGCCGGCTTCCCCGACCTGCGGCCGCAACTGGAGCCCTGGTTTCGGGAACTCGGAGTCGAGTACCATTTCGCCCCGCTGGCTGGAACTGCCACCGGAGGAGCCCTTGCCGCTCGACTGCTTTCGCTGCTCGTGGAACCGGCGCAAGGCCCTCTTCACCGCTGCGGTCGGGCTGGGCTGCAATAAACTGGCCTTCGGCCACCATGCCGATGACGCAGCCGCCACGACGCTCCTGAACCTCATGTTCAACGGCAAACTGGAGACAATGGCCCCCCGCGTCGAGTTCTTCGACGGCGCTGTGACCATCATTCGCCCACTGATCTACGTCCCGGAGAAGGGACTGGTCCGCTATGGACAGGAGGCCGGCTTCCCTGAGGACACCCCCTGTCCCCAAGGTCTAACTTCCAGGCGCGCGCAGATAAAGACGCTCCTGCGCCAGTTCGGCCGGGACCAGAAACAAAGCCGTGCCAACCTCTGGCGCACCACCCGCCAGGCCATGGGTTTCTGAGCCTATCCCCGTCTGCCTCCTGCTTCCTGCTTCCCATCTTCTGCCTCCTGCGCTATGTGACCAGCGGCTCATTGTCTCACTTACCATTTGGTCATTTGTCATTTGTCATTGGCCATTAGTCATTGGCCATTAGTCATTAGTCATTGGTCATTGGTCATTGGTCATTGGTCATTGTTAATTGGTCATTGTTAATTTCCCCTGCTTCCTACCTCTTGCTTCTTGTGGTATACTATCCCTAAACTTCACTATCCGGAGGTACAAATGGATCACTTTCTCAGTCTGGCAGACCTGACGCCCGACGAACTGCGCGGGCTACTCACTCTGGCAGTTGAACTAAAGGAGGAATGGAGGGCCAGCGGCAATCGTCCCCTGCTCAAAGGCAAGACTCTGGGTCTGCTCTTCCAGAAACCTTCCCTGCGCACCCGTATCTCCTTCGAGATGGGAATGATCCACCTGGGCGGGCAGGCGCTATACCTTTCCCCCCTCGAGATCCAACTGGGCAAACGGGAAAGCGTGCCCGACGTGGCGCGCGTCCTCTCCCGCTACGTGAACGGCATTATGGCGCGCGTCTTCGGCCACGCCGACGTGCTCACACTAGCAGAGTACTCTAGCGTGCCCGTCATCAACGGCCTTTCCGATTACAACCACCCATGCCAGGGCCTGGCCGATTTCCTCACCATCATCGAGCATAAGGGCCGGGACCTGTCGGGACGCAAACTGACCTTCGTCGGCGACGGGAACAACGTAGCGACTTCGCTGCTCTTCGGTGCAACCCTCTTGGGGATGGACTTCACCATCGCCGGGCCGTCGGGCTACGAACTGCCCCTCGACGTGTGGACACTGGGGCAGCGGTTCGCCGGGACCAGTGGCAGCCACCTGCTGGTAACCACCGACCCTCACGCAGCAGTCGCCGGGGCCGACGTGATCTACACCGACGCGTGGGCCTCGATGGGCCAGGAGGCCGAAACCGAGGAGCGCAGCCACATCTTCGCTCCCTACCAGATCAACGAGGCGCTGGTGGCCGAGGCGCGCCCCGATGTCATCGTCATGCACTGCCTGCCGGCCCACCGGGGGCAGGAGATCACCGACGGGGTCTGTGACGGCCCACATTCGGTGCTGTGGGATCAGGCCGAGAACCGCATGCATGCACAAAAAGCTATTCTAACTCGACTGTTGGCAGACGGTAGTCAGCAACCAGCAATCAACGACTAACGGCTATGCCAGGAAAACGCAAAGTCTTCAAAGAAGCGATGCGGGCCGGGGCCGATGCCGCCTGGGACAGGAATTGGGACCAGGCTATTTCGGCCTATCAGCGTGCACTGACAGTGTTCCCTCACCACGTCGGTGCGCTCACCGGACTGGGGTTGGCCTACTCCGGCGCAGGCCAGTTGAAGGACGCCTTGGATGCCTACCTACAGACCAGTGAACTTGCGCCAGATGACCCCGCGCTTCTGGAGCACCTAGGCAAGACAAGGGAGCGATTGGGCCAGGGGGAGGCGGCCGCTGAAGCCTACATGACTTCCGCCGAGCACTATCTCAGCCAGCAGCAGGCCACCCACATGGCGCTGGAACGCTGGCAGGATGCCGCCCGTGCCTGGCCCGATTGCCTACAGGCTCACGTGCAGTTGCTTCAGTACTACCAGCGCCATGGCCAGGTACGTGAGGCGGCCAGAGAATGTCTGGCCCTGGCGCGTATCTACCGGGCTAAGGGGCAGAGTGAGTACGCCATCCAGATCTGTAACCACGCTCTCAAGTTGGCCCCGCACAATCCTGAGGTACTGGCTACGCTCAATGACTTGCGCTATGGAAAGCCGATCGCCGTCGAACCGGAGACTGAGGTTCCCGGAGAGGAGCCTGAGCCGCTTGCGATCATGGAGGAACCGACCGGCCCCGTCACCCCGAAATTCTCGACGACGCCAGAGACCGAGGCCGTCGAGGAGCGTGGGAGCCCCGTCGAGATCACCCGTCAGAAGGCGCTCACCGACCTGGCCGAGAGTGTCTTTGAAGAGGGGGAAGTAACAGCACCTCCCGCTGTAACACCTCGACTTGACAAGGCGGAGATTGATAGTTTGATCGGCCGGGCGATTGACTTCCAGACCCGGGGGAAGATTGAGAAGGCAATCGCTGCTTATGAGGAGGTGATTGGGGCAGGAGTTGAGCAACCCGCTGTCCACTTCAACCTCGGCTTGCTCTACCAGGAAAAACTGCGCTTCGGCGCTGCTATCGTCCAGTTCGAGAAGGCCGTCTTCCATCCAGCGTATGCGCTGGGCAGCCATTTCGCGTTGGGCGAGTGCTACCGCGCCCGGGGTCGCATTGACGAGGCGTTGAGCCACTTCGTCGAGGTACTCAAGATGGTGGACCTGGCCACCGTCCGGCGTGAGCAAGCCGACGACCTGATCCAACTCTACGAGAGCCTGGCCGATAGCTACATCGCCAAGGGCGAGCGGGAACAGGCGCTAGAGTTCACCAACTCGCTGGTCGAGTTCCTCAGCGAGAAGGGATGGGAGGATAAGGTCATTCAGGCACGCCAGCGACTCGACGCACTGGGCGAGGAAGGACCCACCTTGAGCCTGGCCGAGATGCTGGCGATCCCAGGCTCAGATCGTATCCTGGAGTCGGTAGCGTTGTCGCAGGAATATGTCAAGCGCGGCATGTTTTATGCTGCGTTGGAAGAATGTTACTACGCCCTGGAGCATGCCCCCACCTACCTGCC
This sequence comes from Anaerolineae bacterium, assembly GCA_030612585.1. The sequence goes on from JAUWNP010000023.1 coordinate 17,228, forward strand.
CATCCATCGGCAACTGGCTCAGATACTGCTAGCGATGAAAAAGGTGAACGAGGCAGTGGCCAAGTTCGTCGTCATCGCCGACACTTACCGGACACAGGGCAACGTCCGCCAGGCAATGGCGGTGTACCAGCACACCCTGAAACTGGCGCCGATGGACACCGTGGTGCGGGCCAAGTTAATTGACCTGCTCATCAGCCACGGAGAAATTGACGAGGCGCTGGAGCACTACCTGATCCTGGCCGATAGTTACTACCACCTGGCGCAGATGGACCAGGCACGTGACACGTATCAGGAAGCGCTACGGCTAGCGCCACGGGGCGACTCGAAACGCCGATGGGCCGTTTGTATCCTGCACAAGATCGGCGACATTGACATGCAGCGCGTGGATTGGAAACGCGCCATTGAAATCTACGAGCAGATTCGCAACATCGCTCCCGACGATGAGCGGGCACGCCTGACGCTGATGGAACTTTACCATCGCCTCAACCGATCCGAACTGGCCATCGCCGAACTTGACGGCCTCCTGAGAATCTACCGCGAGAGCGACAAGACGCAGCGCATCTTCACTATCTTGGAAGACATGGTCAGCAAGCAGCCTGATGGTATTCCGCTACGCACCCGCCTGGCGCAGGCGTATCTTGACGCTGGTCACGTTCAGCAGGCGCTGGAGCACCTGGACAAACTGGGAGACCTGCAGGTGGAGGCCGGGCGATACGAAGATGCTCAGGCAACCATCCGGGCCATAATTGCGCTCCGCCCACCCAACATCGCGGCCTATCAACAACTGCTGGAGCAACTTGGCGAGCGTGACTACATCTAGGAGTCGGGACTTGGGGTTTGGGGTTTGGGACTTGGGACTTGGGATTTGAACAGTGGGCAATCTCCTGTGGTATGTACAGCGGTTCGACTGGATAGACGCCCTCGACATCCTACTCGTGGCCTTCATATTCTTCTGGCTCCTGTACCTGGTACGCGGCACCCGGGCCGTGCCCTTACTGCGTGGTATGATCTTCCTCATCATCCTGGTCACCTTGCTAAGCGGTGTAGCACGCTTGCGCGCTTTCGGCTGGTTGACGCAGAAGGCTCTCCCCGCACTGCTCGTGGCTATCCCCGTTGTCTTTCAGCCGGAGTTGCGCCGGGCATTGGAACGACTGGGCCGGGCCGGGGCATTGTTCGGCCGGACGACGAGCAGCCGCGCTATTCTCGAACAGACGTTGGCTGCCATCGCGCAGGCGTGTAACACCCTGTCGGGGCGGCGATACGGCGCACTCATTGTTCTGGAACGTGAGACGGGCTTGCAGGAACTCGCAGACAGCGGTGTCTTCCTAGACGCCGCTATCACTCCTGAACTGCTGGTGACCATCTTCGACCCTCACACCACGCTGCACGACGGAGCAGTCATCGTGCAGCACGGACGGGCGCTGGCTGCTGCTTGCGTGATCCCTCTCTCCACCGCCTTCCTTGCAGATCGGGAATTAGGACTGCGCCACCGGGCAGCCATCGGCGTGACAGAGGAAAGCGATGCCGTCGCCGTCGTCGTCTCCGAGGAACGCGGTTCCATATCCATCACTCACAACGGTCGCATCATCCGCAATCTCGATACCAAGCGGCTGGAGGCGGTGTTGCACGCCTTCTATCAACCTGTGCTGGAACGAGCGTGGCCACGGTGGGTCGCCCAGGCGCGGCAAGTGCTAAGAAGGAGGGGTGAGGAGTGAAAGCAGTACTCCGTTGGATAGTAGGTAGTGTGCCCTTGGTGATACTAGCGCTCATCCTGGCCCTGGTGACCTGGGTCGTGGCCATGGAAGAGGAGGATCGTACCATCGAGGAACCCTATCCCCATCCCATCCCAATCGCGTCGCCCAAGCCGCCGGAGGGGATGCTCATCACAGATGAGTTCGATGAGCACGTGCAAGTTACAATCCGCGCCCCCCAGTCGGTCTGGGATTCTCTCGAAGCCGACGATTTCATCGCCACCGTTGACCTGACAGGCCTGGGGCCAGGAGTCCACCAGGTACCCGTCCAGGTGACGCTGAACAAACAGCCCTCACGGGTGATACTCTTCGAACCCGAGTACGTCACTCTGGAATTGGACGCCCAAATGGAGCGATCTGTACCCGTGCGCGTGCAGATAGAGGGAAAACCGACTCTGGGCTATCTCAGGCAGGCAACGACCATAGATCCGAGCGAGGTACTGGTGAACGGACCCAGCACCTACGTTGCCCAGGTCGTCGAAGCCTTTACATCGGTCTCCGTGCAGGAAACCAACGCCGACGTCAAGGGAGAGTTCCCGTTGCAGCCACGGGACAGTGAAGGACAGCCAGTCACCCACGTCACGTTGACGCCTGAGATGGTCAACGCGCGCATCCCCATCGAACGGTCAAGTTACTACGACTCCCTGGCGGTCAAGGTCGTCCTCTTCGAAGGACAGGTCGCTCCCGGATACCGTGTCACCAACATCTCCGTCGAGCCCCCTGAGGTCACCGTCTTCGGTTCTCCTGAAGTCATCAAGGCGCTTCCGGGCTACATTGAAACTGAACCAATAGACGTGGAAGGGGCCCAGGCCGACGTGGTTGTTCGACCAGCACTGAACACACCCTCGAACGTCGCGGTTGTCTCGGACCAACAAGTGGAGGTGAGGATCTTCATCGAGGCCATTCAGAGCGGTCTGACGATGGAGATCACACCGGAACTCCAGGGCCTGAGACCGAGCCTCACGGCCACCGTCTCGCCGGAGACCGTCGAGGTCATCCTGAGCGGCCCGTTGCCCCTACTAGAGACACTGGAGCCCAGCGACGTGCGCGTTGTCCTCGCCCTGTTCAACCTATCGCGCGGAACGCACCAACTCGAGCCACAGGTTGTGGTGCCGGAAGGATTGACCGCCCAGAGCATCATTCCGGCCACCGTGCAAGTGGAGATTTTCACTGCACCTACCCCCACACCGACTGAACCATGACTAATGAACAACTGATAAGCAGGCCGATTGTGGCCCTCGTGGGCCGGCCCAACGTGGGTAAGTCTACCCTCTTCAACCGCATCGTCGGCCAACGACTAGCGGTAGTACACGCCCAGCCGGGTACAACCCGTGACCGGCTGCAGGCCCCTGCCGAATGGAACGGCGTGCCCTTCACAGTAGTAGACACCGGCGGTATCGAAGTACTGCCCGAGACCGTCGTTGCCGGGAGGCGACCCGGCCCCGAACGGGTGTTGGCGCAGGACTCCGCCCCCTATATTCCCTTGATGCGCGCCCAGGCCGAACTGGCAATCCAGGGAGCCGACGCTGTCATCTTCATCACCGACATCGCCAGCGGTCTCACCCCCGCCGACGAGGAGGTGGCCGACATTCTGCGCCGCTCCCGCTGCCCCGTCTTTCTGACCGCCAACAAGGCCGATAATCTCCGCCTACGCCAGGCCGCGACGGAGTTCTACGCCCTGGGTCTGGGAGAGGTTTACCCCATCTCTGCTCTGCACGGCACCGGCGTAGCCGACCTGCTGGATGACGTAATCACGGCACTACCCCCACCCGCTTCGGAGGGGACGTGGGAGGTAGACGAGACGGTCAAACTCGCGATCGTTGGCCGGCCCAACGTGGGTAAGTCATCGCTCCTGAACAGGCTGCTCGGTGAGGAGCGGGCCATCGTCAGCCCGATTCCCGGCACCACCCGCGATGCCATTGACACGTATCTGGAGTGGAAAGAACCCCCCTCCGCTTCGGGAAGTCCCCCCTCTTTCCCCCCCATTGGGGATGACGAAGGGAGGGGAAGCACGCCCATCACATTGATAGACACAGCCGGCATCCGGCGGCGGGGCAAGATCGAACGTGGAGTGGAGCACTATAGCGTGCTGCGAGCGCTACGGGCCATTCAGCGAGCCGACGTCGCGTTGCTGATGATAGATGGCGTTGAAGGCATCACCGCCCAGGATGCACACGTGGCTGGTTTCATCCTCGACGAGTGGGCCAGCGTGGTGGTGCTGATCAATAAGTGGGATGCGATAGAGGAGAAGGACAGCGACACTATGGTGGAGTACACCCGGTGGGTACGTGAGGCCCTCCGCTTCCTCGACTACGTGCCCGTGCTTTTTATCTCCGCGCTCACAGGACAGCGGGTGCACAAGGTGATCCCAGCGGCGCTGGCTGTGCAGGCTGCAAGATGGCGACGCATCCCCACCGGCGAACTCAACCGGCTGGTGCGCGACGCGCTGACGCGCCACGCTCCACCCAGCAAGCACGGCAAGCGGCTCAAGATATACTATGTCAGCCAGCCCGGGGTGGACCCGCCGACCTTCGTTTTCCACGTCAATGATCCTGGCCTGGTGCACTTCAGTTACGAGCGCTACCTGGAAAACCAGTTGCGGAAAGTCTACGCGTTCCCCGGCACTCCGCTCCGGTTGTCATTCCGGCGTCGTAGCCGCCAGCCGCCAGCCGCCAGCCGCTAGCCCTCGGCTGTCGTACCCCGGCCCATCTGTGCAACAGGCAAGAGCATCCCCCCAACTCACCAGCACCACCGGGTGGTTGGCCTCGCTCTCCGCGTAGGTGCGTTGCTCCGGTGCAGACTTGGTACAAATCGCCAGTTGTGGTATCATTGAGACTTAAATCAAGCAGAGGAGAATACAAAAGACATGAAGAACATTGCTGTTGTCGGCACTGGCTACGTGGGGCTGGTCACTGGGACCTGCCTCGCCGATCTGGGCAACCGAGTCGCCTGTGTAGACATCAACGAGCAGAAGATTGAGGGCCTGAAACAAGGAGTAATGCCCATCTACGAGCCTGGCCTGGAAGAACTAGTGACTCGCAACGTACAGGCTGGCCGGCTCAGTTTCACCACCTCGTATGCCGAGGGGCTGAAGGAGGCAGAATTTGTGTTCATCGCCGTAGGCACCCCGGAGGGCGTGGACGGCGAGGCCGACCTGCGCTACGTGCGCATGGCAGCCCGGTCCATCGCCGAGGTGATGGATCACCCAATGATCATCGTCAATAAGTCCACCGTCCCGGTAGGAACCGGCGACTGGGTGGCCGACATCATCCGCGAGCACTGCAACGGCGATGCGGACTTCGCCGTCGTCTCCAACCCTGAATTCCTGCGTGAAGGCGCTGCCATCAGCGACTTTCTGTACCCTGACCGGGTCGTGCTGGGCTCGCTGAACCGGGAGGCCGCGGAAAAGGTGGCCCAGTTGTACCTCCCGTTGCGCACGACCATCATGACCACCGACCTGCGCACGGCTGAGATGATCAAGTACGCCTCCAACGCTTTCCTGGCCACGCGCATCTCGTTCATCAACGAGATTGCCACTGTCTGCGAAGCATTGGGGGCCGATGTCAAGGAGGTCGCCACCGGGATGAGTTACGATAAACGCATCGGCCATGCCCATCTCGACGCTGGCGTAGGATACGGGGGGAGTTGTTTTCCCAAGGACGTCAAGGCGCTGGCCTACATGGCCGAGATCAAAGGGCGTCACCCGCAGTTGCTGCGCGCGGTGATGGAGATCAACTCTTACCAGCGCCGGGCCGTGGTGCACAAACTTGAACAGGCCCTGGGCAACCTGCGGGGCAAGACGATCGGACTGCTGGGATTAGCGTTCAAGCCCAACACCGACGATATGCGCGAAGCCCCTTCCGCCCACATCGCCCGTATGCTGCAGACCGCGGGAGCCCGCGTGCGGGCCTACGATCCGGTGGCGATGAAAGTCGCTGCGCGAGAAGTGCCCGGTGTAGAACTGGCCGAAAACGCCTACGCCCTAGCGGAGGGGTGCGATGCTCTCGTTGTCGTCACCGAGTGGAATGAGTTCAAGCAACTGGACCTGGCCCGCATCCGGGAGTTGATGGACAGGCCAGTGCTTATAGATGGGCGCAACATCTATGACCCCGCAACGATGGAGGAACTGGGATTCTACTACCGAGGCGTGGGCCGGGGCTACGAGGGTCAGGAGACATAATGAAAAAAAACAATGGCTTTGTCAGAACTCAACTGCCCAACCAACTGACTGTACTGGTCAAAGAAGCACACACCGCCCCGGTGGCCAGTTTCTGGGTCTGGTATCGGGTAGGGAGTCGCAACGAACACCTGGGCATTACCGGCATCTCTCACTGGGTCGAGCATATGCTCTTCAAGGGGACACAGGCGTTCCCCAAAGGCGTGGCGGAAAAAGCCATCGCCCGCGAGGGGGGTACATTCAACGGTATGACCTGGTATGACTTCACCACCTACTTCGCCACACTGCCAGCCGACCGAATAAAGTTAGCGCTGCACATCGAGGCCGACCGTATGGTCAACTCACTCTTCGACCCTGACGAGACCGCCACTGAACGCACCGTCATCATCAGTGAGCGACAAGGGGCCGAAAACAACCCGGAGTTTCTGCTCAACGAAGAGTTGATGGCGGCCGCCTTCCGCGTCCACCCCTACGGCACCGACACTGTCGGCCACATGTGCGACCTGGAGACAATGACCCGCGACCAACTCTACGCGCACTACCACACCTATTACGCACCCAACAACGCGGTGGCCGTCGCGGTGGGCGACTTCGACGCCGATGCAATGCTTCGGCTGGTCGAGCAGCACTTCGGCGCTATCTCAAATGGCCCGGACGTCCCGCCAGTGACGGCCGTCGAGCCCCCGCAGAGGGGAGAGCGACGGGTGACTGTCGAGGGAGAGGGCAACGTCGCTTACCTCCAGATGGTTTTCCGCGCCCCCACAGCCCACGAGCCTGACTTCTTCGCCCTGACCGCGCTCGACGCCGCTCTCACCGGGGCCAGCGGAATGACTTTCTTCGGCGGCGGCCTGACTAACAAGAGCAGCCGCCTCTACAAAGCGCTGGTGACGACAGAACTGGCGGCAGGCATATCCGGTTCCCTGCCCCCAACTGTCGCCCCCTTTGTCTACAGTCTCTCAGCCGTCGTGCGCGCTGGCCGTACTCCGGCAGAGGTAGAAGAGGCCCTACATACGGAACTGGCACGTGTGACTGCCGAGCCGGTTACGCCGGAGGAACTGGCCAAGGCGATCAAACAAGCCAAGGCACAGTTCGCCTACTCCAGCGAATCTGTCACCGCACAGGCGCTGTGGATGGGTTTCAGCGAGGTTTTCGCCGACTACACCTGGTTTGAGAACTACATCGCCAACCTCAGTGCCGTCACCGTCGAGGACGTGCAGCGTGTGGCACAGAAGTATCTCAAGCAGTCGAACCGCACGGTCGGATGGTATGTACCCCAGAGTAATGCGTAATCCATAAACACGCAACACATTTCACGTTTCATGCATAAGGAGTTCTATGTCTATCCCCGGGCCCAATGACATCACACGCCATGAGTTACCCAACGGCATCATCGTATTGGTGCGCGAGAACCATAGCAGTCCCTCTGTCATCGTAAGCGGCTATCTGTGTGTGGGAGCCTACGACGAACGACCAGAACAGGCTGGCCTGGCCACTTTCACCGCCAGCGCTCTGATGCGCGGCACCACGCATCGCGCCTTCGAGCAAATCTACGAGGAGTTGGAATCGGTCGGCGCCAGCGTTGGCGTCGGCAGCGGCACACACACCACCGGCTTTGGCACCAAGAGCCTGGTCGAAGACCTCCCGCTGGCGCTCGACATTCTCGCCGACGTACTACGCCATCCCATCTTCCCTCGTGATGAGATCGAGAAACTGCGCGGCGAGATTCTCACCGACCTGGAGGAACGCGCACACGACACCCGGCGTTTGGCTGGTCTTACCTTCCACGAACTGGCCTATCCCAAAGAACATCCCTATGCTCGCAGCCTTATCGGCTACACCGAGACAGTCAGCAGGCTCAGCCGCGATGACCTGGCCGGGTTCTACGCCAGCGGTTACGGCCCGCAAGGGATGGTCATCGTCGTGGTGGGCGCGGTGGAGACTAGCGACGCGCTGGCACAGATCAAGGCTGCCTTTGGCGATTGGGAAAACCACACCTACGAGCGCGCCCCGCTCCCCGACGTTCCCCACATCACCGAGATCAGCGAGCGCACCGTCATCATTCCCGGCAAGGCGCAATCGGACGTCGTCCTGGGCTGTCCCGGCCCCGCTCGCGCCGCGCCGGACTTCCTGGATGCAGCCGTGTGCAACACCATCCTGGGCGTTTTCGGATTGATGGGTCGCCTGGGGGAAAAGGTACGCGACGAGCAAGGATTGGCCTACTATTCATTTAGCCGCGTGGCGGGCGGCCCTGGCCCCGGCCCCTGGTGCGTCATCGCAGGCGTCAACCCAGCCAACGTCGAACAGGCCATCGTGAGCATCCGCGCCGAGATTCGCCGCATCTGCGAAGAACCTGTGGACGAGAAGGAATTGGACGACAACAAGGCATTCATCACTGGCAGCCTGCCCCTGCGGTTGGAAACCAACGAGGGAGTGGCACAAACCATCCTCAATATGGAGCATTATGGTCTGGGCCTGGACTACCTGCAGCGGTATGCAGGCCTGATCAACGAGATTACCGCCGACCGGGTACAGGCCGTCGCGCAACGCTGGCTCGACCCCGATGCGTATGCCCTCGCTATCGCCGGGCCACCGGCAACGTGAGGCCAACCTACATCATCAATAGAACTCCTATGCTCACCGTCGGCGTTGACTTGATCGAAATCGCCCGCGTCGAGCGGATGCTGACGCGCTACGGCGACCGCTTCCTGGAGCGCGTCTTCACCCCGGCCGAGATTCTGTACTGCCGGGCCCGGCCAGCGGAACTCGCGGCCCGCTTCGCCGCCAAGGAGGCCGTCGCCAAAGCGTTGGGCGTGGGCATGCGGATGATAGCCCGCGATGGCATCAACTGGCAAGATGCGGAGATCATTGGCGACGCGCGGGGCAAGCCACTCATCCGCCTCCATGGTCGCGCCGCCGAGCGCGCTGGGCAACTTGGCCTCACCGAGTGGGCTGTCAGCCTCTCCCACACCCGCGAACACGCCATCGCCTTTGTGGTGGCACAGTAGGCACATAGAGTCAGCCTATCCCCCGTCTGAACGGAAGCGTTTTTTTGTTCTGCGTCCGCTTCTGTGGTATACTACTCGACGCAAAGTGAAAGCAATATGGAGGGACATTCAATACGATGAACACAAAGAAAGGCCGCGTCTTCTCTGGCGCCCGTCCCACAGGTCGCCAGCACCTGGGTAACTACCTGGGCGCCATCCGCAACTACGTCGCCCTGCAGGACGACTACGATTGCATCTACTGCATTGTGGACTTGCACGCTCTCACCACTCTCAAGGACACAGACAGGTTGCGTGACTGGACGTATGAGATGACCCTGGACTGGCTGGCCGCTGGTATGGACCCTGAACAGGGCACCATCATCTTCGTCCAATCCTACGTGCCCCAGGTAACCGAACTGCATCTCCTGTTTTCGATGGTGACCCCCCTGGGCTGGCTCACCCGGTTGCCCACGTTCAAGGATAAAGTGCGCCAGCAACCCGACGACGTCAACTACGGTCTCGTCGGCTACCCGGTACTGATGGCCGCTGACATCACCCTCTACAAGGCGGGCGTCGTCCCTGTGGGCGTGGATCAGGCCCCCCACCTGGAGTTTACCCGCGAGATCGTGCGCCGCTTCAACCACCACTTCGGCGACGTGCTGGTTGAGCCCCAGGCCAAGCACACTGACTTCCCCAAAGTTCTGGGGATTGACGGCGAGCAGAAGATGAGCAAGTCATTGAATAATCACATCGAGATCGCCGCCATGCCAGAGGAGATCGAGCAGCGGGTGATGCAGATGGTCACCGACCCGGCCCGCCGCTACCGCACCGACCCCGGCCATCCAGAGGTGTGCAACGTCTTCACCCTGCATGGCTTCTTCTCGCCCAACCAGGTGGCGCAGATCGAGAAGGATTGTCGCGCTGCGAGCATCGGCTGCGTGGAGTGTAAGCGCATCTTCGCCAGGAATCTAGCCGACTACTTTGCGCCCCTCCGCGAGCGGCGGGCGGCGCTGGCCGCAGATCCCGATCGCGTGTGGGACATCCTGGCCGATGGGGCCCGCCGCGCCTCCGCCATCGCCGCCGAGACCATCGCCGAGGCCAAAGCCGCGGTGGGGTTGCCCTGAAGCAGCCAGTGTGCTCGTAGTGACGACTTCTGTCGTCCACGGTGAGGAGCAGCGACTCAAGTCGCCATCACGAACCCTCAAATCTGACCTCGGTCTCAGTCGAAAAAGGAGGGACTGATATGAACATAACTGTCGCCGAAGAGCAGGTTTTCCAGTTGCTCTCCACACTGGACATGGAGAAAGCACGGGAGAAAGCCTGGGACAAGAAGACCGCCGTCTTCAGCACTGGTCTGGGCGCCATCTTCTCACGCCCGAAGGCCGAGGAAGTCCAGATTACCTATAGCGAGTGCCGCTACGAGCCCTTCTGGCACGTCGCTTGCCACGTGCGCTACGTCTTCGACCGCACGCGCAGTTACAGCATCCCCGTCTCCTCTCCCGAAGTGAAGCGAGTCACTATCGAGGGGGTGGAGCACCAGGTCACAGCCAAACCGCGCCAGTTCACCACCACCGGCATCGAGCACTGCGTCGAGGAAGCCAGCACCGAGGTCGTCTTCGATGCTGTCTCCGGCCAGGAGCGGGACTGGAAGAACTACCTCCGGTTCGGCAAGGAGCCGGTTCCTGACCTGAGCCAGTTCGCACCGGAGGGAAGCATCGTCGTGCCGCCCGAGGTGCGGGCCAGCGCCGTCGTGCGCCAGGTGCTTGGCTCAATACTGCGACCTATCCAGGCCGACACGATCCACGAGGAGCAGGTGGACGTCCAGACGGTGAATCTGTACTTCAGGCCCGTCTACGCCTTTGAGTACCGGTGGCAACCGAAGGACAAGACGGCCGTAGCAGAGTTTGACGGGCTGACGGGAGAGATGAGCACTGGAGGCGTCACCCTCCGCCAACAGGTCAAAAGCGTGCTGACCCCAGAACTGCTTCTCGACGTCGGTGTGGACGCGGTGGATCTGCTGGTGCCCGGCGGCGGTATAGCCATCAAACTGGTCAAGGCCGTGGTTGACCGCCGGAGTGGCGGCGCGAGCCAGGACAAGCCGCGCGGTTGACCTCTTGATTTCCCCTGGGTGAAGCAAAAGATGATGGACAACGATACCACCGTCGCCGACCTGCGCCAGCGCGTGGCCGAATTCGTGACCGCCCGTGACTGGGAACAGTTCCACACCCCCAGGAACCTGAGCGTCGCCATCGCCGTCGAGGCTGCCGAACTGATGGAGCACTTCCAATGGCTCACCAACGAGCAGGCAGCAGCAGCCGTGCAAGACGAAGCGAAGCGCGCCGCCGCGGCCGACGAACTGGCGGACGTGCTCATCTACGGGCTCAGCCTGGCAAACGCATTGGACATAGACGTGAGCATCGCTGTGCTGGGCAAGTTGGAGCGCAATGAGCAACGCTTCCCCACCGAAGAGTGGCGGGGACGCGCACGAGGAGTTGGAGATGCGGGCAGTCGTACAGCGGGTTAGCCAGGCTTCAGTGAGCGTCGGGGGTGAGGTCGTCGGTGACATCGGATGCGGTGTGGTCGTGCTCGTAGGTGTCACCCACGGCGACATCGAGGAACAAGCCGAGTGGCTGGCACGCAAGATCGCCGGCCTGCGCATCTTCGAGGACAACGAAGGCAAGATGAACGCCGGTCTGCTCGATGCGGATGGAGCCGCGCTGGTCATCTCCCAGTTTACGCTCTACGCCGACTGTCGCAAGGGCCGCCGTCCCAGTTTCACCAATGCCGCCATGCCAGAAGTGGCCGAACCGCTGGTGGAGCACTTCGCCCAGGCGCTGCAAGACCACGGCGTGCCCGTCCAGACCGGCGTCTTCGGCGCGCATATGCTGGTGGAAATCCACAACGACGGCCCCGTGACTATTCTGCTGGAGCGGTAGCACAGCGGCAGTTGGGGCGAAAGTAGGTCGGATTTGCTATCCGACCCTGTGGCGGTTAGCAAAACCGCCCTACACTGCCCTTGCCCCAAGGTATTGAGAAGATACCTTTACAGGCTGTCGGGCGGGCTCAAGAGCCCGTCCCACTGCGATCGGAACAGAACATGTCTTTATCAGGCGTCGAAATCGTACCGGTTCAGGATCAGCGGAGCCGCAAGCGTTTTGTGCGCTTCCCGTGGCAGATCTATCGGGATGATCCTTTATGGGTGCCCCCCCTGATTCGTAGCCAACTACACACCCTGGACCCACAGCGGGGTTCGTTCTTTCGCTACGGCGATGCCGCCCTGTTCCTGGCCCGGCGCGCTGGGCGGGACGTGGGCCGTATTGCTGGTTGGATCAACCATCGCGCCAACGAGTTTCTGGGCGAGAAGGTAGCAGGGTTCGGCTTCTTCGAGACGTTCAACGACTATGAAGTCACCCAGGTGTTATTAGACACCGTATGCGACTGGGCTCGCGGGCAGGGAATGGAGACCATCCGTGGCCCGTTTTACTTCTCGATGGACGATTCGCCCGGCGTGTTGATCGAGGGCTTAGACCGCCCACCGGTGCTCCTCTGCGGCCACAGCCCTCCCTACTACGCCGATCTCCTGGAACAGTACGGCCTGACCAAGTACCGGGATGCCTACGCAGCCCGGATGGACCTGGCTGTGTTCAAAGGAGACGTCGCCAACCTGCCGCCCAAAGTACTGCGTGTAGCGAAAGCCGCACGTCGCACAACCGGGGCTCAGATTCGGTCTATGCGAATGGAGGACTGGGACGCAGAAGTGGCACGGGTGATGCACCTGGTCAACGAGGCGATGGGCTATATGCGCAACCACGTGCCGATGGACGAGCAGGAGTTCGTCCGTTTCACCGATGAACTGCGGCAGGTGATTGATCCCGATCTGATCTTCTTCGCTGAGATAGATGGGCAACCGATAGGGTTCTCAGCGGCGATACCCGACATCAATCAGGCGCTCAAGGAAATCAACGGGCGTCTCTTCCCACTGGGTTGGCTTCGACTGTGGTGGCGTATGCGCCACATTGACGCCGCCAGCCTGAAACTGCTGGCTGTGCTGGAGGAACACCGCACACGGGGATTGGATTCACTGCTCTATATTGAGACAACGCGGGCGCTCCTGCGCAAGGGATATGCCTGGGTTGACCTATCACTCACCGCCGAGCACAACGAGGCGGTCAACCTCCTCGTCCAGCACCTCGGTGGACAGCGGTACAAGGTGTACCGCACCTACCACATGCCGCTGGTTCCGTAACACCTGGTGGATTCGGTTACTTGACAATCCGCCAGAATAGGGTATAATGCCCCCCATCTTGCAGGGAGGTGTTTAATGCGCAAGGCAATGTTCATCATCAGCGCAGTTCGGCCCCGTGACAACAGCGGGGGTCGGATGCTGCCTTGTCGCAGTGCGCCTATTTGGAGGTTGACTTGACATAGAGTCATACCAGGCCGTGGGCAACTGCGACACCCACGGCCTTTTTTGTTTTCTCCACACAGCATCACTCCACAAGGCCGTGGGCACTGTCCACGGCCTTGTGATTTGTTTCACTGCTGGACGTTTTCTACATATCCCTACATAGAGGATAAAGCCATGTCAACAACACTATCATTACCCGAGCACTTCACGAACCACCCGGCAACACTGGACGATGTGGAGGCCGTCGTTGACCTCCGGAACGCCTGCTCCATCGAGCAGATCGGTAAACCACGAACCGAGGTGAACAAAATCCGTAGCGATTGGTTGGCTCCCACCTTCAACCTGGAGACCGACACGCTAGTCATAGTCGCACCGGACGGCAGTCTTGCGGGCCACGCCACGTTGTGGGACTCGGAACCACACGTGCGTTTCTACGTGGCGGGGGACGTGCATCCCGAATACAAGGGCCAGGGCATCGGTACAGCCCTCTGCCAGTGGGCGGAGGAGCGCGGACGACAGGCTATCCTCAAGGCCCCGGCGGGTACCCGCGTGGCGCTGCTGCAGGAAAGGGTGAGCACCCACGAGACAGCCCAGGAATTGTTGAGCAAACAAGGCTACAGGTCCGTGCGCCACAGTTTCCGTATGGTCATCGAGATGAATGGGCCACCGCCGGAACCGGTCGTGCCCGACGGCATCACCATCCGTTGCTTTGTCCGCGATCAGGATTTGCGCCCCCTCATTCTTGCGGATCGCGAAACATTCCAGGATCACTGGGGGTACGTGGAGCACCCCCTTGAGGAAGCCTACCAGGAGTGGGTACACTGGATAGACAACAATCCAGATTACGATGCATCGCTCTGGTTCCTGGCTATGGATGGAGAGGAAATCACCGGCATGTCGTTGTGCTGTCCCAAGACGGCCGAAAACCCAGGGATGGGCTGGGTCGACTCGTTGGGCGTGCGGCGGCCCTGGCGGAGGCGCGGGCTGGCGCTGGCGCTGCTGCATCACAGTTTTGGTGAGTTCTACCGGCGCGGCAAGCGCAAGGCGGGCCTGGAAGTTGACGCGCAGAGCCTCACCGGCGCTACCCGTCTCTACGAGAAGGCCGGGATGCACGTAGATCGTCAGTACGTCATGTATGAAAAAGAACTGCGTCCTGGAAAGGATCTGAGCACGCAGTTTGTGGATGATTGAGGAGGAATCTGATGTACCAGTATGAAAACATCGCCCTGGACGTTTCGGGCGTCACCAAGAGATTTGTCAAAAGCAAAGGGCTCCGCTGGCCCTGGAAAAAACGGAACGAGAAAAATGAACAATGAACAAACAAGGCCGACGCTGATCGTTGACGCTGACGATACGCTGTGGGAGACCGAGGTCTACTTCGAGCAGTGCATCGCCGATTTCGGGGAACTGATGGCGACGCTGGGCTTTGATCGGGAGGAGGCGGAGCGCACCGTGGAAGAGGTGGAACGGGAGCGCGTCCCCCAGGTGGGTTACGCGCCGGAGGAGTTTGCCCGCAGCCTGGTTTTCGCTTACCAACGCCTGTGCGAAAGGTACGACCGGCCCATCGAGGACGAGGTGTCGGACGGTGTATGGGAGATCGGGCGGGCGATGGTAGAGTATCCCATCGTCCTGCTCGACGGCGTAGCAGAGACCCTGGCCCGACTCAGCGGCCGCTTCCGCCTGCTCCTGCTGACCAAAGGGGATCAGGAGGCGCAGGAGAGCAAACTGGCGCGGTCGGGCCTGGGCCATCTCTTCGATGGGGTCCACATCGTGCCGGAGAAGGACGCCGGGGTAATTCGAGGACTGGTGGCTAAGTATAATCTACGGCCGGAGCAGACCTGGATGGTCGGCAACAGCCCGCGCTCCGACATCAACCCAGCGCTGGAAGCGGGCATCGGCGCCATCCACGTGCCACATTCGAATACCTGGCACCTGGAGCACGAAGTGATTGCCGAGCCGGAGCGGGTTATCGTTTTGAATTGCTTTGAAGAACTGGTTGCGTTGCTCACCGATGTTGAGAGTAATGAACAATGATGGGCGGGACAGATGATTTACGAACTGAATGAAGCAGACTACGAAAAGGTGCGCCCACTGTTCCAGGCGCTAGAGTACCACCTTACCAGCGCCGCCGTGCTCGATGGCAACTGTCCCGGCAAGGTGTTCGCCGATGATTCTGCCAACCCGCAGACGGCGTTCGTACTCTCGCCGGAGGGGTGCTATCTGGCCGGGAACCCGACCAATGACGCTTTCAACCGCGCCTTGAACAGCGTCATCTGCACCGGGGAAGCCTTCGACGAGGAAGTAGATGCGCTGTCCTTCGTCTGCCATCCAGAAGGCTGGCGGGAGCGGTTAGCGGTTGTGCTCAATCCCCATCCGCCGATAAAGATGCATCGGCGACATTACGTCTGCCGCGAGTTGAAGTACGACTGGCGTGCCGACGTCCCAGATGACTACGCTGTGCATCGCATCAACGAACCGCTCCTGAACCGGCCGGGGTTGAGAATCCCTGATCACGTCACGAACTGGATGAAAAACAACTGGGGCTTGACCGCCGATTTCCTTCAGAGGGGCTTCGGCTTGGTCACCATCCACACGGACGAGGCTGTATCCTGGTCGCTGGCGGACTGCATCAGTGGCGACGGTTGTGAGATCGGCATTCGTACACTTCCGGCTTACCGGCGGCGCGGGCTGGCGACGGTCACAGCTGCGGCAGCGGTGGATCACGCCTTCTCACTCGGACTATCGCTGGTCGGCTGGCAGTGCCCCGAGGATAACCTGGGCTCCATCCGCACAGCGGAAAGGGTCGGCTTCGAGAAAGAGCGCGATTACACGATGTACTACGTACTTCTGGACGAAACAGTCTAGCGATAAGGAGAACAAACAAATGGCAGATGACAAAATCCGGGCGGTGATATTCGACTATGGCGGCGTGCTGATGCGAACTGCCGACCCTACGGCGCGCCGCGAACTGGAGCAACAGTTCGGGATGCAGCCGGGTGACGTGTACAAGGTGGTATTCGGGAACCCGCTCTGGGACGAGGCTCTACTGGGCCACGTCAGTACTACCTCGTTTTGGGCCGACGTGGGCCGGCAGTTGGAGCTGAACGACAGCGAACTGGTGGAATTCCGGCGAGTTTTCTGGTCCGGTGACCGGCTGGACGAGGAGTTGGTGGCACTCATCCATGATCTGCGCGACGCGGGTTATCGCACTGCCATGCTCAGTAATGCGCCAGCCGATTTGCGCCAGATCGTGGAACAACTGATGGGGATCACGGGCGCTTTCGACGGCTTTGACACTGTCGTCCTCTCCGGCGGCGAGGGGCTGATGAAACCCGATCCCGCTATCTTTGAACTGGCGTTGGAGCGGCTGGGTGTGGCGGCAGAGGAGGCGGTCTTTGTGGACGACTCTCGGGTGAACGTGGCCGCAGCCCAGCAGGTTGGACTGCACACCACGCGCTTCCGAGGACTGTCGCCGCTGCGGAAGTGGTTGCGGGGCCTGGGTGTGCCCGCCCCCGACCCCGTTCTCAATCCCCTGCCCGACATCCGTGCCGTCATCTTTGACTGGGGCGGCGTGATGGAGAGGTCACCGGACGAAACTTACGTCGCCGGATGGGAGCGGCGGCTGGCACTGGAACCCGGCACGCTGCCAGAGGTGCTGTGGGGGAAGGTATGGCGCCAACTGGAGGTCGGCGCGATCACCAACGACGACTTCAAGCAGCACATCGCCGACCGGCTTGGTCTCCCCGATGTGGAGGCAGCGGGCCGCTTTGTCGAAGAATTCTACGCCGACGACCGGTTCAACCCGGAGACGGTCGCCGCCGCCCGTGCCCTGCGAGGCCGCTACAAGGTCGCTTTGCTGACCAACGCCTTTCCCGGTCAAGACGATCTGATCCACAAACAGTTCGGGATCAACGTGTACGCCGAGTTCGATGCCTACATCAATTCCGCCTACGTCGGCCTGCGCAAGCCCGACCCGGCCATCTTTCACCTGACACTGGATCAACTGGACGTCGCGCCTCAGCAGGCGATCTTCCTGGACGACAATCTACGCAACGTGGACGCCGCCCGTGAGTTGGGCATACACACCGTGCAGTTCGTGGACCCGGTCACGTCACTGGTGGAGTTGGAGGCGCTGCTGGATTTAAGATTGGCGGAGTTAGGATTTGGAGATTTCCGGTAAATCCGTAAATCTCAAATCAACAAATCTGAAATCCGTCGTGTGGAGGCTAATTCACTATGCTTTCTGAATTCGATTTCAAAACGACAGTCTCAGACAATCGCCTGGTTGGATTGTGGCGCATGATGACCGGCTTCCGGCTGGTCTATCTGGGAGCGGTCGTCGGTGTGGGTATCGCCGCCCTGCTCAGGACGGGCAACTATCTGTTACTGCGCTACTTTGTTGATGACGTTTTGGGACAGGAAAAGTTCGGTCGCGCCTTGCCGCTGATCGCGCTGAGTTTTGTGGGCCTGGCGTTGCTTCAGGGTGTCTTCTCATTCCTCAGCGGACGGTGGGCTGCCCAGACGGCAGAGGGAGTCACATTACGGTTGCGCAACTACCTGTACGACCACATCCAGCGGCTGTCGTTTACCTACCACGACAGAACTCGGACTGGCGAACTGATCCAGCGCGCCACCTCGGACGTGGACGCCGTGCGGCGGTTCTTTGCCGACCAAGCCATCGGCGTAGGGCGCATCGTGCTGCTCTTTGTGATCAACTTTGTGGCGTTGCTGAACTTGAACGCGCAACTGGCCCTACTCTCGATTGTGGTGGTTCCGCTGATTGTGGTCATATCGGCCTTCTTCTTCAAAAAGGTCTCAAAGGCTTACGAGGCTTTTCAGGAGCAAGAGGCCAAACTTTCCACAACCCTGCAGGAGAACCTGACCGGCGTGCGGGTGGTCAAGGCATTTGCCCGGCAGGAGTACGAGCAGGAAAAGTTCGAGATAGACAACTGGGAGCAGTTTCTACGCGGACGGCGGCTGGTAACGATGCACTCACTGTTCTGGCCGCTTTCGGACATCCTGTGTGGCGCACAGATGTTGGGGGGCTTTTTTGCCGGTGCGCTGATGGCTTTGAACGGCACGATCACGGTGGGCACCTACCTGGCTTACGCCGGGCTGGTCGTGTGGATCATCTGGCCGATGCGCAACCTGGGCCGGCTGATCGTGCACACGTCCACCGGAATGGTCTCTTATGGGCGAGTGATGAAGTTGATCAAGGAAACACGCGAGCCCCTGGACGCAGGCGACTACGTGCCGTTTGACGATGTGCGTGGGGAGATCGTTTTCCGCGACGTCCGCTTCGAGTACGATGCCCTCCCTTCATCCCCCCCAAAGTTGGGGGGGAAAGAGGGGGGGGGCATAGTGCTGAGCGACATCAGTTTCCGCTGCCAGCCAGGGCAGGCCGTGGCTTTGCTCGGTTCGACCGGCTCGGGCAAGACGTCGCTGGTCAATCTGCTACCCCGCTTCTATGAGTACACCGGCGGCAGCCTGACGCTCGACGGGGTGGAGTTGAAGGAGTACCCGCGCCACTTCTTGCGCCGGCAGATCGGCATCGTCGAGCAGGAGCCATTCCTGTTCTCCCGCACCATCCGCGAGAACATCGCCTACGGGGTCGGGCGGGAGGTCTCCGACGAGGAAGTCGAAGTCGCCGCCCGGGCCGCGGCTATCCATGACGTGATCGAGTCGTTTCCTGATGGATACAACACGCTGGTCGGCGAGAAGGGGGTCACGCTCTCCGGCGGGCAAAAGCAGCGCGTCGCCATCGCCCGCACGCTGCTCAAAGACCCGCGCATCCTCATCCTGGACGATGCCACTTCGTCAGTGGACACGGAGACCGAGGGGCTGATCCGCGCAGCGCTGCGACGGTTGATGCAGGATCGCACTTCCTTTATCATCGCCCACCGCGTCCAGAGTCTGATGAACGCTGACCTGATCCTGGTGCTCGACCAGGGCCAGATCGTGCAGCGGGGCACGCACGAAACGCTGATGACCCAGGAGGGCATCTACCGCCGGATTTACGACATGCAGGCCCGCATCGAGGACGAGTTGGAGAAGGAGATATCTGGCAAATCTCCAAATCTCAAATCTGCAAATCTCAAATCGGAGGTTGATCGTGTCGCACTTTGAGTTTGAAGAAGAAGAATTTACAACCCAGTTCAGTGGCCAGACAGTTCTTCGTATCCTGGCTCAGACCAAACCGCATTGGCCGTGGCTGGTTGGCTTTCTGGTGGCCATCGCGTTTGTGTCTGGCTTAGAGTCGTACTTCACCTTCCTCAGCAAGCAGATCGTGGACAAAGGCATCCTGGCAGGTGATAGGGCGGCACTCACGCAAATCGTCACCGTCTACGGCTCGTTGATAGTGGTATCGGCTCTGGCTGTCTTTACCTTCATCTTCCTGACCGGCATCTTGGGGGAGCGCATCCGGTACGACCTGCGGAAAAAGATGTTCGAGCACCTGCAGGAGTTGTCCTTCTCCTACTTTGACCGGACGCCGGTGGGCTGGATTATATCGCGCGTCACATCCGATTCGAGGCGTTTGGCCGAGTTGGTGACCTGGGGGTTGCTGGACGTCACCTGGGGTTTTATGAACATTGTCACAGCGGTTTGCTTTATGATGATCATCAACTGGAAACTGGC
>JAUWNP010000103.1 GCA_030612585.1 Anaerolineae bacterium
AGAAAGCGAGCCAGCGCGGCGGCCAGCGGCCCTTCAACCACTTGTGGGCGCTGCCGACCGGGATGCGGTACCAATGCTGGTCGCGTGCGACGGCAAAGTCGAGCAGGTTATTGAGAATGGCAACCAGCACTTCACCACGGGTGGCCATAGTATTCCTCCCCAGCCGAGAGTTTCCCCACGGGCAATCTATGGTGTATAATTGGGTGGACAAAAGCCATTATGGGGTGGTTTAGGAACTCAGAATAGAACACGGATAGTCACGGATCAGACGGATTTTCACTGATTTTTCTGTGTTTACCACCTAGGTGGTTATAGAATTACTCTACAACATTTACGTTGTCCGCGAGAATCATGATCTGCTACTTGCAGACTTGCAGACTTGCGACTTTGCCGCGCTATGTGAAATGACACAAGTTCAAGGAGTTGCCTTATGAAGCGAGCCGTCAGCGTTAGCCTGGGAAGCCACACCCGCGACAAGCAGGTCGTCGTCACTCTCAAGGGGGAGCCAATCAGTGTCGAGCGCATCGGTACCGATGGCGACGCGCAGAAAGCCCGTCGCTTGTTCACTGAGTTGGACGGCGTGGTAGACGCTCTGGGCGTGGGCGGCGTTGACCTATACCTGCGCCTGGGTGAGCGCGAATACCCCTTACACGCCGCGCTGAAACTGGTCCAGGACGTGCACCAAACGCCCGTCGTAGATGGCCGTGGGCTGAAGCACACACTGGAGCGGCGCGTCTTCGAGTTGGCAGCGCCAGCACTGGGCGGCCGGCCCCACTTCCGCCGCGCCTTTGTGCCGGTGGCCATTGACCGCCTGGGTCTGGCCCAGGCCGTGGCAGAAGTAGCCGACGAAGTAGTCATGGGCGACCTTATGATCGCTCTCGGCATCCCCATTCCTGTTCGCGGCATTCCCGCATTCCGCAAGTTGGCACGCGTGTTATTGCCCATCGTCAGCCACTTTCCCATGAGCCTGCTCTTTTACGGAAGCAGTGGCGAAAAGCACGATCCCAAATACCAGCGTTACTTCACGGACTCCGATCTGATCGCCGGCGACTTTCTCTTTATGCGTAAGTATTTGCCCGCTGACCTCACGGGCAAGACAGTCGTCACCAATACCACGACCGAGGAAAACATCGAGTTCCTGCGAGTGCGGAACGTGCGCCGGGTAATCACATCCACGCCCCGGTACGAAGGCCGCTCCTTTGGCACCAACCTGATGGAAGCAACGCTCACCGCTTACGCGGGCAAAGGCCGTCCCCTCACCGGCGCCGAACTGAACGGTCTGATAGACGAACTCGATCTCCGGCCTAGTGTGGAACTACTGAACGAGTAGAAAGGTAACTGCTCAGAATCTTCCCAAAACTGGCACAAATAGCACACGGATACACACAGATGAACCCGCCACGAGCCCCGCCACGAGCCCCGCCACGAGTACTCGCGGTGGTACTCGCGGTGGACGGATTCTCACGGATTTTTTTGTCTTTAGAGGAACATAGCATCTACGTCGGCGGTCAGGCGCGGTTTACCCAACAGGCTGGCTGCGACACCACCAATAACGATTCCCTGGTCATCGAATCGTGCCAGCAGTCGCTGTAAAGACACCAGGGGAGCCAACATAGGAGTGATATTCTGTGGATGTATCATGTTCGTGGCTCCTTTGAGCAATGCCCAGCGGC
This sequence comes from Anaerolineae bacterium, assembly GCA_030612585.1. Next base: position 1,674 of record JAUWNP010000103.1, read on the forward strand.
GGCGCACGGCCTCGATTTCCTCGCTATTCTCTTCTGCCAGGGGGAATCCCAGGCCCATTGCCAGCCGGAAGATGGCGTTCATTTGCTGCCAACGCAGGGCGATGGAGGCCCCTCTTTGCTCCGTGGCTTCGGCGGCTGCAACCGCCTGCCAGCGATTGCGAAATTCCCTGGCCATTTGGCTATTCATAGAACTTTACCTCCCATTGTCTCCTCAGTCACTCCTTGTGCTTTCAGCGTCCAACAAGCCCTCGGCCGGCACGCCGACCCACACGGACAGCACCTCGGCGATGGTGTGGGCGGTGACGACCAACCCTGCGCTCAGGTCAGCAGGGGCGCTGATGGTGGGGATGCGAGCGCGGGCACACGCTTCATCCAGCAGGTCCAGCGCCTTGTCGGGCAGGCGGCGTTCGGGCATCCAGCCGACCGAGAGTTTCACAGCAGCCTCCAGCGCATCCTCGGCGATGAGCCTCGTAGCGCCCTTTGACACCCCGTAGAATCTCCAGCGTTTCCTCCGGCGTGGGCTCCCCCACCCGCACCGGCTGGAAGCGGCGCTCCAGCGCGGCGTCCTGCGCGATGTACTGGCGGTACTCATCAGTTGTGGTAGCCCCGATGACACGCAGGTCTCCCCGCGCGCATAGTGTTAGAACAGAGGCTCGTCCTCTTCCTCCCTGCACGGAAGGGCTCGTTCTTCTACCTGGTCCCCATCACTGCGCCGTCCCAGGAAACGGACGGTCTCCACCACTACCTCGAACGATGCACGGGGTGCCCGTCCTGACCGACCCAGACCCGAGGGCCTCCGCTCTCGCCAGGGCGCAGCCGACCCTCGATAAGCACTGCCCACCCCTTGCTGAGATACTGACTACATACTTCAGCCTGTCGCCCAAAGACAGAGACACGGAGCCAGACCGTCTCCTTCTGGAGAACGCCCTGGTTGTCGGCCCACTGCCGGTTGGCAGCCACAGAGAAGTTGGTGACCGTCGTTCCGCTGGGGAGATGCCGCATTTCGGGGTCACCTCCCAGGTTCCCTGCTACGATGATCTTGTGGTACATAGCACTCCCTACTCGACTTGCTCGACCATAGGTGTGGTTTGATTCATGGCCGGGTCTCAATTAGCCTCCACAATTGTTCGAACTCAGACTCACAGACACCATCGCGTTCTGAGATTCGAGCGCGTGCTGACCTCAAGTAGGTTGCAGCATCTTGCCTTTTGATCCGAAGGTCGGGACAACGATCCAGAACTCTCTCAGCTTCGGAGAAGCGACCTGCAGCGCACAGTGCCTGGAACTCTAAGGAGACCGGTGTCAGCCAGCTGGCCGACGAGCGCCTCTGCACATCCCGCAAGATGACAACCAGCATGTCCATTCGATGCGGTTTACTCATGGACGACAGCCATTTGGTCACAATCCCTACCAGGGTTGAGCCTTCGATCCGATACCTTCGGAGCAAAGGCCAGGTATCCATATCAGCTCGAAGCGCCGTCCAGTTATCGAGGCAGAGAGACACCAGACCTGTTTCCTCGGGAAGTGCCCAATCACGTTCCAGTGACGAATGCCAATCTCGCCCAGGAACTCGAGTCACCGGAGCTGTTCCCCGAAGAAATGCCGGATTAGCACTCAGCTTATCTAGAATCTCGACGACTGCTCGTTGATCAGATCGGTCCTGCAACAAGGCAAGGAACAACGCTTGTACCACCGTCGGCTGGATGTCGTTGGCAGTTGAACAGGCTCTCAGAAACTGAGTCGCTAATTCGGGGTATTGTGTAGCCAGTCGGGTCACTGCAACCAACAACGCTTTACCATCGGGTCGGATCATCCGCACTGCAATGGCGGTTAATAGCTCAGCAAGGATAGGAGTACCCTGCGCCACCCATGCTTCGAGCAACTTGCTCAGCATGTCATCTGGCAATTCTCGGATGACCTTTGGCTGAAAACACTGCAACCAGGCCAGCGGAAAGTCGCGTCCTTCCCGTGTCTTCCATAGATCAGTCAAAAGTGTGGTCGTCCTCTTCCGCCTCCCCAACGTTTTCTTGCACCATCTACTGTCCAGTCTTGTCAGGTATGTCGCGACATGCTTCAATTGCGGCGGTGATAATTGAACGCCGATGACCCAAGCGCGTAACAAGTATTGAGTGGAAGGAACTTTTCCTTCCGATTTGTGCATTATGGCACCTGCCATACTCAAGAGCAACTCTGGAATCTTATCCAAGTCGGATGCCAGTTGTTCATCAATAGCCTGCAATACCCCGACTGACCAGCGCCCCCACACAGCAAGGTTGCTCTCCATCCATTTCAGGATATCTTTGTGATCAGCAGCCGGTGCGGTATTCAGCCAGGCCAGTAGTGCGGCAGCAGGATGGGCACTCTTGTTCATGGACAACTCAGCCTCTACTTGTCGCCATCTCCACTTATGCACTGCTACACCGTAGGCAGCCTGTGCCTCTTCCAACGAACCGCCTGGCAAACGCGCCAGACGCAACCCTACCTCTGCAGATCGTCTCTTGTCTGGCAGGCGGCCGCCCTGCTGGTACAATGCCAACAGGCACGCCAGTGCGCGGCGCAACAATGCAAATCCTGGCGTGCCTTGTCGCGCAGATTCCGTCAAGTCGAGCACCTGATGCCATAAGGCCGCTTCGTTAGTCCACTCTCCTCGACGGCTTGCCAGTTCCGCCGCTTGAACCGTTAGTGGCAATTGTAGAGCCCGGTAGCGCGGATCACGTAGACAGTGTTCTATCACGCTTTGCAGTCGCGGCATGTTCTCTCGCGTAGTGGTGAGCCGGACCAGACGCTCAATCGCCGTCAGCAGATCCTGAGGAGACAAACTGAGCACATCGCGCTCAAGGGCATGCAACCTCAACCAAAGTGCCCCTTGATGTTCGGGATCGTCTTGGATCAGCCGTGCCAGCCAACTGTCCAGGTAGGCAGTCCCGGAGCGACCTTGAGTATCCTCACGCGCAACGGCATCCAACGTTTGATCCAGGAGTGGGATCGTCGGTGTGTCCCGGTTGCCGGCTTCAACCTGGTTCATCAGGGCTATGGTCTCTGGCATCATGCGTGTGACGGCTTGCCGGCGCATAGCCAGCGGATAGCGATCAAAGCCTAGATCGGGCACACACACGCTACAGCCGTAACACTTTCCGCCGACCACGACTTCATTGGTCTTTAGGTAGCCCAGCACCAGCGAGCGCAGACATTCGTGAGTTCCATCTTCGCTGCCGACATAGCGATCAAGCAAGTAAGCGAAGTTGTTCTCATCGTTGCGACGGCGTTCATCGTGCAGAGTCATAAAGGCATCCAGGTAGGCGGCCGAGTCGGTGTATTCGAGTCCAGCGTCAGGCACGACTTCCCAGCCGTATGGTCTATTGACAACGCGCCACGGGAAGTAGTCATCCAGCGAACGGCCACCGCTCGGCGGCTTGGCACGTGTGCGCGCACCGGCGTAATCTCGCCAAGTCGCCAGATTGGTATAAGCATCTGGGATTGCCACCCAACGGGGCGCTTCAATCCACCAGAAGTCAAGCATCGTGCCAATCCAGTGGCCATTTTTCTTGGTGCGGCCCTCGCAATAGCGGATATCTTTCAACATCGAGGCTGTCTCACGCAGCGACAGGCCCAGACGCAGAGCTAATGGCGTCAGATCAGTCAAATTGCCGTTGGGTAGCAACTTGCGAAGTTCATCTGCACCGACGCCTGCTCGACGTAGGCGCTCACCGAAGTGCGCAGGTGACTCAATAATACGTTCTGGCTTGTACAGTCGAAACTGGCGCAGCAATGTGCCGGTCTCGTGGACCGAACGCACCAACGGCAGCAGGTGACCATCAATAGTCGGGCGGTTGTTGAACAGCACAGCCAGAATCCGGCCGATATGAGCACGCTTCCTGTTGTAGAGATAGCCTGTGCCAAGAATGTGTCTGTGATCAGATGATTCATAACGGCTGCTGATTTTCCTTGGAGGAAATGATGGCCACTCGTAGGACTGACCCAAGCCGAGAACAGCCGGTTGCGTGGCGCATTGGTCGAGGACTCCCATAACCCGGTCGTTGGTGAAGTACAGCGCCCCGTTGACGCGCTGCGGCCAGTCGCTGCGGAGAAAAGCCAGCATCGCCGCCACGTCCGGACGTCGAACGTAGCGTTGTTCAATGAAGAATTGCTGAATCTCCCTGTCTGATGGCAAAGACGTGCGTCCGAGGTATGTGTCAGGCAGCACGTTGGTAATCTCTGGGCGATCATCACTCGCCAGCAACATCACCGTCGCCGGTTCTCCATCCCGCCCGGCGCGTCCAGCTTCTTGGACGTAGGCTTCCAGGTTGGCCGTAGGTGAACGATGGATGACCAGGCGAATGTCCGGCTTGTCCACACCCATGCCGAAACCCTTGGTCGCCACCATAATGCGCTTCCTGTCAGCCATAAAGTCACGCTGTTCACCCTGCCGGGTGATGGCATCAATGGCCACACTGTCGCTGTCATCACTGGTATCGTCGGTTTGAGTCTGGCTCGGCGACGCTTCGTCATCAAGCGCCCCATGATACACAGCGACAGATTGGTCAAGCTGCTGGGACAAGTAGCGAGCGAACGGAGTAACACCTGGGCTGACCATTCCCGCGTTCTCTGGCTTCGGGTCACTGCGCGGCGCACCGAGGTCGCGTGGCCGTTCAGGCGTACCGCCGGTATGTGGCATGAAGACAATGGCTGAGCCTTGATCGCCGAGTTGGCGCAAGAACTCGACGATGATGCGCGCCTTTTCTTCCGTGGTGTGCACCCGTCGCACTACAAGATTGAGTTCAGGACGGTTGGATGAATCAATGAAGACATCGCCGCCACTGCTCAGGTCTCGCCGATCCAGATGCATCTCGTTGCAGACGTCGTCACGCACCAAAGGGCTGGCGGTAGCTGTCACCGCTATGCGGCATGGATTTGAGCCGTAGTCTTGCAGGCGTTGGACGATGTTGAGATAACTTGGCCGAAAATCATGCCCCCATTGACTGATGCAATGAGCCTCGTCCATAGCCAGGTAGCGCAGGCCAACACGCCTGTCGGCCTGACGCAGGGCGTCAAGCACATAGCCACGCTCAAGCTGCTCAGGCGTCATATAGACCAGTTTGAAGTGGCCAAGGATTGTGCGACGCAACCTGCCCTGGCGCTCATAGAAAGGGACATCGCTGTTGATGAAAGTGGTCAGATAGTCTAGGCCGTAGCGAGTGCGGATCCGCTGCTCGTATTGGTCGAGGATGAGTGACTTGAGCGGGGACACAACGACCGTGATACCAGGCAAGAGCATAGCCGGTAGGATATAGCACTCGCTCTTGCCTCCGCCCGTGGCAGCGATAGCCAGAATATCGCGCCTACACAGAACTCGAGATAGGATTGTGTGCTGAAAATCACGCATCGCTGGGAAACCGAACAGCCGATACGCCGCCTCGTCCACGGCAGCTCGCACTGCGGGTGTATAGTTCTCAACAAATGTATCGGCAATCGGTAAATCTTCAACAGCGTGAAATGCCGCCTCGTCGCGTGCTCGTAGAACGTAGATGTCCGGATAGTTGGCGTATGGTCGCTGAGGCTGTAAGTCGCGGACGTGAAGCCACTGACCATACCGCAGGCGCGGCGTCTGCATACCGGCCCGACGTTCAATGGCGACCCGCGTTGCCCCACTGTGTCCAGGGCACACTCTTAAGTACTCACGCCATTCCTGATCATTCGGGTTGTCGCTGGCCTCATCGGGATGATCAGCCGAAATGACTTTTTCGCGAACGGTTCCGATGTAACGCAGGTGGACATCATCGGTGACCACCTGAGCCAATACCTCGGCTGAGACGAGCGCATGGGATGGGGACTCAGCCGGGGCTGCTTGTTTAGCCAGGATAGCATAAGTCCAGGCAGGAGGAGACTGGTTATCCTCTATGTCGGGCCGGTGGAATGCCTCACGCCGACCGTGAACGCAAGTCAGGCATGCTTCCGGCAGCTCGCGCCCATATTCCTGGGCGCATGGCCCCAAGGCGACCAAGTCATTTCGGCGTCGAAGCAGTTCGTAGCGCCAACGAAATACATTACCCTCGCTCCCAGAAGATTCCCAATCTACGGCGACTAAGACAGCTCCAATCGGCAGTCTGTCCAGCAAAGGCTCCAACGGGATAGACCGTTCCCATGGCAAGGACAAGAGCACCAGGTTGGGTGGCTTAGACGAAGGTGTTGATACATCTCTGGCCCAGCCAGCAACCAATGACAAACAACCCAACTCAGGTAATGTCTCGGCACGTACCTGCACCGCATCACGAAAAGCTCTCCAAAGTCCGCGCTCATCCTGGCTTTTGCTATTCACAGCCCAGAGATCAACCTCGTTAACCCCAGATGAGACATCGTATAGCGTGCAGGATGTATGCCAAGCCAACAGGGCATCAAGTGTGGCAAGTGCACCAATGCCGGCCTGCGAGCCCAAGTCGAGGATGGACAGGACGGACGGTAAGTGTCCCTCTTCCAGCAGGTCGAGAATCACCGACTGGTAGACTGGGATGAGGAATGCCAGTTCAGACATGCCAGCCGCCGACAGGGCGGCATCTACATAGGGCGACAAACGCCATTTCTTGCCTGGCGCCAACAGCGCTTCACAGGTCTCAAAAGCGGCACGAAGACGAATAGAGTGTCGCATAATCATCAAATGGTGACACCAATCCCCTCCCAAGGGTCGGACCAGGGCGGTGGTTCGGGTTCTTTCTTCTTAGATCGTCGGCTTGGCATATCCAGTGCTGGGTACTGGTGCTCATACTGGAAGGCTATCTCCTGAGTCTCCGCAACTAGTCTGTTGACTGTCTCCATCAACTCCTGTTCTTGGAGATCTGGCAAGTAGTGCTCTGCAATGTAGTGGACAAGGGAGTGTCTACCAACCAATTGAGTCAACACCTGGCTCAACTCAGCATGCCGCGATTCCCCAGAACCTGAGTCCATTGCTTTCTGGAAAGCTGCAAGGAGATCCCTGGTTGGTTCCAATTGCATCTCCTCTAGAAAGCGCGACGGCAGCGGCGTTGACGATTGGCTCTGCTGACCAGCCGGCGGCACACTGGTGCCAATGTAGAGGTGCTTGATGGCGCGGGTGATGGCGACGTAGAACAGCCGCCGCTCGTTCTCCAACGGAGGCGAGGGCGGATGATCTGGCACAACGCCAGCGGTGTCGTATACGCCAACGTCGTCAGCCAGATGAACCGGCATATGGCCTTCGACGCAGGCGGGGATAAACACGTAGTCGTACTCACGGCCCTTGGTACGGTGGACAGTGGTCATCGTGACAACTTCCTTCGGGTCAAGACCTTGAGTTGGATCAAGCGTCTTGAGGTATTGGATGAACTCCAACACGGTCTTTCCAGTTCTGGAAGCAAAAGCGATAAAGTTATCAACGGAGGCCATACGCTCGACGGAAGCTATCCCCTCACCGTAGTAACGTGCGTAGTGTTCGCGGTAGCCAGTGTGCTCAACGATCCAGTTTAGCATCTCGCCGGCTTTCAGGTTGGGCTCGCCAGCGACACGTTCCGCGATGCGGTGCAGGAAGTCAACCAGTTCTTGCAAAGTCTCGCGCCGTTCGGCACGCAGTGGACTGGAGGTTGCATTGAGCAATTGATCGAGCGACTTACCCAGGGACAGACCTTGCTTGCCGCCACGCTCCACGGCCTTTTGTAAGGCGATCCGAGACAGCATGCGGGAAGGCGTGTTTGCCACGGCCAGAACAGTGCGCACTGCTTCGCTGTGTGGACTATGCCTGTGACGCAACCGGTACCGGCTCGAGGTACGACTTTGAGCGGGCTCCTCACTATCCACGGTTTCTCTTACGGAACGCCAGGGTTTCATCACGCTGGCGGGTTCATCCCAGGCCAGGGCAAGCCTGATGTAGTCAATCAACGTGCGGTTTTCGTCGCGTTCGAAGAATGGCGCCATGCCCAGCACCCGAAAGGGAATCTTACGCTCAACAAAGACGGTTTGCAGGCCCTCCAACTGTACAAATGTCCTTCCTAATACGCCGATATTCTTCGGTGGTACGTGCTTCTTCTGCACCAATGTGACTACTTCCTCCGCCATACCCAGTGCGGTCTGAGTGGGCTGCTCGGATTCATCGGTTAGAATGGTGATACCCGTATGTTGGTGCACATCGTGCGAGACCAACGGCTTGGATTCTCGCCGCTGATTGAAGACGATGACGTTGTAGGCTGTCTGAGCCGCTAGCGGCCCAAAGCGGAAAGAACGCGGGATCTGATAGTCAATCACCGGCTTGTTGTTGAAATCTTCCTTGAATCCCTGAAGAATGTAGTACGGGCGGGCGGCTCGCCACTCATAGATCGTCTGGTCGTCATCACCGACCACCATCACGTCCGCGCGCTTGCCAGCCAGAAGGCAGATGAGTTGTTGCTGCCCGTAGTTTATGTCCTGGTACTCGTCCACGATCAAGTGATCCAGCCGATTGACCCAGCGTCGGCGGAATGTGGGATTATGTTCTATCAGTTCTAGTGCCTTGGGAACAAAGTCATCGAAGGTGAGCGCACGCTTTTCCTCACGGAACTCCTCGAAGCGACGGTAGACGAGAGGGAAATCCGGGTTAGTGCGGTGACCGGCGCGCTCAGGTGGAATGAGTGATGCTTTCCAGAGCCCGACGGCATCCAGGGCATCTTTGGGGTCAATGTCGTCCTCGATGATGCCTTCCCTTAGGAGTGAATCAATGGCCCGGTGCATACAGATGAGAGCCAGTTCTTCTTTGTCACCCATCCACAGTTCCGTATAGCGAGGAAGCAGACCTTGCTTCTCGGCGTCTGAACGCATCCTGTAGGCTAGGGCGTGGAAAGTCAGCACTTTGGGACGTCTGCCGACCTCAAAGATCACGCCAGCAAGTTTGTCCTCAAAGTCCTTACGTGCCAGCCGGTTGAACATGACCGCCCGGATACGCCTGGGGTCCTGGTTCAGATCCATAACCATGTGACGCACGCGATGAACCATCGTCGTCGTCTTACCTGAGCCAGCGACAGCCAACACGCGGGCATGTTTACCCAGTGGGTGATGGATGATGGCCTCTTGCTCTGGAGTAAGTGTATAGTTCATGCCCATTCCTCCACTTGGGCGGTGACGGTCAGTTCCTTGATGGCGACCGGGCGGTCGAGGAGCGTGTCGTGGGCCAGGTAGACGGTGCCGAAGGCTCCCCGGCCCAGGATGCGCTCGATGCGGTATTCAGAGAGTTGTTGGTTGGGAGTGAGAGGCATTGTTATCAGGCAGCATCCTCTCTGCTATGACCAGGTCTCAGGCAGCCACCTGGGGCAACTATCCCACTTCTCGAGGCTTGACTCGATAGGGCTTAGTCCGGCACTGGCTCAGCAACTTGTCGTAGGGCATCCTCGTCTCCGATCAGCATCAACTGAAGACCAACCGCCCAGCAACGGATTACATTCAGCGCCTAAGCACATTATACTCGTTCTCGAAGGCTATGTCTATGGGACATTGACCCATATTTGCCTTCCCAGCGCCCCATCTTGTCCTATGAGAGTATGGTCAGTTTCGTGATGGCGACCGGGCGGCCAAGGAATGCGTCATGGGTCAGGTAGACGGTGCCGAAGGCTCCCCGGCCCAGGATGCGGGCGATGCGGTATTCAGAGAGTTGTTGGTTGGGGGCAAGAGGCATTCAATCCCTCCGCTCGCCAAGGGCATGCCTGATCTAGCAGGTCGGGCCAAAAAGGCCTGGACCCCGTGCTATGCTAGCTGATCACTCAACGCGGCACAACGGCCAACCGCTTTTCAAGCCGTTGGGGCAACGTCAACTGGTCCATCGCCGGGCCAATCCCTCAAACTCCACCGGAACGTGCCCCCTGCCGGCTTCAATCAGCAAATCGCGCAGCCTGGATTGGGAAAGCCCAGCCGCCGCAAAAACTCGTCGGTAAAGGTAACTCTCCAGCAAAACCTTGCCATTGATCCAACGCTGAAGTCCGTCCCACCCCACCAGGTCTGCTTTTACCTGTTCATATCGCGTGTCCAAGACTGCTTCAATCTGATCCGCTGGCGTAAGAGCGGTCAGTCGCCGTTGAAGGCTCCTGACAATCTGGGCACGGGGAATAGGTGGTAGAGGCCCAAAGTAACGCAGGAAGCCCAGTTGTCGGTCGAACATAATGGCATTGCGCCACTCGGAGATAATCGAGTTCGCAGCAGCATAGAGAGCCAATTCTTCCGCCCACTCGTGTATGCTCTGCCGAATGTGAGCCTCATCCAGCCAGATCTGGATTTCATCAGCGCTGGCACACGATATCAGTTGTTTCACTACCGCAGCGATGGTAGCGGACTCCAGCAGGTAGTTCTCAATAGCATAGCGTTGCATAATCACCATCCGGCTGTGAGGCTCTCGGCTGGCTTCCACCTCCTCATCCGGTGCAAAGTCCCGATCCAACAGGCCATAGCTCGCGGAATCCTGCTCTACTCTACGCCCTACCTGGTCTTTGCCGCCCGACGCTTTGAACTGTAGGCGGGGGAACCAACGGCTAAGAACAACCACATCGCCACCGCCTTCTACGTAGACATTCCGTAAAGACAGCGAACGTGTCATATCACTGGCTCCTGGTCGAAGATGGCATCAAGGAGGATCAATTCATGTTCGTAGACAGCGTTTGCTATCTCTTCCGAGTGGGTGGTGATGATTAACTGGGCGTCGTGTATCGCGCATAAATCAGTCAATGTACGCACCAGCCTGCGTTGCCATTGAGGATGTAGATGTATCTCCGGTTCATCAATCATCACGATACTGCCCTTGCTTATGCGGCGCTGAATCTCGCCCAGCATAAGCAAGATTTGCTTCTCGCCAGAACTCAACTCGTCAATGCTGAACTCCTCACCACTATCCGCTCTGACCTGAACACGAAAAGAGCTCTGATCCACCTCAACGATTTGCTTGCCTTCCAGGAACCGGTTTATCACTCCCAGAAATGGCCGGAACTCGCCTGCATCAGTTCGCCTCTCTCGTTGGGCCATGAGGTCTCGATAGTCCATTGCGACCAGAAAACTCTCCAGCGATCCCTCCCATTTCTGGCTGTCGGAAAAGCGCCACGTCCACGCGTACTCGCTGCCTTCGGCGATGATCTGGCCCTTCTTCTTAGCCACCAGTTCACGCCGTTCCGACGGGAAATACAGCGTGGTGGGCAACTCCACTGTCATCCGCCCCTCTTTGACGGCCCAAACCAGGGATACGAAGCTATCTGGTGCCTGGTGAACGTAGTGCCAGGTATTGACCGTATCACCGGCGAGGGTGTGCAGATAGGGTGCCTCAATCTGAGACAGCCAGGGCTCTGGCCCGAGGGCAACGACGAGCGACCATCCCTCTGGAACTATCTGCTGCTGCCTGGGAGTGTGTAGGGCCGGCATATCGTGCAGGTCGAGTTTGGCCCGCACCTGTCCGGGCGACAACCACATCGCCAAGGCCTTTTCCGGCTTAGACACGATCAGGCTCATTAAGGTATAGATTGCATCCAGGACGGTAGTTTTGCCAGTGCCATTGCTGCCGGCGATGACTGTGCGGGTACGTATCTGCTCTGTGATCGGGTCCAGGAAGTCCAGGTCTATGGTGGGCAATCCCCGTACATTCTCCAGGTAGATGGATTTGACTCTCATAGTTTTTCACCTCTCCAACCCGCTGTGGTGATGCAGAGGAGGCTTGTACACGTCAATGCTGTGCAACTACCCACCGCCACCCATTATCATCACCCGTATCCTCTTACCGTCGGGCACACCTGATTGTAGCCCAGGTGAGGGATACGGTCAAGCCAGCGCGATGAACAGGTGGGGCGTGCCCAGGGCTTGTCCTGAGCCTGCCGAAGGATGGAGGAGCGTTGGTGTTGGGCCTCGGCCAGGGCCAGGGCGAGGGCTTGTTCGGCCTCGTGAGATGGATCAGGCATGGTGCGATGGGGCTCCCGCTCAGGAATTCATGGACGGAGGTTAGGGTTCTCAGTAGCCAGCCCCTCGGCATTGGCCGCCGTCAGCAGATCGCCATCAGCGGCCACGAATGTGAGCGCAGGGAGACCGTCCGCTGCGAAGGCCTCATTGGCGGTCAAGGCTGTAGCCAACTGCACAGCGTCGTAGCCACGCAATTTGTGATTTTGAGTCAGAATGACAGCCTGGTGAATGATAGAGTGAGTGATGGCGACCAGTGTATACTCAGCATCACAGTGGTTCAGGAAAAGGGCTACCGCGTCATCGCGTTCCCTGCGAGTAATGCCATTCGGTGCACGATGTTTGGCGGCGAGGGCGGCGGCGACTTCCGCCAGGGTAATTTCACCCAGAACGATAGCATGTCCAGACGAACGATCAGCCAGCGCTTTCACCCAGGCAGTGCCGGTTTCCGGGCTGTAGCGCTTGACCACAGCGCTGGCATCCAGGTAGAAATGGCTCATCCTTTGGGCCCACGCTGTTCCAGGACGATTTCACTGAGCGGCTTGCCTCCGGCTCGAGCCAGAGCAGCGTTGACGTCTTCCAAACACACCGCTGGGTCCGCAAGCCTGCGCAGGTCTGCTCCCAATCCGGTCAGCAGCCCGGCCGCGCGGAGCGCCTGGTATGCCTTCTTACGGTCATCGTCCGATTCCTTCGGTGGTGTATCTACCGTATGGCCCGCACTGCCGCCCAATCCAGGCGCCGAATTTCCACCAGGCGATCCAATTTGGATTCCATAGCGGAGCGCAGACTCGGCAGGCATCTGGAGGTGGGTAGACGTTATGGACAATCGCGCTGCGCGCTTGGCAAGCCACTCTTCCGCCATAGCCTGGGGCGACTTACCCAACCGGGCCGCCTCGTCCCGAAGCTGGCGGTACACTTTATCCGGGATGGTCAGACTCACTACGGGCATTCCTCTGCCTCCTGAAGGGATACGCTCTTATGATTATGGCTATTATAGCATGGATTCTTCGAATTGGCCCAGTCAACGACGCGGCCCGGTTGTATGGCGCGATTAACAGATGCGGCGTGGCCAGGACCTGTCCTGAGCCTGCCGAAGGATGGGGGGACAGAATTCTTCTCAACCCAGCCAGGCGGTGAACTTGGAACGCGACCAGGGGTTGGACATCCACGAGGTGTCCGGCTCCGGCAATGCCAGCGCCTCACGGACGGTGATCCATCCCGAGGGCAGGGCCATTTTCCCTATGCTGCCTCTGCGGGTGATCCAATGGAGGTGGCCGCGCTCCTCGCAGATTTGGGCCAGATCCAACGTGGTGCGCACGTCCTGGGCCACGTAGTCGAGCACCTCCTGGCGTTTTCCCTTGGCCCACAAGTGCGGGGCCAAGGCTCCGCTCATCCCCTCCGGTTTTCCTGCCAGGCCCATCCCCTTGGCCGCACGGTCGAGGGCCACGGGGTAGCCAAGCGTGCACAACACGTGAAACATCATATCCACGTGGTCAAGGTCGAACGCCAGGCGCTGGCACTCTTCGCTCATCCCCGACTCTTCGGCCAGGATGTCAAAGTCGAAGCCCAGGCCATTCCAGGTGAGGATGGTATATCCATCGTTGACCATCGTCTCCAGGTAGTGTACCAGGTTCATCGCATCCTGCTGGGTCATCTGGTCGGCGGGGCGGCCGTCGTCAGTCAGGCCATGCCAAAGCAACGGCTCGTCGGCGTCGCTGGCCAGCGTCGCGGCGCAGGAAATACCCAGGGGACGGTAGGCTTTCAAGTCACGTTCTCCCTCTGGTATCTGTTT